>NC_007511.1:3000000-3300000 GCF_000012945.1 Burkholderia lata
TCCACGGGATGAACGCCGAGCGCGTCTTCGTTGCCGCCGAGCAGGTCGGCATGGGCCGCGCCGTACTCAAGATCGCGACGCAATACGCGAAGGATCGCGTCGTGTTCGGTCGCCCGATCGGTCAGAACCAGGGTGTCCAGCATCCGCTGGCCCGCAACTGGGCCGAGCTGGAGGCAGCCAATCACATGATGCTGGCCGCCGCAGAACTCTACGACAAGGGGCTGTCCTGCGGCTCGGAGGCGAACGCCGCGAAGCTGCTCGCGTCCGAGGCCTGCATGCAGGCATGCCAGACCGCGATCCTCACGCACGGCGGCTTCGGCTACGCGAAGGAGTATCACGTCGAGCGGTTCATGCGGGAGGCGTGGATCGGCTACATCGCCCCCGTCACCCCGCAACTCATTCTGTCGAACATCGCCGAGCGCAAGCTCGGATTGCCCAAATCGTACTGACGAGCCGTGAGCCCCCGTCGGTCCGGCGATCGACGGGCGCCCACGTTCCAATAGAAAAACCGGTCGAGGACGCGAGCTCGTCGAAGCAAGGACGGGCCTCGGTCGCACACAGGTTTTCCGGAGACAACGTATGTCAGTTACCAAACCATTGGAAGGCATCCGCGTACTCGACCTGACCGTCGCGCTCGCGGGCCCCTATGGCTCCCTGCTGCTCGGCGGCCTGGGCGCCGAGGTCATTCGTGTCGAGTCCCCCGGCGGCGGCGACATCGCGCGCAACAATCCCCCATACGTCGGCAACGACGGCGTCCACTTCGGCGTGAAGGGCGACGACGAAGTGTCGTTGACCACCCTCAACCGCGCGCGAAACAAGAAAAGCATCACGCTCGACCTGAAATCCGAACAGGGCCGCGCGCTGTTCATGGAGCTGGTCAAGGAATCGGACGTCGTCATCGAGAACGCCAGCGAAGGCGTCACGGCGCGCCTGGGCGTGGACTACGAGCGTGTTCGGCAAGTCAACCCGAAGATCGTCTATGCATCGGTCAAGGCGTTTGGCGAGCCAAGCCCCTACCCGAAGCTCAAGGGCATGGACATCATCGTCCAGGCACTGTCGGGGATCATGGACGTGACCGGGTTCGCCGACGGCCCGCCCACACGCATCGGGATTCCGATGGCCGACATGATCGCGCCGTTGTTCGCGGTGAACGGCATCCTCGCCGCACTGATTCATCGGGGCAAGACGGGCGAAGGGCAACAAGTGCAGGTATCCATGCTCGATTGCCTCGCATCGCTCGTGGCCGAGGAGCATTTCGACATCTTCCACGCACACGGCTACCCCAAGCGCTCGGGCAATTTCCAGGACCGCCTGGTGCCGTTCGGCGTCTACCGCACGAAAGACGGTCACGTCGCACTCGTCGCGTTCCAGCCCGACTGGTTCCAGAGCCTCACGGAAGCCATGGGACAACCCGAGCTGCTGACCGACCCACGCTATGCCACGCGCGGCCCGCGCATGACGCACGCAGCAGGGCTGAACACGCTCATCGAAGCATGGACGCAGCAGCACACGAGCGAGGAAGTCATTCGCGAACTGCAGGAAAAGCGCGGCGTTCCCGCCGCGAAAGTGCGCTCGCCCCAGGAGGTGCTGCATGACCCGGCGCTGCAGGAGCGCGGCGCCGTGGTGCGGCTCGAGCACCCGGGCCTCGCCGACGTCAACGCGATGGGCATGGGCCTGCCGATCAAGCTGTCCGGGACGCCTGTACAGTTCGACCAGCCCGCGCAGGCACTCGGCGCCGCCAACGACGAGATCTACCGGGAGCTGCTCAAGCTGCCGGAAGAGCGACTGCAACAACTGCGCGACGCGGGAGTGATCTGATCATGCCCGCAGCCCCCTCCCGTTCCGGCCCGTTGGCCGGCATCAAGATCGTCGAGATCGCGGGCATCGGCCCCGGGCCGCTGGCCGCGATGTTCCTCGCCGACCTCGGTGCCACCGTGATCCGCGTCGATCGCAAGGAGCCGTCCGGCATCGGCGCACCGCGCCCGGTGCAGTTCGATCTCGGGCTGCGCAACCGCAAGTCGATTCGCGTCGACCTGAAGGATCCGGCCGCCGTCGACATGGTGCTCGACCTGATCGCCAACGCCGACGCGCTGATCGAAGGGTTTCGCCCCGGCGTGATGGAGCGCCTCGGCCTCGGGCCCGAACCGTGCCTCGCGCGCAACCCGCGCCTCGTCTACGGCCGCGTGACCGGCTGGGGGCAGGACGGCCCGCTGTCGCAGGTGGCCGGGCACGACCTGAACTACATCTCAATCACCGGCGCACTGCACGCGATGGGCCGCGCGGGGCAAGCGCCAACGCCACCGCTCAACGTGCTCGGCGACTATGCGGGCGGCTCACTGTATCTCGCGTTCGGGCTGCTCGCGGGCATCCTCGAAGCGCGCGGCTCCGGCCAGGGCCAGGTGGTAGACGCCGCGATGGTGGACGGTGTCGCGTCGATCATGACGGTGATGATGGGCCTGCATGCGGCCGGCATGCTCGACAACGCACGCGGCACCAACCTGGTCGACACCGGCGCGCACTGCTACGAGGTCTACGCCTGCGCGGACGGCAAGTACGTGAGCGTCGGCCCCATCGAAAGCAAGTTCTATCGGCTGCTGCTCGAACAACTCGACCTGCAGGACCACCCGCTGCTGCAGGCGCAGATGGATCGCACGCAGTGGCCGCAGGCCAAGCAGGTGCTGGCCGAGAAATTCAGGGAACGCACGCGCGACGAATGGACGCAACGGCTCGGCCACCTCGACGTGTGCGTCGCACCGGTACTCGACTTCGACGAAGCACCGAGCCACCCGCACGCTCAGGCACGCGGCATGTTCGTCGACCTGGACGGCGTGACGCACCCGGCGCCCGGCCCGCGTTTTTCGCGCACGCCGGCCGCGCGCCCCGAGGCGCCTGCGGCGTTGAGTACCGAAAACGCAGTCGTCGCACTGCGGGACTGGCTGCCTGAAGCACGCATCGACGCGTATCGCGCGCAGGCGGTGTTCATCTGACGACGACGCGTGCGTGACGACCCGGACCGTCGCGCCCGCGCTGGGCTTCGGCCCCGGCAACCGCACATCGCGCGTGTCCGCCGGCGATGCAGGCCATCCGCATGACGGCGGTGCGCGGTGCATCGTCCGGCAACGCGAGCGCATGACCACCGGCTCGACGAAGCCGCGCTTTACCGGTTTGACGCTGCGTCGAATGACGGCATGAACCTACCGTCTCCCGTGCCGCGTCTTCCGGGTTCGCCAAACAATAGTTAAAACAACTGAATGATGACAACGGAGGAGATATGAAGCATGCCGTGAATGAAGTCCCGCCTGCCGGCGGCCCGAGCGACTCGCCAGCGGTCCGAACCGCGGTTCGTCCTGGGCATGACAGCCTGCGCTCGTGGTACATCCTGATCGTTCTGATGCTCGCGTATTCGCTTGCATACATCGATCGCCAGCTCCTCAACCTGCTCGTCGACCCGATCCGCCATTCGCTGGCGATCTCCGACACCCAGCTCAGTCTCGTTCAGGGCATTGCGTTCATTTCCGCGTACTTGATCGCGTCGCCGCTGTTCGGCCGTCTCGTCGACATCACCAACCGTCGCAACATCCTGCTGATCGGCATCTGTCTGTGGTGCATGTTCACGGCCTTGTGCGGCAAGGCCACGACATTCGAAGGCTTGTTCCTCGCGCGCTTCGGCGTCGGCGCCAGCGAAGCCTGCGTGTTCCCGGTTGCACTGTCGATGATCGCCGACTGCTTTTCGGCCAAGCAGATGCCACGCGCGATGAGTGTCTTCGTCCTCGGCCCGTTGCTCGGCGGGGGGCTCTCGCTCGTCGCCGGCGGCCTCGTGATCTCGTTCGCGCGCGACGTCCACCAGCATATCCCGATGCTCGCCGGATTCGAGACCTGGCAGCTTGCGTTCGTGCTGATCGGGTTGCCGGGCATCCTGTTCGCGTTGCTGGTGTGGCTGACGGTGCGGGAGCCGGTGCGCGGCAAGGTCGCCGGCGGCAGCACGGACGAGCGTCAGTACTCGACCCGCGAATCGTTCGCGTTTCTTTGGGAGCGACGCAGGTTCTACGCGCGCATCCTGCTGGGTGTCGGCATGCTGGCGATCGTCGTGCTCGGCATGCCGGCGTGGATGCCCGCTTACCTGATTCGCGCGCACGGGATGCCCGCGGCACAGGTCGGATTCCGCTTCGGCTTGCTGGTCGTCGGCTTCGGCATCGCGGGCGTGCTGACCGGGCCATGGATTTCCCGCCGGCTCGAAAATCGGGGCTACGAGGATGCGCCGCTGCGTACCGCCGCGATCTCGATGATTCCCATGATGATCTGCTGCGCCAGCATTCCGTTCGCACCCGGCACGCAGGGCGCGCTGGCGGCAGCGGCCGGCACCGTGTTCTTCTTCAGCCTGCCGACCGGCTGCATGGCCGCGACACTGCAGAACGTCGCACCCAGCCGGATGCGCGGCATCGTCGGGGCGCTCTACTCGTTCTTTGCCCAGTTGATCGGCTTCGGACTCGGACCGACGCTGATTGCGCTCGTCACGGACCGCGTATTCGGCAACCCGAAGATGACCGGCCATTCGATCGGCATCGTCTGCACGATCGCGGCGGCATTGGCCGCGTGGTTGCTGTTCGCGGCGCTGTCGCCCTACCGGCGATTGCTTGAGGAAGGGCGTGGGCACGCAGTGGATTGACGCTATGTGACCGGCTTCACGATCTCGTCGAAGCGGACGGCAGGAACGAACGCAGGCCGCATGCCCCCGGCCCGCGTTCGTCACACTCCCTTCGCTTACACGCGCCGCAACGGCCGGAACCCGGCACGCACTTCACGAGCGAACAGTTCCGGCTCCTCCCATGCCGCGAAATGCCCGCCCTTGTCGACTTCGTTGAAGTAGATCAGGTTGTGATAACTGCGCTCGGCCCAGCTGCGCGGCGCCTGATAGATCTCGCCCGGAAACACCGTGATCGCGGCCGGCAGCGAGATATCCACTGCGTTGAAGTTGTTCGAGTGATCCTCCCAGTAGATCTGCGCGGCGGACGTCGCGGTGTTCGTCAGCCAGTACAGCGAAATGTCGTCGAGAATCTCGTCGCGCGGAATCGAGCGTTCGGGCACGCCACCGCTGTATGTCCATTGCGAGATCTTGTCGTACATCCACGCAGCCTGCCCGGACGGCGAATCGGCCAGCGCATAGCCGACCGTCTGCGGGCGCGTGACCATCATCGCCGAGTAGCCGCAGTTGTCGCGATAGAACGTCGCAAGCTTCTCGTACGCGGCCTTCTCCTTCGGCGACAGCGAAGCCGGTGCGGGCGCATCGGTCGCGAGCAGCGTCGCGATATCCGGCGGCACCGTCGCCGGCATGTTCACGTGAATCCCGGCCAGGCCCTGCACGCGCTGCATCGCCATCCGGTGCGAGATCACCGAGCCGCAGTCGCCGCCCTGCGACACGAAGCGCGTATAGTCGAGCCGCGCCATCAGCTCGCCCCATGCGCGCGCGATGTGGTCGGAACCCCAGCCGGTCTGCGTCGGCCGGCCCGAGAAGCCGAAGCCCGGCAACGACGGCACGACGACGTGGAACGCATCGTCCGCGCTCGCGCCATGCGCGGTCGGATCGGTCAGCGGGCCGATCGCCTTCAGCAATTCGAAGATCGAGCCCGGCCAGCCGTGCGTCATGATCATCGGCATCGCGTTCTCGTGGCGCGAACGCACGTGGATGAAATGAATGTCGAGCCCGTCGATTTCCGTGATGAACATCGGGAAACCGTTCAGGCGCGCCTCGCCCTTACGCCAGTCGTAGTCGCTGCCCCAGTAACGCAGCAGCGCCTGCATGCGCGCGAGCCGCACGCCTTGCGATTCGTCGGCGACGGTCTCGCGGCCCGGCCAGCGCGTCGCGGCAATGCGACGGCGCAGGTCGGCCACAGCTTCATCGGGAATGTGCGCGGTGAACGGGCGTATGCCGCTGGCGCCGGTCGCCGCATGCAGCGCGGTGGGCAGCATCGCCGAGACCCCGGCGGCCACGGAGGTGGCCAGCAGGTGGCGACGCATTGGGGAAAACGGTGTGGAAGACATCGTTCGGCATCTCCTTTCGTGAAGTGGAAAGTGAACATGCCGCGCGCGGGAAACGCGCCCAGGCTTTCAATCCGGCGCGCCCTCGTCACGCGGCGTCGCCCATTTGAAAGGTCTGATGTATCCCGGATTTGTCTGATTTGTACGCGTTTGTAGCGGTTGCGCGGCGAGCGGCCCGGCCCCTGCGGCCGCTCGCCGGTGCAACGCTCAGAGCGCCTTGACGATCGCGCCGTCGACGCGAATGTTCTGCCCGGTGATGTAGCCCGCGCCGTCCGACAGCAGGAATGCGACCGTCTTCGCGATCTCGCCGGTCTTGCCGAAGCGGCCTGCCGGAATGCGTGCGACGATCTCCGGCGTTTCCGGCCAGCTGTCGATGAAGCCCGGCAGCACCGCGTTCATCCGGATGTTCTCGGCCGCGTAGCGTTCCGCGTAAAGACGCGTCCACGCGCTCAGCGCGGCGCGCAATGCCGACGAAACGGGCATCGGCTGCTCGGGCGCGTCCGCCGCGAAGCTCGAGATGTTGACCACCGCGCCGCCGCCCTGCTTCTGGAAAATCGGCGTCACACGGCGCATCACGCGCACCACGTTCAGCAGGATCAGGTCGAGCCCCGCGTGCCAGTTGTCGTCGGTGATCGCCAGCAGATCGCCCTTCGGCGGATGCCCGGTGTTGTTCACGACCGCATCGATGCGACCGTAGCGCGCGACCGTTTCCTGCACGAGCCGGTCAATGTCGGCCTCTTCCGTCACCGAGCCCTGGATGCCGAACCCGCCCAGCTCCTCGCCGAGCGCCACCGCGCTGCCCGACGGCGACATCAGCGCGACGCGATAGCCCGTCGCCGCCAGTTCGCGCGCGATCGCCGCGCCCATGCCCTTGCCTGCCGCCGTGATCAACGCTACTTTTTCTACAGTCACGATATGCTCCTCGTTCGAATCCCGCCACCGCGCAGCCGCCGTTCGGCGCGCCATGGTGGTAATGTAGGCGCATCAATCACGACTGTCGAACCAGTATTTCTGCCTCCAGCCGATAGTTTTTCTACAGCCTGAAGATGCCGCCTCGCCCCTCCCGCCTGCCGCCGCTGAACGCGCTTCGCGCGTTCGAAGTGTCCGCACGGCACCTCAATTTCCGCGCCGCCGCCGACGAGATCGGCGTCACGCAGGGCGCCGTCGCGCAGCAGGTGCGCCACCTGGAGGACGTGCTCGGCCTGAAACTGTTCGAACGCCTGCCGCGCGGCCTCGCGCTGACGCACGACGGCGCCGCCTACTTCTCCGACGTGCAGCGCGCACTGCACGCGATCGCCGACGCGACCGACAAGCTAGTGAAGCGGCGCGCCGCGCTGACCATCAGCACGACGCCGTCGTTCGCGTCGAAATGGCTGATCCCGCGGCTCGCGCAGTTCACCGATGCGCATCCCGACTACGACGTGCGCGTGATCGCCGACCCGCAGATCGCGACGTTCCGCCACGACGGCGTCGATCTCGCGATCCGCTACGGCAAGCCACCGTTCGGCAAGCATCTCGCCACGCATGCGCTGTTCCCGCTCGACGTGTGTGCGGTGTGCAGCCCGGCGCTACTGGCCGCGCCCGCCTCGCCGCGCGCGCTCGCGGGCCACGTGCTGCTGCACGACGCGCACGACCTGTGGCCCGAGTTTCTCGCCGCGATGCCCGAGCCCGTCGACCTCGATCCGCACAAGGGGCTGCGCTTCAACCAGACGTCGCTCGCGATCGATGCGGCCGTCGCCGGCCAGGGCATCGCGCTTGCGACCGATCCGCTCGTCGAGCGCGACATCGCCGCGGGCAGGCTGTGCAAGCCGTTCGATTTCGCGTTTCCGCTATCGGTGGGGTTCTATCTCGTGTATCCGGCCGAGCGGCGCGACGACGATGCAATCGTCGTGATGCGCGAGTGGATGGCCGCGCAGGTGGTGTCGGACGGGCAGCGCCCCGATTCAGCCAGCAGTCGCGGCGCGGAAAACAACGCCTAGGCGCCGGGCGTCATGGCGTGAGGAGGTGGTCCGATGGGATGGGAAGAAAAGTACGGTGGCATCTGGACGGGCGTGCTGATGCCCGGCGAGATGTCCGTTGCCGAAACGCATCGCGCCGATCACCATCTGGTCACGCTGATTGCCCGACGGCCTGATGGTCTTTATCGGGCCGTCGTCCTGGGGCATCGCTCCGATCCGCAGTGGCGCCTGCCGTTCTGGGGAGAAGTCACGGCGCCCGCGATGGTCCCGTCGATCGATGACGCCGAGCAGTACCTCGCCGCGGCATTGGCCAATCTCGTCGAACGCGGCTCGTGAAAGATCACGTCCTGACGGACGGCCCCCGAGCGCACTCAGGGCGCGATCCAGCGGCCCTCGTAGCCGCCTTCATGCAAGTCGAATGCCGCGCGGCGATGGCCGGCGCGCGCCAGTTCGAGCCAGTCGATGCGCGTCACGGTCACGTGAAGCAGGCAGAAGTTGCCGTAGCCGTCATCGGTTGATGCGGCGCTGTCGACATGCGCGGCTTCCGGCGACTCGACCGGTGTGCCCGGCGGCAACGGTGCGCGATACATCAGCAGCGTATGCGGACGGCTCGATTGCCAGATCGCGCGGCGTTGCGCTTCGTCGTTGCAGATCGATGCCACACCTTCCACACGAATCTGCACGAGCGCATCGAGATCGTTGGCGACGAGCGCGATACGCGGATCGCGGCGCAGCTCGGCGACCTTCTCCGAACGCGCATCGGTATGAAACGACAGCACGCGATCGACGCGGCTCACCTGACGCAACACGATCGTGCGCACCTTCGGCGCGCCGTCGATGCCGAGCGTCGCGGCCTGCAGCATCGTGAACGGCGAGCGCTGCGCGCTCACGCCGGATTCAAGGCAGGACCACAAGCGCTCGTACGTTTGCGCGAGCGATTCGGAAGTGGAGTCGGGCATGTCGAAGCAGCGATCGTGCAGGTTGCGATCGCGCCAGCTTAACCGTTTGCAGCGGCGACGGCACGCGTGCGGCACGCCCGCCGTCGCCGTGCAGCTCAGTTGTAGCCGAGTACGACCGATGCGGCTTCGCCGAGGTCGGCTGCCGGCTCCGTGCCGAAGCGGCCGAGCACGTCGGCCACATACTGCGGCCCCGCGCTGATCTGCGACGACCGGTGTGCAACCGGCCGGTTATCGCCCGCGCCCGGCGCCGCGCTCATCGATACGACTTCATTGACGGTGATATTCACGTTGTGGTCTCCTCACGCGGCCAGCGCCGCGCCATACGCGCGCACGAGGCGCGCCACGCCTTCCCGGATCGCGTCGACGTCCGGCGCGGCGAACGACAGGCGCAGCGAGGCCGCGTCGACGTTGTCCGCGAAGAATGCCTTGCCCGGCACGAACACGATCTTGTTCGCGATCGCCTGTTGCAGCAGCACGTCCGACGACACCGCGCCGATCCGCGCCCACACGAACATCCCGCCTTCGGGACGATGGAATTCGATCGCATCGCCCAGGCCGTCGCGCAACGCGTCGCACATCGCCTCGCATTTGCGCTGGTAGGCGGCCGTGATGCGCGGCAGATGGCGTTCGAGCGCACCGTCGGCCAGATACTCGGCGGCCACCGCCTGGGTCCACGGCGTGCTGCACAGATCGACCGTCTGCTTCGCGATCACGCAGCGCCGCGCGATCTCGGCCGGCGCGATCGTCCAGCCCACGCGCAGCCCAGGCGCGACGATCTTCGACAGGCTCGCGAAATGCACGATCCAGTCGCGCGCACCGTCCACTTCATCGGCGAGTGCGAGCATCGACGGCACGGCTTCGCCCGCGAAACGCAGGTCGCCGTACGGATCGTCCTCGATGATCAGGAAGCGGTATTGCACCGCGAGACGCAGCAGCTTCAGCCGGCGCTCGCGCGTGAGCGTCGCGCCCGTCGGATTTGCGAAGGTCGGCACCGTGTAGAGCAGCTTCGGCTGCGCAATCGCACCGGACGCGAGCTGTTCGCCGAGACGATCGACGTCGAGGCCCGCGCCGTCGACCGGAATCGTCACGATGCGCGCCTGCTGCAGACGCATTGCCTGCAGCGTCGCCGGGTAAGCCGGTTGCTCGGTCAGCACGACGTCGCCGGGCGACACCATCACGCGCAGCAGCAGGTCGAGGCCCTGCTGCGAACCGGTCGTGACGAGCAGTTCGGCCGGCGTGCACGCGACGCCGCGGCGCCCCATCAGCGCGATCAGTTGCTGCTTCAGTTCGGCGAGGCCGTCGGTCGGGCCGTATTGCAGGCAGCGCACGGGCTGCGCGTACGCACGCTCGGCGGCTGCGTTCAGGCCGTCGACGTCGAACAGGTCGCTGGCCGGATAGCCGCCGGCGAAGGAAATCATGCCCGGTTCGGACAGGTACTTGAACAGCTCGCGGATCGGCGAGCCGGCGGGATTCTGGAATGAGGGAGTGAACGCGTACATGTCGTCGTAAGCTGGATGGCGCGGACGGCCGGGATAGCCGCCAGATACCGGCCACCGCGGCGCTTCTGGCGCCACGGCGGTGAAATCGAGCCACGATTGTCGATAGTCATTAAGGCCGCGGCAAACGATATCTATGCACTAGGTCTTGCGGTTTGGTCATCACATGGGGCTCAGGCGGGAGCAGCGAAACGCCCCGTCCAGCGGCGCGACGACACCGGGTTGCGGGCGTGTGTTGCCGGCGGAAAGCCAATCTCGACGATTGTTTCGCCATGCGCTTGTGCGCTTACCCTGCACCGCTTGCCGGAATCGAACCGAATCAGTGCGGCGTCCCGGAGGGCGTGGCCGGCGGCGGCTTGGGTTTCCACGTCGAAAGCGCGTGCGTGAGGTCGTCCGACACATAGTGCGGACCGTCGAACAGATAGACGGGATAGCCGCGATACGCCACCAGCTGCTTGCTCAACTCGTCGGCGCTCGCTGAACGGAACCCGCCCCGCTCGGCGGGCCGGAACGCCTCGGCGATGACCCGCACGCGTTGCTTGCCCAACCGTGCGACCAGCTCGTCGAGGTAGCTGCGCGCGACATACGGCTCGCGGGCATAGACGCCGCAGCCGTCCTGGAAGAACACGCCGACGTCCGCGGGCAGCCACGCGGCGAGCCACTCCGCGAGCGCCTTTCCGCCGATATTGGTCTGGTCGTACACGCTCACCCAGAGCGGGCGCGGCAGCCGTTGCAGGATCGCGGCGAGCTTGGGCGCGTCCTGCCAGGTCGGATCGATCTCGACCGGGAAGTAGTAGCCGGTGACATGCAGCGGGACCGTTGCGTGCGCCACTTCCAGCGACTGGTCGGCAAGCGTCGACAGATGGGTGCGCGCCCGTTTTTCGTCCTGGTAGCCGGCCAGCCCCAGGATCACGTTGCGGGCCCACGGCTCACGGCCGATACGTTCCCAGTCGGGAAGATGCGCGGCAGGCTGGATGCGGGTGTTGGCGATGAACGCCGTATCGTCGACGACGGTCCACTGAATCAGCAGATCGTGTATGCCGAGTATCTGCCAGCTGCCGACCGGATTGGTCGTCGCGTTGTCCAGCTGCCAGACGATGCCGTCCGCGTGCACGTCGTGCGCGGTCCAGCTGCAGGCGGCCACGACGAGCGATGCACCGATCGCCGCGAGCGTCGCCGCGCGAGGCGAACGCGGCGCGACGGCGGGCGAGCCCGGTCGCGCTGCAAGCCGGAACCGGCCCATACGCTGTCGAATCCTGCGCCAGGCCGGGATCGCGTACGTGGTCATCGCTGGTTCCCCGGAAGCATGCCTGCGCGTCATCGTAGCCGATCAAACGCAAACGTGCGACCCGCGTTGCCAATGCGGGTCGCACGAGGTTGTCGCTACGTCGGCGTCACTTGGCCGTCGTGCCGTCCACCCACTTGTAGCCGAGATTCGTAATGCCGGTAATCATGCTCTGGAAGTCCTGGTACGCCGGCAATCCGAGATCCGGTTCAAGCCAGTACGGATGGAAGAAGAAGGACGCGAAACCGTCCCGCACCGCCAGGCCATACTGCGCATTGGTCACGATTTGCTGCCACGTGTACGTGATGCACGAGAACGGGTCGATATTGCAGATGTTGTACTGCACGCTGCCCAGGTTCTCCGGAACGATCCGCTGCCCGTAGTAATCGGAATTGATGATGTACGGGAAAAACTGCCCGGCGGAAAAGTCCTGGTTGGCCGCCCCCGTTCCGAGTTGCGGATTGGTCGCGGTGTAATACACGGCCCGCTGGAACGTGGTCGGGAACGTGAGCGCCGTGGCTGCCGATGCGGCCGGCGACATCTGGTACTGCGGCGCGGCAAAGCCGACGATCTTGTAGCCGTTGGTCGTGAACTCGAGCAGGCCATCGGCCATTCTGCCTTCCGCCCATGGGATGGAGTCCTCATCGACCGGCCGGTTCTGCACCGCATACCAGAACTCGTAGTCGCTGCCGCTGACGGCATTCAGCAGGTTCGGCGTCGAATCGTACTGGTGCGTATAGCCGTGCATCACGATCGAGCCGCCGCGCAAGAGCGCGTAATTCAGCGCTTTCTTGAGGCCCGTTGCCTGCGCCAGGTGGATCGTCTCCGGCACGCCGCCGTTGTAATAGCCGTTCGGGTCCGTATACAACGGGATGGTGGCCATCGTGAACGGGATTTTCTTCGAGTACATGTAGTTCGTCAGCAGCTGCATCGAACTCGTGGTCGTGTACGCGTCGAGGTCCTCCAGGCGGACGAGCGCACGATGATTCACCGGTGCATTGGTCTGCAGGATGTCGTGCAGGATGTCGCAAATCACCAGGTAGCGATCCGTCGGTCCGATATAGGAAAACGGCATGTCCGCGAAGTACCAGAAGTTGCCCGAGCGCACGATGTAGGGCGTGGTTGCCCCGCTCTGGCTGTTCTTGATGGTGACGAGCGCTTGCGCCTTGGTGGTATTGATCTGGGTCAGGCCGACATCCGGATCGGCGCTGATGACGCCGGTCGACGCGTTATACGCGTAGTACTTGACCATCGACAGGTTCTTGTACGTGACGGTGTCGTAGAAACCGGGATTCGGATTGCTCGCCGAAGGCGTCGCGTTCATCCCGGCGAGGCCCAGGAAGCTGAACCCGAAGGTCTGGTTGAACGTGTAGGCCGTGTTCCATGCCAGTTGCCACAGGTTGTACTTGAACCAGACCACCGTCTTCGTGGTGGTCATCACGTCGCTCATGAACGCCGTCGGAATCGGGTTGTTGTAGTAGTCGCCGATATAGAACGTCGCGTCGTGGCTCCCGACCATGCCGGCCGTGTAGTTCTGGATCGGAACCATATCGACCGTCGTATTGAAGTGGCCCAGCAGGTTCCTCAGCATGATGCTGTACATCAGTCCCAGCTTCGAAAACGGATCGTTGGCCGGATTGTCGTACAGGATGAGCGTATGGGCGGTGGTGGCCTGCGCGTGCGCGGTGCCCGGCAATGTCATTTGCGCGAGCCCCGCAAGCAGGGCGATGACGATCAAGATCTTTTTCATGGCCGTTTCTCCCTAGTCGCGTTCCACATTGCCGTTGGATTTACTGACAGACTTCTTGCTGAACTTCGGGCGGCCCGTTTCCTTGTACGCCTTTTCCCAATCCTCGTCGGACATGCCGGCTTTCACATTGACGTGCGCCGAGCCGTTCGGCAGCGGCGGCGGCTTGATCTTCGAGGCAGAAGAATTACTCGTCTGCTGCGCACCCACATCCTGAACGCCGACGGCGAAGACGAGCGTCGTGATCAATGCCGCGATTGACCCGGCGGCGCTCAACCCGTTTCGAAAAGATTGATTGCGATGCGAAGGCATGATTTTCATCCTTTGATATGCAAAATAAGTTCATCTCGTTAGCGAAACGAGCACGTCGAATCACCATCCGGAATCGGGGCGCCATGTCGTTAAATTCTGCTGCGCAATTGAAACCAGACAAATAAATCCGGGAGGAGATGGTTTGACTTTCAAGCTAGAACCGTACCATCCGTCGCAAATGGGCATAGCGCCAAGGGGACAAAATTGACGCGTCGACACAGCTCAAAAATGTGTCGATAAAACGTTTCAGGCATGCAACGCGGCGGTGTCACGAATTAAATCGGACAAACGCGAAAAACATGTTCGTACGATTCAGGGAAAACCAGTTAATCGCTGCGCGTCGCAAGGATGCAACGCTGCAATCGTCGCGATTGGAACGCATGCGCAATGACGACCGAGGTGCCGTGTTTCCGGTTCAACGCCCATCCGTTCCGCCGGCCACCGCTCGAATCGCGCGACGATTTCACGAGAGCCGCCGCTGAGGCCCGCCAGAGGGTCTGAAAACGATGTGTCATCCGGTCGATCGAGTGCGTGTTTCAGCACTGAAACATTTGGCTCGGATTCTGCGGGCCGATCCTGTGCCGCGCCGTTCGACGCCCGCAAGCTCAAGGGTCGAGCAGCGATGGCGCACGACTTGCTTGATGAACTGTGTGCTGCGGAGTCGGTGCGCGGGGGCACTGCGCGTGCGTCGGGTGGAGAGCGGTTGCAAGCGTTGAAGCATGCAGGGACGGAGGCAGGCAAAGCAGGAAACGGGCGGTCAAAAAGTCATCCACTGAACACGTTGCATCGCGCGCGATGCAACGTGGCCACATCGAGGAAGTTCGCGCCCTGCGCAGCGCTTTTTCGAGCGGCGGGCATTCGCGTGGCGCAAGCCGCGGAGTGGACGTGACGGGGGCGACGAGGACGGGAAGGTTTCGTCTTGCGTCGATACGAGGGGGAATAACCAGATAAAAGATAAAACGCGGAAAGAATGATGGATAACATGATTTGGAGTACGTATTTATACGCACTCAACCTTGTCGCCATTGTGACCGCAATCGTCATCCTGGTAAGCACCCTGGATGACCTCACGCTGGATGCCTGCTACTGGTCCTTTGAAATCCGTCGCATCCTGCGCCGAGAAAAATCGCAAACGGTTGATATCGGCATGCTGCGCGCGCTGGAAGAGCGGCATCTGGCGCTGATGGTGCCGGCGTGGAAAGAGTACGACGTGATCGCCAAGATGATCGAGAACACGTTGGCGACGCTCGAGTACGAGCGATACGTGATCTTCGTCGGCACCTATCACAACGATGCCGAAACCACGGCCGAGGTCGAACGGATGGTCCGCCGATATCCGGGCAGGGTCACGCGCGCGACCGTGATGAACGACGGGCCGACCTGCAAGGCCGACTGCCTGAACTGGATCATCGAAGCCATCCTGCGTTACGAATCGGTCCATCACATTCAGTTCGCGGGCGTCGTCATGCACGACTGCGAGGACGTCATTCATCCGGTCGAACTCAAGTACCTCAACCACGCGGTGGCGGATAGCGACCTGGTCCAGCTTCCCGTGCTGTCGTTGCCGCGGAAATGGAACGAGTTCGTCGCCGGCTGCTACCTGGACGACTTCAGCGAGACGCACCAGAAGGATGTGCCGGTGCGTGCGCGGCTGACCGGCGTCGTCCCGGGCGCGGGCGTGGCGTCGTGCTACAGCAGGCGCTCGATCGAAGCAGCGATGAAGGAACGCAACGGCTCTCCGTTCAACACCAGTTCGCTGACCGAGGATTACGACTTCAGCTTCCGGTTGAGAGACCTGGGGATGAAGGAAACCTTCGCATGCATTCCGCTGACGGGGATCGCGCGCGATGACACCGACAAGCGCGCACAGGGTGGCGTCGTCAGCCGAAACCTGCTGGCCACGCGCGAGTACTTTCCGAAAACATTTCGTACCGCGTACCGTCAGCGCACGCGCTGGATCCTCGGCATTGCCTTTCAGGGATGGGAGCAACTCGGCTGGAAAGGCAACCTGCTCACCCGATACATGTTCTTCCACGATCGCAAGGGCATCGTGACCTCGCTGTTTTCGGTCATTGCCTATGGCGTGCTGCTCAACTTCCTGCTGCTGGGCGCGCTCCAGAGAGCCGGCCATGTCATCCCGAACGGCGCCTCGCTCGTCATGGCGGCCGACTGGGTTGCACCGCTGCTGTGGATCAACACCGCGATGCTGTTTGCGCGCGCCGGGCAGCGCTTCCATTTCGTCAGCAAGCTGAACGGCCCGACCCAGGGGCTGCTCTCGATTCCGCGGATGTTCGTCAACAACCTGATCAACTTCTACGCGGTGTGTCGCGCGTGGCGCATCTATATCCGCCACCTGGTGACCGGCAAGCCCATCGCATGGGACAAGACCAGCCATACCTACCTGTCGAACGAAGCGCTCGGGAAAGTGCGCCTGAAAGTCGGCGAGATCCTGGTCGGCTGGGGCGTGGTGACACTGGAGCAATTGCAGGCGAGCCTGGAGAAGCAGCTGACCTGCGGCAGGCGGCTCGGGGAACTGCTGGTCGAAGGCTGCGCGATATCCGCGGAATCGCTGGCGGATGCGATCGCCGAGCAGGCCGAGCTGCCCCGCGTGAGCCTCGGCAACGTCGCGGTGGGCCACTTCGCGGATTCGCTGGCATTCGAGCTGCAGTACGCGTATCGCGCCGTCCCCTTCTCGACCGCGGACGACGGCACGTTGAACATCGCGGTCGGGCGGCCGCTGTCGCAGGACGAGCAGGATGTCGTGCGGCGCGGCGCCCGATCGAACGTGGCCTACTTCATCGCGTGCGATGCGGAGATTGCCGCCGAACTCTCCCGGCACTCGCGCTTCGTCGAACTCGTCCGCATACGCGACGGCGACCCGGCAGCGCAGCAGGGCGCTCCCGTGCAAAAACCCTCGGGAGAACAGGCATGAAGCATTCAACACTCCCGATCGCGGCCGGCCTCAAGCGCTGCGCGCGATTGAGCGCACTGGCGATCGCCGTGTCGCTGGCCTGGCAGGCGCCGGCTTCCGCCGCCCAGCAACTGACACCCAAGGCCTACAAGCTGGCCGACAGCGCGTACAAGGCGATCAACGCCGGCGACCTGCCCCTCGCGGAAGTGTATGCGTCGCGCGCCATCAAGCTTCAGCCCGGAAGCGAACAGCTCGGGCTGCTGCTCGTCGACGTATACAGACGGGAAGGAAAAGTCGACGAAGCGGACGACATGGTCGAATCGCTGATCGTTCGTTTTCCGAAGAGTGCGGCGGTACGCGCGCAGCATGGCTACCTGGCGCAGCGTCAGATGCGCTACGACGTGGCGTGCAGCGATTTCGCGGCCGCCGTCGCGACCGGGAAATGGAGCAAGGATCAGCAGCGCAACCTGCGTCTCGCCTGGTCGGACAGCGCGCTCGCGGCGAAGCTTCCGCATGAAGCCGGCGTTGCGCTGGCGCCGCTGGCCGATGAAAAATCGGCCGTGGTCCAGTTACGCATCGCGCAGATGAGCCTGCAGGCAGGCGACCGCGACACCGCCATCCGCGTGGCGGACCTGGCGGCCAGCGACGCGACGACCGACGGCGAGCGCAACATGGCCGCGTCGATCGCGGCACAGGCGCGGTTGGACGATCAGGCCGCTCAGGCGCCGGTGGACAATACCGCGCAACAGAAGCTGCAGGACGCCTACGACCTGCTGCGCGACCACAAGGATCGCGAGGCGCTCGACGCATTCCAGGAGGGATTTTCCGGCGGTGCCGGCAATGCGATGAACTACGCGGACGCGGGCTACGCCGCCAAGCGGATCGGGCTGAACCAGGAGTCCATCGATCTGTTCGAGCACAGCCTCGACGCCGATGAAAACGAGCACACGTTCGATGCGCAGCACAAGTTCGGCTATCGGCGGGAAGTCGAGCAGCTTCAGCGCACCTGGGGGTTCGTGCTGAGCGTACCGTACCAGTCGGCCGCGTTCGGCCCGCAAGGCACGATCAGCGTATTGCAGCCGGGTATCGAGGCGTACTGGCAGCCGCCGAAGATCGGCTATCAGAACGGCCGCATTTTCCAGTTCTTCGTGCGCGGATACGGCACGGCCTACGACGGATCGGGCAACGTGACCGGCATGCCGACTGTGCAGGGTTCGGTGGGCGCGCGCTACAAGCCGCTGCCCGACCAGAACGTCGTGCTGACCGCCGAGCGGCTGTTCCACGTCGGCAGCCTGTCGATGACCGACTGGCTGATGCGCCTGGGGTATTCGTCGGAAGGCGGGACCGACCTGAGGGTGACCGAGCCGAGCTGGCGCAGCTGGCAGGCGTATGTCGAGGGCGCTTACTTCATCAGCGCGGGTCGATACATCATTTATTCGGAGTTGCGCTACGGGCACACCTGGCGGTTGCCGATGATCAGCGATCGGCTGACCGTCTACCCGCACGCCGCGGTGGCCGGCGATCATGACAATCGGCAGCCGGACAAGACGGCGATCGGCGCCGGGCCCGGCATCCAGGTTCGGTACTGGTTTCGCGAAGGCCGCTATAGCGCGCCGGCAAGTTATCTGGATGTCACGGTGCAATACCGGTTCGGGTTGACGTCAGCGGCACGCGCACGTGGTCTCGTGGTACGCGCGACATTGTGGTTCTAGCCATCGACGCTGACGCTTGATCTGAAACGGCGCTGTTCGCTTAGTTGGGCGACTTGAGCGGAAGGATCGTTTGACGCAACAGCTGGAAGTACGAGCTCGTCGAATACGGGAGCATTTGCTCGACGTAGTTCCACCAGAAGAATCCGCCGATGAAACGCGGATCGTTCATGCTGTCGACCATCGGGTAGTAGGTCTTGATCAGGTTCTGCTGCACCGACGCCGGCGCGGAGGTTTCCGAGGTACCGATTTCGCCGAAGCCGACCTTCGCGTTCGGGAAGATGCTTTCCAGCGCCGCGAAATCGTTCTTCCACGTCGGATTCAGCCCCGTGCAATCCTGGTACGGGTAGTAGCTGAACAACGCGTAGTCAGCTTGCTGGCGGACCGTCGTGGACAGGAAGGTGGTCGGCCACGTCTTCCAGTAATCCTGCGGCTTCTCCCAGCAGTTGTTGCCCTTGCTGTCGTCGTTGTAGTACAGCGTGATGGCCGTCTTGCCGCCGTTCGATTTGACGATCTGGTTGGCTGCCGCAACCATCTGACCGATCTGCTGCTCTTGCGAGTTGACCACGGCGTTCGTGCCGCTCGGGTTGTTACGCAACCATTCGCCGTTGATTTCGTTCGCGATCTCCCAGACGTCGACGGTGTTCTTCAGCTGCGACACCAGTTCCTGCGTGCGTGCCTGATACGTGGCGAGCGTCGTAGGGAAATAGTAAGAATCGTAGATTTCACCCATCACGTACGCGACGGCGTGCAGGCGCAGCAGCGGTGCGTAGTAGTCGGCGGCCGACGTACCCGGATCGAACACGACACGCACGGTGGGCTTGTACGGCAGGTTCTGCAGCGACGCGACGATCGCGTCCAGCTTGGTCAGGTCGTCGAGGGTCACGCCGTAGACGGGATTCTTCAGAGGTTCGACCTGGGCTTGAGCGGACTGGGATAAAGGCAGGAGCCCAGCATAAGCGACGCATGCGGCGATGGCCGTGCGCGAAAGATTTTTCGTCAGTCTTTTCAAAACGCTTTCCGTCCTAAAGTAAGAAGAAGCGCGATTTTAGACGAAAATAAAAGCTAATTATCGGACGATATTGAAAGTGGCGAGCCCTAAAAGATGGTTAGGATCGGTATCAAAAATGGACACGCCAGGGTGTCGCGCCGAGACAGTTGTTACGTGATACTTATTAAATGCACTGCATCATCCATGCCTGGATGTGACGGGTGCGCCTCCGGGTAAAACCGAAGTCCGGGTCTGCGTGCAAACGATTGCCGACGACCGAAGCCGGTCGCCACCCACCTTGATGGACAAACGCGGCGCCGCGTCACGAACCACCCGCGGCACCCGTTCACCAGGCACCCGGTAGCGGAACCCGCGACAACCGGGAGCCCGCTACGCGGCGCCTTGCGGAGCCGCCACGGCCCCGCTTCCCTTTCCTGCTCAGGCAGACGCGTTGCGATTCGCCTCGATCACCGTCAACGCCGCCATGTTCACGATCCGCCGCACCGTCGCGCTCGACGTCAGGATGTTCACCGGCGCGTTGACGCCCAGCAGGAACGGCCCCACCGCCACGTTGCTGCCCGCCTCGGTCTTGAGCAGGTTGTACGCGATGTTCCCCGCATCCACGTTCGGGCAAACGAGCAGGTTGGCGGCCCCCTTCAGCGGCGACATCGGCAGCAGCCTCGAGCGCAAGCCCTCGTCGAGCGCGCAGTCGCCATGCATCTCGCCGTCCGCCTCGATATCCGGCGCCTGCTCCCGGACGATCTCCAGCGCCCGGCGCATCTTCACGCCCGACGCCGCACTCCCCGACCCGAAGTTCGAC
This sequence comes from Burkholderia lata, assembly GCF_000012945.1. NCBI lineage: Bacteria > Pseudomonadati > Pseudomonadota > Betaproteobacteria > Burkholderiales > Burkholderiaceae > Burkholderia > Burkholderia lata. Next base: position 3,020,225 of record NC_007511.1, read on the forward strand.
CGCGACAGCAACGCCGCCTTCGGCGTCAGATTCAGCCATTCCATCTGACGCGCCGCGGCAATCGTGAATTCCGCGATCTGCTCCGCATCGGGGTTGTCGTTGACGTGCGTATCCACCAGCGCGACCGTCCGCTGGTCGAGCAACAGGATGTTCATCGCCGCATAGGTCGACGCACCCGGCTTCTTCCCGATCACTTCGTCGACGAACCGCAGGTGGTTGTGATACTCGCCCACCGTCCCGCAGATCATCCCGTCCGCATCGCCGAGCCGCACCATCATCGCGCCGATCAGCGTCAGGCGGCGCCGCATCTCGACCCGCGCCATCTCCTTCGAGATGCCATCCCGGCACCGCAGCTCCCAATACGTCGTCCAGTACTGCGGGAACCGCTCGTCATACTCGGGATTGGTCACCTCGACGTCCTGGCCGAGCCGGATCCGCAGGCCGAAACGCTCGATGCGCGCCAGCAGCACCTCCGGGCGCCCGACCAGGATCGGCCGCGCCAGCTTCTCGTCGACGATCACCTGCACCGCGCGGAGCACGCGCTCGTCCTCGCCTTCGGTAAAGACGATCCGCGCCTTGCCACCGTCGCGCACCAGCCGGCGCGCCGTCGCGAACAGCGGCTTCATGAACGCGCCGGAATGGTAGACAAATTGCTGAAGTTGCTCGACGTACGCATCGAGATCGGTCAGCGGGCGCTTCGCCACGCCGCCTTCCATCGCCGCCTTGGCCACGGCCGGCGCGATCCGCACGATCAGGCGCGGGTCGAACGGCTTCGGAATCAGGTATTGCGCGCCGAACGCCACGTCGTACGCGCCGTAGGCCGCCGCAACGACTTCGTTCTGCTCTTCCTCGGCCAGCCCCGCGATCGCGTGAACCGCGGCGATCTCCATTTCACGGGTGATCGTCGTCGCGCCCACGTCCAGCGCGCCGCGGAAGATGTACGGGAAGCACAGGACGTTGTTGACCTGGTTCGGGTAGTCCGAGCGGCCCGTCGCGATGACGACGTCGTCGCGCGTCGCATGCGCCAGTTCCGGGAAGATTTCCGGGGTGGGATTGGCCAGCGCGAGAATCAGCGGGCGCGGCGCCATCGCCTTCAGCATGTCGGCGGTCAGGATGCCGCCGACCGACAGGCCCAGGAACACGTCCGCGCCGCCGATCACTTCGGCCAGCTTGCGCGCGTCGGTTTCCTGCGCGAAGCGCGACTTGGCCGGGTCCATCAGCGCGGTGCGGCCGCGATAGACGACGCCTTCGATGTCGGTCACCCAGACGTTTTCCACCGGCAGCCCGAGGTCGACCAGCAGGTCCAGGCAAGCCAGCGCGGCGGCACCGGCCCCCGACGTCACGACCTTCACTTCCGAAATCGACTTCCCGACGACCTTCAGCCCGTTGATGAACGCGGCGGAGACGGTGATGGCGGTACCGTGCTGATCGTCATGGAAGACGGGAATCTTCATGCGATCGCGCAGCTTCTGCTCGACCGTGAAGCACTCGGGCGCCTTGATGTCCTCGAGGTTGATCCCGCCGAAGGTCGGCTCGAGACCGGCGATGATGTCGACCAGCTTGTCCGGATCGGTTTCGTTGATCTCGATGTCGAAGACGTCGATCCCCGCGAACTTCTTGAACAGCACGGCCTTGCCTTCCATCACCGGCTTGGACGCGAGCGGGCCGATGTTGCCCAGACCCAGCACGGCCGTGCCGTTCGTGATCACGCCCACCAGGTTGCCGCGGCTCGTGAAACGGTGCGCCTGCAGCGGATCGGCGGCGATGGCTTCGCACACGCCCGCCACGCCCGGCGTGTAGGCCAGCGCGAGATCGCGCTGGGTCACGAGCGGCTTGCTGGCGACGACCGAGATCTTTCCCGGGGTCGGAAATTCGTGATAGTCGAACGCTGCCTGCTGCTGTGTCTCAGTCTGTTTCATGTTTTCCGATCCGGGCACGGGCGCCAGGCCAGTCCCGGCGCGATCCATGAAGGTGATTCTAGGGATCCGCCATAAGGTGATGATTCTGTTTTAATATCGGTCCATCACTTTTTCATGATGAATACGTGACCAGTCAATGACTTTCGATGCAAACGACGTGGTCAGGCGGCTGGGCGCCCGCTTGAAGATGCGGCACCTGGTGCTGTTGTTGCAGATCCAGCAGCACGGGTCGCTGACGCGCGTCGCGGAGCACATGGCCAGCAGCCAGCCGGCCGTGACGAATGCGCTGTCCGAGCTGGAGAGCATGTTCGGCACGCCGCTGTTCGAGCGCTCGTCGCGCGGCATGCGGCCCACCGCGCTCGGCGCGGTCGTGCTCGAGCGGGCGAAGGCGATGCTCAAGGATCTCGACCACCTCGCCCGCGAGATGGAGGCGGTCGCCGCCGGGCATGCGGCCCACCTGCATATCGGCGTGATCCCGTTCATTTCCGGACAGATGCTGTCGGCCGCGCTCAAGCGGCTGCAAGCGCGCATGGAAAGGCGCCTGACCGTGACGATTCACGAAGGCACCAGCGATCAGTTGCTGCTGCAGCTCAGGGATCACAGCGTCGACATCGTGATCGGGCGGGCCTCGTCGGCGATCGACCTGGGCCAGGTCTCCTTCGAAGTGCTGTACCAGCAGCAACCGCGCATGATCGCGAGCCGGCGTCTCGCCGCGAAACTGGCCCGCGCCGCGCTCGACTGGCACAAGCTGCACGCGCTCGACTGGATTCTCGGCGCACCGCACACGCCGATGCGCGAACAGGTCACCGACCTGTTCCTGTCGGCCGGCATCGCGCCGCCCGTTCCGGTCGTCGAGAGTTACTCGTCCAAGCTGATCGGCGAGATGATCGCGTCGAGCGACGAAGCCGTCTCGATCGTGCCCGCCGATATCGCGGAAGAACTGGTGCGGATCGCCGGCGTGGCGATCGTGCCGTACTCGCTGGTGTGGACGCTCCCGCCCATCGCGCTGTTTACCCGCGCCGCGGATTCGCGTTCGCCTGCGCGGGATCTGCTCGTCGAGGCGCTGCGCGGGGTGTGCAAGGAGACGTACGGGGACGCGCAGCGATAGGGTTTCGCGAGCCGGCCTTGCGTTGAATGGCTCGCCGGGTCCGCCATAAACTGCCCTGTGTCCCGGCGGATACCGGGCACGTCTGTCGCAGGCTACTTGCTCGCCGCGAGGCGCCGCTGAATTTCCGCGCGCTCGGTGGCCAGCACGCGATCCGAGCCCTCGCCGCGGTCATAGCGCCTGGTCGTCCGGTAGGAAAACCGCTTCCTGTATTGATTGATGGCGGGATCGAACACCCACGCGTCGACGTCGAAGAAGTGCTTGCCGAAATGATCCTCGTTGTCGGCCCACACGAAGTCCGCCCGGACGAACACCGGATAAGGCGACACGTCCGGCGCCTTCCACATCGCGCGGTCAGCCGATTCCGTCTGGGTGACTTCCGGCATCAGGTTTTCGATCTTGCCGTTCGCGCCATAGCGCAAGATCGCCACGCGCTCGAGCATCCCGCTGCCGCCGCCCGAGAACATCCCCGAGAAGAACACCCAGGAACCGCCCGATGCAATCGGCAACCGTTCGGAACGTGGCATCAGTCCGAACTGGTAAAGCTCCTTCGGCGAATTGGGAAGCGGCGCAGGCGGCATCTGGAAGCACGGCGCACGCTCGGGAAGCACGCAGAGTGTCGCGCCGGACAGCGGGAGACCGTCGCTATCCGTCCGGCCCTCCGCCTGGGTGAAACGCGGGAATGCGAGTTCGCTGGAGGCAGCTTGAGCCGCTGCGATCCCCACGACGGAAATGCTCAGGATCACTCCGAGCGACTTGAAGACCCTGCGCATGCCCCTGCCCCCTTCTCTCATGTTTTGATCGCCGCGAATTGTCGATGATCCGACCGCTTCTGTCGAATGAGCGGTCGCGGCCGGCGATACGCGCCGGCCAGCATCGTCAGACGGTGGCCAGGACCAGACGCCCCGGCGATGCGCCAATATGCAGCCCGTCCGCGCGATTCGCGAGATAGCGCTGGTTCAACTCGTCCGGCGTCCACGTGTTGCTGTGGCTGAAGCCCAGCACGGCCAGCCGCCTGGTGAGCGCGTCGGGTTCGAAGAAACACTTCCACGGTTCGCCGCGCTCGGCGAACCGCGCCATCATCTGCTCCATCGCGATACGCATGATCGGCGGCAGGGTCGGCAGCGGAACCACATATTCGAGCAGGACCGCGCTGCCTTTGGCGCAGCCCGCGATGAAGCGCAGCGTCTCGATGACCGCGGCCTCGTCGAGATACATCGTCACGCCCAGCCAGCTGAACAGCGCCGGCGCATCGGCATCGAATCCCGCGCGCGCCAGCCCTTCCGCGAGCCCGACCCGCTCGAAATCGACCGGCACGAATCGCAGCGACGGCGGCACCGCGATGCCCGCCTCGCGCAAGCGGGCCTGCTTCCACGCCTGCGTCGCCGGCAGGTCGACTTCGAACACGCGCCCCGGCGCATCGGGTCGCCGGTATGCGCTGGTATCGAGCCCCGCGCCGAGCACCACATACTGGTGAACACCACGTTCGATCGCGTCGGCCCAGACGTCGTCGGCAAGCCGGCTGCGTACGACCACCGTGCTGCGCATGCCCACTGTCATCGGCTGGCGGAACTTGTCGAGGTTGTCGCGCAGGGCCTGCGCCTCGGTCGCGCCGAGCACGGTCAGGGCGACCGGATCGTCGAGCACCAGCGGCCGGTCGAGCAACTGGTGTGCGGCCCGCTGCGTGGCCACCATCAACGCGCTCGGCTTGGGCCCGGCGTTCACCGGTGTCGTGTCGTGGCCGACGATATGCGCCCGGTTCAGGTAGGCCAGCAACGCATCGTCGAGGCCGATGCCCAGTTGCAGATCCGGTTCGCGCATCATCGCATCGCGCACGCGTGCTTCCAGCGCGGCGTCGTCGCCGCAGAAGCTGTCGAGAAACAACTGCTGCCAGCGCTTGACGATGGCCTGCACCGCAGGCGCACCGGCGTCCACGCCCGCGTCCAACTGCGCTCTCAGTTCGACTACCAGCGCCGGCCACGCGCGATCCTTCATCGCGGCGAACTGGCGCCGCCGCACCTCGACGGCCTGAGCCGGATCGAGGTACTTCGCCAGCAGCGCGCAACGCGCGTGCGCGAACGCTTCGTCGATCCATGCCAGCATCTCCGCCGTGATGCCGACGATTTGCGGGGCGCGCGGCTCGTCGAGCTGCATTCGCATCAGCTTGGTCGCGAGCGTCGGGTCGTTACGCGTCATGCGGACCACGAGGCGGATCCAGCGCCACGCGAGTGCCTGGGCGGCCTCGCTGTCGGTCGGCAGCGCCTGCTGCGTGGCCACGCGAACCGCTTCGATCAGCGCGGCCCACGATGGATCCGTCGGCGCGATCGTATCCGGCCCGGATGCCAGCAACGCATCGAGTTCGTCGTCATCAAGGTGCTTTTGGATCATGTTCATTCGCTCCAGAGCGTTCAGCCAGTCGGTTGCCGTGGTCTCGTCGCCGGCGGCGATCATGTCCACGATGTATCGCAGGTGACGACCGAGGCGCTGCGCGCGCGATGCCTGCGCGTCGAGTTCCGCGATCTGGCGCTGCAGAAGCGCGAGCGGTGAGCCGGCCAGTTGGCCGTCGAGGCTGGCCTTGATGTCCGGCAGCGAATACCCGAACCGTTTCAGCGCTTCGATCCGATGCAGCCGGACGAGGTCGTCCCGCCCATACAGGCGCGCGCCGCCGTCGGTGCGCTGCGACGGCGACAGCAGCCCGATCGCATCGTAGTGATGCAAGGCCCGGACGCTCAGTCCCGCCCGCTTCGCCAGATCGCCGATTTTCAGTCGCATGTTTTCCCAGTCGTCGGGGTCGACCATAAAAGCTGACGTAGCGTCAGGTGCAAGGGAAATCGAAGGGGTTGTGTGGGCGGTCGGTTGAAACGTCCAGGACAATTCACCGGGGCTCCAGCAGAAAGCTACTTAGCCGGTTTCTCGTACAGTGCCCAGACGATCCCGTCTGATTTCAACCCGACGCGAATGAAGCCGAGCGACTCGTAGTAAGCGCAGAGCGTCACGTTGTCGACGGCGCAATCGAGTCGAACGAAACGCCGGTTCACGCTGCTCACCTTGCGCGCGCACCAGTCGAGCATGAAGCTGCAGAGCCCTTGCCCGTTGAAACCTCGCCGCACACAAAGGCCGTGCACGTAACCGGCGATCGGTTCCTGCGGCCCCCAGTGCTTGTCCTCGTCGAAAGCGAGCGTGAACGTCCCGGCCAACGTGCCGCCCAGTTCGACGACGTACACCTCCTTTTGGGAGACGTTGTTGCGTACCCACGCCTCGGAAAATCCGTCGCCTTCCTTGCCCCACACATGATCGCCGTGCGTGAGCTTCTTCGCGTGTGCGTCATTCCGGATCTGCGTCAGCGCCGGTATGTCGTCTGCCGTTGCCCTGCGGATGCTTTTCGAGGTCATCGCTCGTCTCTCCGTTGAGTCTTCACGTCGTGACTCGAAAGCCGCCATCCCGCAAAGCCGCACGCCTGACAGCAAGCACGCGCTCCGTCAGCCGAAGGCGCGACGCGCTTATGAAGAAGCCACCGCCTGGAACCAGCGCGTACACGGGCCCGTAAAAATGAGCACGGTGGCGATCGCATTGGCTAAAAAACCAACTTCGACCAGACTCACCCTGAAAGGAAAACCCGCCACGATAAACGCCAGCGTCGTGACGATCGTGAGCGCGAGTTCCAGCATGCGCGCCAGCTTCTGTCGCTGGCAGAGACCCACGATCAGGCTGGCGTTCAAAGAAAGCCAGAAGGCCTGGACTATCGCAACCCACGCGAAACCTTGACGCATGAGCGCTGCCTTCGCCGCGGGTACCTGGCCGACCTCATCGAAGCCCATCATCATGAACCAGACGGCGAGTCCGACCTCGATGAGCCAGACAATTGTGAAGAGCGCGATAGCGTGACGGATCTGCCGCGGTGCGTCGTCGCGAAACGCCGGCATTGCCTTCAATTTGCTGATTGGCATCGTCTTTTTCAGGAAGCCAGCGCCTCCCGCCCCGGATGGTGTTGGTATCGTATTCGCCGCTTGTCGATATCACGCTGCAACGCGTGTCCGCCGAGTGTAGTACACCGGCGATCGCGACAGGTACGGTCAGGGTCCTGACGTTAATCGCCGGTCACTGCTTCTTGCAAAAGATTCGAGGGCATGCGTTCGCTCATCGTTCCGGAGGCATCGGTCAGCGACTGTGCTTCAACACGTGACGTCCGAGGCAGCCTCGCCTCCCGATTCCGTTCGACAGGGAATCCCCCCTACGCCTGATGGCACACCACCTCGATATTGTGTCCATCCGGCCCGATGACGAACGCCGCGTAGTAATTCGCGTGATAGTGCGGCCGCAGCCCCGGTGCGCCGTTGTCCTTCCCGCCGGCCGCCAGCGCCGCGCGATAGAACGCCTCGACTTGCTGCCGGTTGTCGGCCACGAACGCGATGTGAAGATGCGCCGGTTTCTCCGTCGTCAGGAACAGGCACAACGACGGCTTGCCCGGCGGGGAAATCTCGATGCCGTACGACGGCTCGCCTTCCCCCTGCACCACGACGCCAAGCGGTTCAAGTGCGCTCAGGAAAAACGCCTTGCTGGCTGCAAAGTCGGTCACGCCGAATTTGACATGGTCAAACATGACTCCCCCTCGGATAGATGGGTCTGCCGGCACCCGGATGGATTGTGTAAATCACCGCGATGGTGCCACACGTCGCCGTCGCCGGCACCCCCGCTCGCGACCAAACAAAAAAAGCCCGACACAGTCGGGCCAACGAGCGAGATACAAGGAGACATCCCGCTCACCCCTCATCGAGCGGTCACACCGTGCTACCTGACGTCATCATGATCCTGGCGACAGCCGACGATCGCGTACGGCATGGCGACCGAGCGTCGATCGACAGGCTTGCCTGGAAGGATTCGGAAAGAAACGACTACTGCGAAACGGGTGCGCCGGACGACCCGTCCGCCGGCATGGTCGGCAAAGGAACGGCCGCGCTGTTCGACCCGCTGCCCGTTGCGCCGGCTGAATTCGTGGTGCCCGTTTGTCCGCGGCGGCCACGGTGCGCGCCACGCGCGACCGGCGGTGCGCTCGCGGCAACCGGCCGTATCGGCGGATGCGCGATGTACTGGAAGTTCTCGTTGATCGCGCTATTGCCCGTATCGTACGACCGGTGCACGAACACGCTGCTGGTCACGGGCTCGCTGGCTTGCGCGAACGCCGGCGGCATGGCGGACACCGTCGCGGCTGCCGCCGCCGCGCTCAACGCGGCGATCCGCACGAGCGAACCGGCATCGCGGACTGTCGGGCGTACTGTCACGCTAGGTTTCCTCCAATCTGCATCCGGTCGGCGATCGTTCGGCCGCCGGTGGCGCCCGCCCGAAAAATTGGCCCGCACCTGAGTGCGGGCCAAGCCGAGAACACAACAACACCTTGGGGGGGTATCAAGGCGAGACCAGTCTAGCCCGAGTCGCCCGATAGAAAATTTCAGGCCAAATTACAGCTATTACTCCATATAACGAAGCAGCGATCGCCGTCGCGTGTGGCCAAGTGGTGCCGCATCGTTCGTGAGCCCGCGTAACGACTTGGCTCCGCGAGTCGTTCTCCGGCGTCGCTTCAGGCGTGTGGCGTGACGCCGACGCGCTTCAACCTTCCATTTGCCCTGCAAACGCAGTCGCGGTCAAAACCACCGACAGCGACATTCATACAAGCCGCGGACACTGCCAACGCCGCAACGGGCCAGATCAACGCGCGCCGCACAAATACAGCGTGAACCACTCCACCGCCGCCTGGCTGGTTGCATCGAAGTGCTCGATATACGGCGTGAAATGTCCGCCCTTGATCATGAGCAGCCGCTTCGGCTCCAGCGCACTTCCCCACGCCTTGAGGCAAAGGTCGGTGGGCGTCAGCAGGTCCTGGTCGGCGACGATCATCAGCAACGGGGTGGGCGAGATGCGTTCGACATACTGGCCCGGCTCGTTCTCGCGCGACATCTCGGCGCTGCGTAGCGTCACTTCGTTTTTCCAGTTCGGTGCGAACTGCGCCGCCGACTCGGTGAAGAACCGGTACGCATCCGCGCCTGCCATCGCACAGGCCGCCGTGGGATCGGCGCTGACAGCCGGCAACATCGCCGGCGGGCCGCCCGCGAATCGCTGCCGGCGATCTTCATCGAAGCGAGCCAGCGCCGCCGGCACCAGATCGGAACGCGTACGGCGCAACGCCGACTGATAGCCGCTGATCGTCGGCACCTGCGACACCACGCATTTGACGCGCCGGTCGATCGCCGCGACTTCGAGCACGTGGCCGCCGCTGTAACTGGTGCCCCAGATGCCGATGCGTGCGGCGTCGACGTCCGGTCGGGTGAGCAGATAGCTGATCGCATCGCGATAACCGCGCTTCTGTTGCACCGGGTCGATCTCCTGACGCGGGTACCCGTCGCTCGCACCGAAATTCCGGTGATCGTAGAGCAGCACGCCAAAGCCGCCGGCGGCGAACACCTCGGCGTAGCGATCCAGATATTGTTCCTTCACACCGGAGAAGCCGTGCGCCATCACGATGGCCGGATGCGTTGCGGTATCGGCAATGCGCCGTGCCGGCTCGTAGTACCAGCCTCGCAGCGTAGTGCCTTCGGACTGGAATTCGATGTCATGTCGCGTCATGTCGGCTTGCCTCGTTCGGTCAGTGGATTCGATGACCGACACGATAAGCGTGCGCGCCACACCCCGCGTTTGCTGGAAAGACGTTTGCTACGCGGAATCGGACAGTTTCGCGTAAGCGCTGGGCGTCATGCCGGCAAACCGGCGAAACACGGTCGAGAACGCGCTCGTGGTTTCGTAGCCGAGCTCGGCCGCGACGGCGATCACAGAGCGCCCCGACGCCAGCAGCGGGCGCGCGGCCGAAATCCGGGCCTGCTGGCGCCACTGGCTGAACGACAACCCGGTTTCGGCGGTGAACAGCCGGGCCAGGGTCCGGCTCGATGCGCCGACTTCATCGGCCCATTCCGTCAGCGTTCGCTGATCGGCCGGATTCGCCAGAATCGCGTCGCAGACTCGGGCAAGACGCCGGTCCTGGCCGGACGGCAGCCGCAACGGTTGCTCGGCCGACCACTCGATTTCGGCGAGCATGAGCTGGATGACGAGATCGTCGCGTCCGTCGGGATTGACCTCGACCGGGAACGCCGATGCGCGCACGATCAATTCACGCAGCAGCGGCGACACGTTGACCAGGCTCGGCTGCTCCGGGGTGGCCGATCGGTATGCTCGCGGGTCGACATAGGCGGTGCGCATTTCGAGCTGCCCGTGGGCGCGCATCGCGTGCGGCAGGTCGGGCGGAATCCACAGTGCGCGATGCGGCGGGATCATCCAGAGCGACTGGCTGGCGATGACTTCGGCGATGCCGGTGGTGGTGTAGACGAGTTGTGCGCGCGGGTGCCGGTGCTCCGCGACGACGAAGCCGTCGGGGAAGGCTTTCGGCATGACGGCGGCGATGCCGGGTGCATGCTGGTAGTCGCGCGGGTCGGTGCTCTTCGTGACGGGTGCGATGCCGGCACGCTGCGGATCTGCCGTTGCGTTTTGCTCGGTCGCTTTACCGTGGCCGCGCCCTTCGACCTTCATCGCTCGTCCTCTCGTTTGTGCGGAATCGCCGGTCATGCGATCCCGCGAATCGGACAGATGATACGGGAATGTCCGCCCCCGGGAATCCCGGAATGAAGCTGCGAATCGGTGACGCGATGGCAGTGCCGATTCGCTGTGCCGCACACGCGATATGTCGCGGCAAACTTCCGGTTTCGCCCGTTTCAGCAGCATGCTGCACGATCTTGGAAGTTCGATTCCGTGCTGCTATCGTTGTGCACCTTTTGACGATTTCGGAGCGGAAGATACATGCCCTTGATCTTGCGTCGAGCGATTGCAGATGATGCCGCCGAGGTAGCCGAAGTCTATCTACGGTCGCGCAACACGCTGGCATCGTACGCGCCGCTCGCGCACTCCGAAGCCGCCGTCCGCGATTGGGTGGCCAACATGCTTGTGCCGTCGGGCGACGTTACCGTTGCAGTGAACGATGACCGCATCGTTGGCATGGCTGCACACGTTGCCGCTGACGGCGTGGTGTGGGTTGACCAGTTGTATGTGTGCCCCGAATTCAAACGACAAGGGATCGGTTCTTCCCTCCTGGAATCAGTGAAGTCTCAGACAGTTGGCAAGCTCCAGCTCTACACGTTCCAGATGAATCGCGATGCCGCTGCGTTTTATGAACGGCACGGGTTCGTTGCGATTGCATACAGCGACGGAAGCAGGAACGAGGAAGGGTGTCCGGATGTTTTGTATTGTTTGATGCGGTAGCTTCCGCCCGAGCGGCCAGGAGCGCCCGCAGATCACCGGCGTGCGGCCGGCTTCATGAAGCGCGGCAGCGACGGTCGTTCCGATTGCACCCGGACCGACAAGGGCGACGGTTGGGCAGTTGGACCTTGTCATCGTGTTCATCCTGTTTTGTCATCCGCCAGATGCGGGCGCAGTGCGAGCACGAGCGGGAAAATCGCCAGCGCAGTGAACGCGGTGGCATACGTGGCGCCATGCACACCGATGCTGTCGCCCAGGAAACCGTAGAGAACAGGCGATATCGCGCCCGATGCAATCGTCCCCGTGTAGAACAGTGCGAATGCGCGCTCGGTGCGCTCGGGCGCGGACATCTCCGGAACGGTTCCGTACAGCACCGAGGACGTGCCGTTGAGCATCATGCCCAGAATCGGCAGCAGCACCATGCTGGGGCCCAACGGGAGATACATCACCGCCACGATGCACGCAGCTGTACCACCCTCCGTAAGCAGCACCGTACGCACCACGCCCAACCGTGCGCCAAGCCAGCCACACATGAACTTGCCGGCCGCACCGCCAATGAAGACAAGCGCGAGTGCCGTTCCCACCATTTGAGGCGAGACGCCCTTGGCCGTGAGCAGGAAAGGCAGGAAGGTAAGCAGTCCCATGCGTACGGCCGTATCGAGCACGCCGATGGAAAACAGGGCCGAGAATCCGCGTCCCCAGGTGCCACCGCGCTGAGCGGACGATTGCTCTTTTACCGCCGCCTTCCCGGCGTCGCGCCGCACATCAGGAAACGAGACCGCGATGACTGCGGCAACGACGAAGCCCAATCCAGAGACGATCCACAGCGCGTGACGCCAGGGCATCATGGTCACCAGCAGCGAAATGGCTGCCGGCAATGCGGATTTCCCCAGATCGCCGGAGAAGTTGTAAACACTCAGCGGACCTCTCGCGTCGCGCCCATAGGCGCGGGAGATGGCGCCCGATGCGATCGGATGCTGCGTGCTGGATCCGCCGCCCGAAATCGCCAGCGCCACGCTCAAACCGAGCAGGCCGCCCGACATGCCCGCGATCGCATAGCCAAGCGCCGCGAGCAACGTGCCGATTGCGAGGATCACGCGACTGCCCAGGCGTTGCGCGAGACGTCCCGCGGGCAACTGCAGCGTTGCCATCGCGCCAGCGTAGATGCCGCGCAGGATGGCCAAGGCCGCAAAGTCCAGTCCGAAGTCCGACTGCCAGATCGGCAGCAACGCGTAGATCATGTCCGTGTAGCCATCGTGCACGGCATGCGCAATGCACGATAGCCACAGCACGCGCGGCCGTGACGGCGCAGTCTCCCGCCTGAGGGGAAGGGAAAAAACCGGCAAGCGCATCGTCATTTTCTCCGTACGCGTGGTTGGCGGAAGCCGCTCGTGGCGTCGCTTTCAGGCTCGACGCGTCGATTTTATGACCGAGGCACCCGCGATTTCAATTGAGCTAAAATCGCGCCAACGGAGAGAAAAAGTCACGTCATGAACGAAAGCCGAGATGCCGCGAAGCACCGGGACGAGTTGCCCCCGCTCAATGCGCTGCGCGCGTTCGATGCGGTCGCGAGGCACGGCAGCTTCGCGGGCGCGGCGGCGGAACTCTATGTCACCCACTGGGCCGTCGGAAAACAGATCAGGCTGCTGGAGGACTGGTTCGGCCTGCCGTTGTTCGACCGTCGTCCGCGCGGTGTCGTGCTCACCGACGAAGGGGCAGCCTTGCTGAGCGACGTCAGCCACGCGTTCGAGCGCCTCGGTACCGCGGTGGTACGGCTGCGCCACAACACGGTCACACACCGGATCTCAGGCGTCGTGCGGGTGAACGTGACGATGAGCTTTGCGCTTTGCTGGCTGCTGCCGCGGCTCGCCGATTTCCAGTTGCGGTACCCCGACATCGACGTCCGCGTGTCGACGACATCGCGCAAGCTGCGCTATGTCGCCGACGCTTTCGATATCGGTGTTCGCTCCGGTCCGGAGCATGGCGCGGGCGTCATATCGCGCCCGTTGATGCCCGACCTGCGCGTGCCCGTCTGCAATCCCGCCTTGCTGCGCCAGCATCCGATACAGAGCGTGACCGACCTGCGCCATCACACCCTGCTGCATTCGGCCACGACGCGCTCCGCCTGGTCGCACTGGTTGAAGGAAGCAGGTGCTCCCGATTTGCGGGCAGCGCGCCACGTCGAATTCGATCACGTGAATCTTCAGTTGGGCGCGGCCATCGAGGGGCTGGGCGTGGCGCTGGCATCGCAGCCGCTGATCAGGCGCGATCTCGCCGAGGGGCGCCTCGTGTGTCCGATCGCATCACCTGCATGGCGCGCCGACGACTACACGCTCGTGACGAACACCCATCGCATCGACGATGCCGCTGTGTCCGCGTTCCAGCAATGGATGGAGGGCATGGCGAGCCAAGAGGTTGGCTAGGCTGGCCGATCAGGCCGGGCGGCACGACGTCCGGGCCCACACGCCGAGGCGACGCGTCGAGCACACGAAGCTGCGCCGATGAATGGCGGTGACGCGTTGCATCGCGTAAAGACGCAAGCCGGAAACTGCCGGCCCTGCAATCGTTTGATCACACGCCCGATGCGGATACCGACAGGACTTCCTGTCGAACGACGGATGCCATGCAAACCCTTCAGGTTGGTCGTACAGAAAGATGGACCGACCTCGCTGCGCACGAGTACCTCGAACCAGGCACCCGAACGCGCGCATCGGACAACTCCATGACCATTAATCCGGCGAGGCGATAGACCGGAGGTGCAGCCACCCACCGCCCACCACCTCGCCGAATCCGGCAAGCGCCTTAAAGAACCCGCTCCAGCGCGTCCGCAAACCGCGCAACCGCCCCATCGACATCATGCAGCTTGTCGAGACCGAACAACCCCAGACGGAAGGTCTTGAAATCGTCCCCCTCGTCACATTGCAACGGAACACCGGCCGCAATCTGCAAACCAACGTCGGCAAACTTCTTCCCGGTGCGAATCCCGTCGTCATCCGTATAGCTGACCACGACACCCGGTGCCTCGAACCCTTCCGCCGCCACGCTCCGGAAACCCTTCTCAGCCAGCAGCACGCGAATCCGCTTGCCCAGCTCGAGCTGCTCCGCCTTCACCTTGTCGAAGCCGTACGCCTCGGTTTCCTTCATCACGTCGCGCAGCGTCGTGAGGCTGTCCGTGGGCATCGTCGCGTGGTACGCGAACCCGCCGCCTTCATAAGCCTCCATGATCTGCAGCCACTTGCGCAGATCGCACGCGAAGCTGGTGCTGGTCGTGCCATCGATGCGTTCGCGGGCCAGCTCGCTGAGCATCACCATCGCGCAACACGGCGACGCGCTCCAGCCCTTCTGCGGCGCGCTGATCAGGATATCGACGCCGCTCGCCTGCATGTCGACCCACACCGTGCCGGACGCGATGCAATCCAGCACGAACATGCCGCCGACCGCATGCACGGCGTCGGATACCGCGCGCAGATACCCGTCGGGCAGCATCATCCCGGACGCGGTTTCCACGTGCGGCGCAAACACCAGATCCGGCTTGTGCTCCTTGATCGCGGCAACCACTTCGTCGATCGGCGCCGGCGCATACGCAGCCTGCCGTCCCGCTTCGACCGGGCGCGCCTTCAGCACCGTCGTTTCGGACGGAATGCTGCCCATGTCGAAAATCTGCGACCAGCGGAAGCTGAACCAGCCGTTGCGGATGACCAGACACTTCTTGTTCGTGGCGAACTGTCGCGCGACGGCTTCCATGCCGAACGTCCCGCTGCCGGGGACGATCACGACGGACTTCGCGTTGTAGACTTTTTTCAGCGTGCCGGAGATGTCGCGCATGACGCCCTGAAAGCGTTGCGACATATGGTTGACCGATCGATCGGTGTACACCACCGAATATTCGAGGAGCCCCTCGCGGTCAACATCGGGAAGTAATCCTGGCATGCTCGCCTCCGGTGAAAGATGAACGATGAAATCTGGGCGAGCAGCGTCCGTCATGCGATACCGCGCTGCACCCATGCAATTGCGTTATTTTCTCGACGAAAGCAGATTCTAACGAAGGCCGCGCGCCGCTTGGGGCATATTTTGTCGGCTGCCCGGCGCCGGTGCGATGGGGTGCCGCTGCCGTCAGGCGCGCCGCGCTGCAACGGAGCCGCCTCGGCCGCCGGCCGAATCGCCCGCCCTGTGGCCGTCTACACCGGCCGTTGCGGCGCACGAAGCCCACGAAGCCCTGTTCCATGTGTGGGTAAACAGCACGGTCCGGGCATGCCGCCTACCATGTCGGCTCACCCTTCACGACAGAGTCTTCGATGATCCCCAACCGCGCGTCATCCCAGCAGCCGTCGACCGATCCCGCACTCGCCGAGCGCGTCGATGCGGTACTGTCCCGTCAACTCGACACACACCGCCTCGTCGGTGCGGTCGTCCTGATCGCACGCGACGGCGAACTCGTCTATCGCCGCGCGGCCGGGTTCGCCGATCGCGAAGCGCGCACGCCGATGCAGGAGGACACGCTGTTCAGGCTCGCGTCGGTGACGAAGCCGATCGTCGCGGCGGCCGCCATGGCGCTCGTTGCACAGCACAAGCTGTCGCTCGACGACGACGTCACGAAGTGGCTGCCCGAGTTCCGCCCGGCGCTGCGCGACGGCAGCGTGCCGGTGATCAAGGTGCGCCACCTGCTCACGCATACCGCCGGCCTCGGCTATCGCTACGCGGAAGCCGACGCGACCGGCCCGTATGCACGCGCAGGCGTCTCCGACGGGCTCGATGGCGCATCGATCACACTCGCCGAAAACATGCGCAGGATCGCGAGCGTGCCGTTGCAGTACGCACCCGGCACCGGCTGGAACTATTCGCTCTCCATCGACGTGGTCGGCGCGGTGATCGAAGCCGTCAGCGGGCAGCCGCTCGCCGATGCGGTCGATGCGCTGGTGCTCCGCCCGCTCGGCACCCGCGACACGGGATTCGTCGCACGCGACGCCGCGCGGCTCGCAACGCCCTACGTCAACGACACGCCGCAGCCTCACCGGCTCGCCGAAAACGAAGCCGTACCCATCTACGAAGGCTCCGTCGGCGTGACGTACTCGCCGTCGCGCGCACTCAACGCGGATGCATTCGCATCGGGCGGCGCCGGGATGGTCGGCACCGCCGGCGACGTGCTGACCGTGCTGGATACGCTACGGGCGGGTGGCGGCGCCATTCTGCCGGCCGAGCTGGTCGACGAGATGGGTCGTGTCCACACCGGCGACCTCGAGTTGTACGACCTGCCCGGCGCGGGGTACGGGATCGGGTTTTCCGTGTTGCGCGACCCGCGCGCGGCGCTGTCGCCGGAGTCTCCGGGCACCTGGCGCTGGGGCGGCGTCTACGGTCATTCGTGGTTCGTCGACCGCGCACGCGGGCTCACCGTCGTGTCGCTGTCGAACACGCTCTACGAAGGGATGAACGGCCCGTACACGCTCGACCTGCGCGACGCGGTCTACGGCGTCGGCTGACGCGCGCAATACCATTGCACGCGCAACAAAAAAAGGCCCGACACAGTCGGGCCAATGAGTTGAGACACAAGGAGAATCCCGCCCACCACACCGGGCGGGTTACGCCGCGCTACACGACGTTCTTTTCGACGATCGGCCGGTTCTCCAGCACGCGCGACCAGCCGAGCGTCGACAGGTCGAGCGTGTCGTAACGCCCGCCCAGAATGAGTTCACTGACGCCGCGCCCCGTCGCCGGCCCTTGCTGCAGCCCGTGGCCGCTGTAGCCGTTCGCGAACACGACGTTGTCGAGCTCCGGGTGATACCCGATGATCGCGTTGTGGTCGAACACGTTGTACTCGTAGTACCCGGACCAGCAGTTCTCCACGCGCAGCGCCTCGAATTCCGGCACGCGATTCGCGAGCGTCGGCCAGATCACCTCGTCGAACAGGTCGTGATCGACTTCGTCGAGCGGCAGGTCGTCCGGGTCGCGATCCGGGCTCGGCGACGTCCCGCAGATATACGTGCGCCCTTCCGGCCGGAAGTACACGCCGGTCGGGTCGATCAGCAGCGGGCATTCCGTGAGCTTCGCCGGCGACGACACGTTGAAGATGCTGCGGCGCCGCGCATACACGGGGATGTCGATGCCCATCATCGACGACAGCGTGCGGGTCCAGGCACCGGCCGCGTTCACGAGCGTGTCGCACGCATAGCGTTCACCGTCGGCCGTGACCACGTGCGTCACCTTGCGGCCGTCGCGCAGCACTTCCTTCACATCGGACGGCACATAGCGCGCACCCAGCGCCTGCGCCTTTTTGCGCAGCGCCTGCACGAGCCCGTAGCCGTCGAACCAGCCTTCTCCGCTCACGCCATACGCGCCCGACACGAGATCGTCGACGTTCAGCCACGGAAACTTCGCGCGCAGCGCATCGCAGTCCATCAGCCGGATGTCCGCGCCGAGGCTCGTCTGCAGCGCATGGTTCTCGCGCAGCGTCGCGTCGCCGGCCGGCGTCGCGAGGAACAGGTAGCCGCCTTCGTGCAGGTCGATCGACGGCTGGTGGCCGTCCACTTCGAGGCGTTCACCGATCGTGCGCAGGAAGTCGATGCCGAACAGCGACATCTCGATCGACAGCGGCGTCGAGAACTGCTGGCGAATCGACGCGGCCGACAACGCCGACGACGATCGCGCATAGGTGGGGTCGCGCTCGATCACGGTCACGGAAACCGTGGGATCGGTGGCGCGCAGGAAATAGGCGATCGAGCTGCCGATCACACCACCGCCGACGATGACGACTTGAGAACTCACGACTGACTCCAGTTGCACATAAAGGGCGCGGCCAGCCGGCCCCGCCCGTGGGTTGTTCGTGCCGCGTCACGCGCGGCGTCGCGCGGGCAGACTCGTGCGGCTGTCACACCGGCGTGCGCCGCGATCGCAACCGATCGCTGATGGCATTTCAGCACGTCCGGCATCGCCGCGAAAGTCCGCGCGCGCGGGTTGGGTTCAATCCGCCGATTTCGTCGTGACGGGCTGCCACGCGGCGTTCTTCACCTCATACAGCGTCGAGCTCGGGTTCTTCAGGTCGCCCGTGTTCGTGAACGCGATCGTGCCCGTGATGCCGTCGTAGCGCGTGCCCTTCAGCGCGCCGTTGAAATCGGCCGGCTTCGTCGAATTCGCCTTCTGCATCGCGTTGATCGCGATCCACGTCGCGTCGTACGCGAACGGCGCGTACGCGAGCATGTCGATGCCGTACTTCTGCTTGAATTTCGTTTCGAACTGCTTGCCCTTCGCGAGACGCGACAGCGGCTGCCCGTATTCCCACACGGACGCGCCTTCCGCCGCATTGCCGGCCAGCTTGATGAAGTTCGCGTTCATCACGCCGCCGCCCGCGAGGAACTGCGCGCGGATGCCGAGCTGGCGCATGCGCTTCACGAGCATCGCGGCCTGCGCGTCGAGGCCGCCGAAGAACACGAGATCGGCATTGGTGCTCTTGATCTTCGTGAGCTGCGCGCTGAAGTCCACCGCCTTGTCGTTCGTGAATTCGCGCGCGACGATCGTGCCGCCGTTCGCCTTCACGGACTTCTCGAATTCGTCGGCTTCGCCCTGGCCGAACGCGGTGCGATCGTCGATGATCGCGATGCGCTTCGCCTTGGTCACGCTCGCCGCATAGGCGCCTGCGTTGCCGGCGTTCTGCGTGTCGGTCGCGATCACGCGATACACGGTGCCGAGCCCGGCGCGCGTGATGTCGGGATTGGTCGCCGACGGCGTGATCATCGGAATGCCGGCCTTCGCGTAGATCTTCGAGGCGGGCAGCGTCGTGCCCGAGTTGAAGTGGCCGATCACGACGGCCACCTGCGCGTCCGCGAGCTGCTGCGCGGCCTGCACGCCGGTGCGCGGATCGCTCTGGTCGTCCTGCGACGCGACGACGAACTTCACGGGCTTGCCGCCCACCGTCGTATGCGCGGCATTCGCTTCGTCGACGGCCATGCGCACGCCGTTCTCGATGTCCTTGCCGTAGGCAGCGCCACCGCCCGTCAGCGGGCCGGCCACGCCGACCTTGACGACCGTCTCCTGCGCGTGAGCCGCGCCGGTCTGGAGCGCGAGGATCGCGGCGGTCAGTGCGACGCCGGAAAGCGAACGAATGCGGAACGTCATGACAATCCTTGTTCTGGGGGCCGGGATGCAACGCGCGATCGCCGCGCGTCGGCAACCTCCCGCGTGCCGGTCATCTCGTCCGCCGGCGGCGCGTCATGCAACGCCCTTGCCGGCCGGTCGATCGCCGCGGCTCCGTCTCCGAAGAGCCTTTCATCGCGAAAGAGGTGAATGGATTGTGGATAGCCAATACCCGTGCAGCAAACGAAATATCGGAACTATGTTGTGAGGATTTGTCATCAAGTTCCGCGTTCGCGGGCGGCCCGCGGCCCACTTGACGGCGAGCCGTGCGTGGTTCGTTGCCGAGGAACGCCACGCCGGCGCCCATCCATCAAGGCCGGCCGTGGTCATGCCGGCGGCGCATCATCGTGGCGATGATGGCCCGGCCGGCCATCGCGACGCCGGCGGCGCCGCGTCATCGGTCAGTGCCGATCGGTGCCCGTCTGCTTGCGCACCGCATCGGCCGCCTCGCCGGCCTGCTCCTGCATCTTGCCGGCCGCTTGTTCGGCGACGCCTTCCGCTTCCGTCTTGCGGTCGCCCGTCACCTTGCCGAGCGCTTCCTTGACCGAACCCTTGACCTGCTTGAGCTTGCCTTCGATGCGATTCCTGTCCATGGTCGTCTCCTGCGATGGTTGGGGAGAGCCGGCGGCGTGACGGCCAGCGCCGCACCGCCGAGTGGACAGGATCGCAAGCACGCGCCGCGCGCGGCAGATGCGGATGCACCAGCACGCATGGTGCATTCGTACCGACGGCGTCAGTCCTTGCCCTTCGCGCCGCCCTTGTCGCCGCCCTTCTCGCCGCGCGCGCCATTCGCGTCGGCCGCGCCGACGATCCCACGTTCGCGCGCCCACACGATCGCCTCGCCGCGGCTGTGCACGTCGAGCTTCGCGTAGATCGTCGCGACGTGATTGCGCACGGTGTTCGGCGCGAGCCCGAGGCGGCCGGCGATTTCCTTGTCGGCCAGGCCGTGGCACAGCAGGTCGAACACGTCGCGCTCGCGCGCGGTCAGGTCCGACAGTTGAGCGCCCGCATCCGGCGCATTCGCGCGCCGCACGTTCGCGAGCTTCTCGATCAGCGTGCGGCTGAACCACGACGCATCCTGCATCGCCGTTTCGATCGCATAGACGAGCTCCATCTCCGTGCGCTTGCGATCGCTGATGTCGAGCAGCGCGACGAGCAGGCAGTCGCGCCCATGTATCGCGACGGGGTCGGCCGACACGACGCAATCGCGCACGTCGCCTTCGCGCGTGCGAATCTGCACGTCGGCATTGCGCACGTTGCCGTCGCGCGCGAGCCGGTTCTCGATGCGCTGCCACGCGCCGCGTTCGGCCCACAGCCCGATTTCGTCCGCGGACTTGCCGAGCAGGTCGTCCTGCGCATGGCCCGTCATCGCGGCGAATGCGCCGTTGACGTCGAGCAATTCGAAGCGATCGGCCGTGACGATCGCCGTGGCGACCGGCGCCATCCGGAACGCCGTCGCGAAGCGCTCCTCGCTCTGCCGCAGCGCGCGCTCGGCCTGCTTGCGCGGCTCGAGATCCATGAACGTGAACAGCATGCACGCTTCGTCGTTCATGTCGATCGGCTGCCCGGCGACGACCACGGCCTTCGTGCTGCCGTCCGCGAGCTTCAGCACGGCCTCCATCTGCGGAATCGTCGCGCCTTCGCCCAGCCGCTCGATCGCGAGTTCGCGCCGCTCGGCCTGGTCGAGCACGTCGATCTCGTACACCGAGCGGCCGAGCACGTCGTCGCGTGCGTGGCCGGTCATGTCCAGAAAGCCCTGGTTGACCTTCACGTAGCGCAGGTCGTCGAGCCGGCAGATTACGGCCGGCGCCGGGTTCGCGTTGAAGGTGCGCTCGAAGCGTTCCTCGGCGCTCGCCCATTCGGTCGCGTCGTGCAGCACGAGCGCGAGGCAGTCGGGTTCGCCGGCCGCGTTCGTCAGCACGAGGCTGCGGATGCGGTGGACCCAGCTCACGGTTTCGTCGGCGGCCGATTCGACTTCGACCGTCACGTCGCTGAACTCCTCGCCCGCGATCACGCGATCCATCGGATAGTGGCCGTCGCGCACCGGGTGGTTGTTCCGGTAGCGCAGCCGGAAGCGCTCACGGTAATCGGTGACGGTCGCGCCGAGCGCCTTCAGCTCGGTCACGCCGTGCATCGCGAGCGCGGCCTCGTTCGCCCAGACAATCCGCTGGTCGGGCTCGACCAGGATCACGCCCTCGGTGAGCCCCGCGATGATCTGGTGCAGCTGGCGCCGGTCGGTATGCGATTTCAGCGCCTGTTCGTTTACCTGTTCGTTCATCGAATGGTTGTCCCTGTCGTCTGCATGACCGCCGGCCCGGTTGCCGCTTCGTCGACACGCGCCGGCCGGCGCGTGTGGCGATGATCGCGTGCCGCACCGGTGCGCGACAGGCGCGATTGCACTATCCGCCATAGTACATTCGCACCGCGCGCCGCCACCGTGCGGCATCCCGCCGATCCGCCACGCATCCGCGTGGCCCGCCATGCCGCGCCGCGCGTGCGATGGATGCATGCCGCGCCGCTCTCCCGCCCGTCTCCCGCCTTTCACGACGCCCCGTGCAAACGCACTAGCCGATCAGGTGAATTTGCGCGATGTCCACGCACGTTTGCACCGGTACGCTGGTCCTGCATCGGCGCTCATGCGCTGCCTTCCGAACCGCAGAGGAGAAGCACGATGAAGCTGCATCAGACACCCGATCCGACGCGGCCCGAACCGCCGCCGGACAGCCCGCCCGAACCGCCGCCCGGCACCGATCCGCCGGTGCCGCTGCCGCCCGACGTGCCGCGCCCGGACATCCCGCCGCGCGAGCCCGGCTACGACACGCCGATCGTCAGGTAATACGCGGCGCCGCTCGCATTCATCGATTCATTACGCCAAGCGAAGGAGAACATCCATGAACCAGACCCGCCCCCTTTCGACGCTGCTCGCCGTCAGCGCGGCTTTCCTGCTCGGTGCCGCGCCGCTCACGAACGCGGTTGCGCAGGACGCATCGACCGGCGACGGCATGAAGGCCGAATCGAACCAGCCCGTCTCCGACACGTGGATCACGACCAAGGTGAAGGGCCGGCTGGCCACGGTCGACGGCCTGAAGAGCGTCGACATCAGCGTGACGACGGTCGACGGCGTCGTCACGCTCACCGGCGTGCTGCCGACGAAGATCGCCGTGAAGAAGGCGATCGCCGTGTCGCGAGCGGTCAAGGGCGTGAAGCACGTCGACGCATCCGGCCTGAAGGCGAAGGCCTGACGTTCCGGCGCGGCACGCCGCCGCGCCTTTTATCCCTGCATGACAAGGAGCACACGATGAACGAGGACAAGATCAAGGGCCAGTGGAAGCAACTCAGCGGCAAGCTGAAGGCCAAGTGGGGCAAGCTGACCGACGACGACCTGGCCGTCGCGGAAGGCAATCGCGAGTATCTGGCCGGCAAGATCCAGGAGCGTTACGGGATCGCCCGCGACGCGGCCGAGAAGCAGTTGAAGGAATTCGACCGTGAGCTGTGACTGTGACGCGATCGCGCCTTAGTGCAACCGCCGCGGCGCCCACGGCGTCGCGGCCACCAGGACAACGACATGGGCAAATACCTGATCGCCTGGCTGCTCGGCGTGCCGGTCGGGCTGCTGGTGCTGTTCTTTCTGATCACGCACGTTTTCTGACCGGGTCTGCTCGATCAAGCCGAACAATACAACTCGTTTTTCAGGGAGATAAACAGTGAAATTTCTTTCGATATCGGTCGCCTGCATCGCCTTGATGACCGCTTCGATCCCGGGATTTGCAGCGGGGTGCCTGAAGGGCGCGGCCGTGGGCGGGGTCGCCGGCCATGTAGCAGGGCACCACGGGGTAGTGGGCGCCGCTGCCGGTTGCGCAATCGGCCATCACCACGCGGCAAAGAAAGCCAAGGCGGCAAGCGCGGCAACAGCCGCCTCGCAATAAGAGGCGACGAGGCGCGTCAACGTTCCTCAAAACCGCCGGCGTGGCGCCGCGTGCCGGATGCCGCGGGCAAAGGCATGGTCACCCGGTTTTCAACACGCTCGCCAATCCAGAAGGAATATCGTTCATGGACATGCATGGTCTGATCGTATGGCTCGTCATTGGCGCCATCGCCGGCTGGCTCGCGGGCGTACTCGTCAAGGGCGGAGGTTTCGGCCTCGTCATCGACATCGTTGTCGGCATTTTGGGCGCGGTGATCGGCGGTTGGCTCGCCGGGTTGCTCGGTATCGGCTTCAGCGGGATTCTCGGCTCGATCGTCATCGCCCTCATCGGTGCCGTGATCCTTTTGCTCGTGATTCGCGTGTTACGTCGCGCAACGTGACAGGTCATCCGGCGCGCCGGACGCGAGGAGACGAGCCCGGCGTTCGACACCGGGCTCGCCACACTCAGTGCCCCTTGTAGAGTTCGAGCAGCTGGCTCTGCAAGACCATCATTTCCTTGTCATGCTGCATTTGCATCTTTGCCATCGCTTCGTTGTGCGCCATATCCATCGCCATCATTTTTTGCTGGATGACGATGGCTTGTGTGCGCTGCTCGGGCGTGAGCTTGTCCATCATCATCATGGTCCAGTCGCTGGTGTGCGACATGTACGTGCCGCTGCGACCAATGCCACCGCCGTCTGCCTGCGCCGCACCGGCGACCAGCAGGAACGGAATGGCGCCACACAGCATGAGCTTGCGAATCGGGTTCATCCGGGTTCTCCTGTCAAGAAAGGACGTCTGGAAGCGCCCGTGTCGCATGCACGGGTTTCCTGAGCGCGTGTCATGAATGGCCAGTTCACATCAAGACCTCGTCCAATCAATCGACCGGGTGATCGAAAGGCTTCTCCCAGGCAAGCGCTACGACGAATCGGCTGACGAATGATGGTTCGACTGGCGTGCCTTTTGTCGTCCGGTGCCGGTGGATGTGACACATCGCGTCGAGAATTTTTGGGCCGTGTAAACCCTCGAGCCCGGCCGTCGTGTCAATGACGACCTTTCCCCGACATGGCAGACGCCGCCCTGAACCGCACGGAATTTCGTGGGCCTTGCGTGACTTCGCCGCGTGCGCGGTCATCTTGAAGATGCCCTGCGCGTAACCCGCATCGAAACGCAGGTCGGTCACCCAGCGGCGCGCCCCCGCATTCCCGCCCGTATTCCACGGCATACTACGGCGACCGCCACGACGCCCGCGCGCCATCCGCCATGCCCCAGCCGCCCCTGCAGGACACCAACCATCCCGACTACGCGATCGCCGGCGACACCGTGATCCGCCGCGCGGACGGCCTGCCGCTGTGGGGCAAGGACGGCAAGCCGCTGCCGATCGAACGGCCGCACGCGTTCCGCTGCATCGGCGGCCGCTGGTTCACCGACGGCGTACACGTGATCGTGCAAGGGCAACTCGGCAGCGCGATGGTGATGCTGTACTACTACCGGATCGAGGACGCCGATCTCGCGACGTTCGAGATCCTGAACCAGCGCTACGCGCGCGATGCGCGGCAGGCGTACTACATCACCGGCCGGACGATCCGCACGCGCAGCCCGCACGCGTTCCGGCCGCTCGTCTACGAAACCTGGAACCGGCCGGCCGACGGTCGCGGCGTGACGTTCGAGAGGTGCGAGCACGAGTACCTCGCCACCGACGACGAATCGATCTACATGAACGGCCGCCGCATCAACGGCTCGCATGGCGCGAGCGCGATCGGCTTCCCGGGCGGTTACTTCGCCGATGCCGATCGCGTGTACTACTACGGCCGGCCGAAGGACATCGATCGCGCGAGCTTCCTGTGCGGGCCCGACGAGGACGGCTACCTGCGATGCACCGACCGGATCGGCCCGATCGAATCCGGAGAACGACAGACGGTGCAGGAGACGCGCCTGTTCGACGACTGGCGCAGCTTCTTCACGATGCGCCCCGACCTGCGGGACTACTGGTGGCATCGGCAGCAGCAGCCGGCAGCAGACTCGACGGTGCAGTTCCAGGACGCGACGCTGACCGGCTTCGATCCCGCGACCTTCGCCGCGCGCGAGACGCTGTTCGATTTCGGTTCGATCGACTGGCTGTGCGGCGACGCGCACGGCATTCACTGGGCGTACCGGACCTGTGCGGAGATGCCGATCGAGCTGACCCGCTTCTCCGACCAGCCGATCGATGCGCTGCGCGTACTCGGCCCGCACTATTTCACCGATGGCGTCACGGTGTTCTACGCGTTCACGCCTGCCCAGCCTCAGCCGCTGCGCGGCGCCGATCCGGCCGCGTTCCGCGTGCTGTCGGGCGGCTGGGCGCGCGATGCGACGCGGGCGTTTCACCTCGGTGTCGTCAAGAAAGGCATCGACCCCGATCGGCTGCAGGTCGAAGGCAGCTATGCGTGGGACGGCGAGCGCCTGTTCTGCGACGGCAAGCCGCTGCAGGTCGACGTGCCGGCCAGCGCGTTCCAGGTGCTGCACCCGACGTTCCTGCGCGCCGGCGACAAGCTGTACTTCGGCCGCCGGCCGGTATCGACGAAGCGCGTGCACCTGCCGACGCTCGAATTCCTCGACGACGATTTCGCGCGCGACAGCAAGCACGCGTATATCGTCGGCTACGTGAGCCTCGTCGAGATCGACGGCGCCGATCCGGCCACGTTCCGCGTCGTCGAGCCGGGGACCGCGGAGGACAGCGCCCGTCGCTACGACGCGCGCACCTTGCGCGACGCCACTGCGCCGCGCGACTGACGCACGCCGCCAAACGCAATCGGGCAGGACGCTGTCGCGCCCTGCCCGATCGATCATCCTTTCCTTCAGCAGCGGCCCGCCGGCCCCGGCACGGCGATCACGCCGCCGCATGCACCGCTGGCCGCTTCGTCGACGTTACTTCGCCGCGTTCGCCGTCATCTTGAAGATGCCCTGCGCGTTGCCCGCATCGAAGCGCAGGTCGGTCACCCAGCGGCGCGCCGCCTGGTCGAACGTGCGCTTGCGCGTGATGAACTCGTAGAACGAACCCGGCACGTTACGCTTCACCGTGCCGCCGTCGCGCGTGCGGAATTCGCGCTCGACGGTATCCGCGCGATACGCGGTCTGGAACACGCGGCCCGAGCGCGAGCGCTCGACTTCCGGCTTCATCGGCCGGCCCTTCGCCTTCTCGTCGTCGGACAGCTTGAACACGTCGGCAACGCGGTCGGTCGCGTGGTTGAACGCGTTGCCTTCGGTCGAGATCCACGCCATTTCCGCCGATTCGAGCAGCAGCGTTTCGTAGTCGAGCTCGTTCGGCAGGTCGTGCTGGCGCGCGAACGCCCCGACGATCTCCGGCAGCAGCGCCTGCGCGGCTTCCAGCGACAGCCAGCCTTCGCGTTCGACTTCCCACAGCAGCGCGACGGCCGCCGGCGACAGCGGATCGCGCGACGTGCTCACCACATTCGTCACGGCCTGCTGGAATTCCTTCGAGAAACGTTCCGGATGCAGTTCGCTGACGAAGAACTGCGCGATTTCGTCCGGTGCATCTTCATGCGCATACGCGCGGCCCGTCATGCCGAGCTTGTCGAGCGGGTAACGGCCGTTCAGGCGGAAGCCGAGCGGACGCAGGATGCGCGTGAACGCGGCCTCGCCCGGCGGCAGCGCGCCCGTGTTCGGCCAGCGCACCGTGCGCAGCGCGCCGTGGTCGAAATAGACCGAACCGCCGCTTTCGATCGCCTCGGCCGTATACGCCCGGCCGTTCGCCGAACGGTCGAGCAGCCCTTCGAACAGCGCCATGTTCATCGCCTGCGCGATTTCCGCGCGCGTCACGACGCCGTCTTCCCATTCTTCGAGGATGGCCGGCATGTTCAGGGTCGAGAACAGGGCGTCGGTCTTCGCCTGTCCCAGCAGCTTCGTCAGCAAGCTCTCGATATTCGGATTGCGCATCAGGATTCTCGTCTCGGGGGACCGCCGGCAAACGTGCCGGCAACTCGTCGGCCGGCCGCCCCACGGGCGCCTGACCTTGCGTGGGGAGCATTATTCAAAGGGTTGCAGCCGGGCGTAAAGCGAGATTAAATTGATATGTGATGAGTTTTTGGAATTATCAGCTGTTCTCCCGCTCCGCCCTCCGCCTTGTGTCACGCGGGCCTGATCGTCAGACGAATCGAACATCATGCGCAAATTCAAGATTCCCAACATGGGCGCGCTCGTGGCTTTCGAAGCCGCCGCGCGCCACGAAAGCTTCACCCACGCGGCCAAGGAGCTGTTCCTGACCGAAAGCGCGGTATCGCGCCAGATCGCGACGCTCGAGGCCAGCCTCGGCGTGCGGCTGTTCGCCCGCGTGAAGCAGCGGGTCGTGCTGACGCGCGCCGGCAAGCTGTACGGCACGCAGGTGCGCCGCGCGCTGGAGGCGCTCGACCGCGACACGCTGTCGATCATCGCGCACGGCAGCGGCGGCGGCTACCTGGAGCTGGCGGTGCTGCCGACCTTCGCGTCGCACTGGCTGATTCCGCGCATCAAGAGCTTCTACGACCGCACGCCCGACGTGCGCGTGAACATGGGTAGCCGCACCGACCTGTTCTCGTTCGAGGACACCCACTTCGAGGCCGCGATCCACTACGGCAAGCCGACCTGGCCCGGCACGTCGTCGGATTACCTGTTCGGCGAGGAAGTGGTGCCGATCTGCTCGCCGGCGCTGCTCGACGGGCCCGTGAAAAGCGTCGAGGATCTGCTCGCGTACCCGCTGCTGCACTCGACGACACGCCCCGGCGCGTGGGCGCAGTGGTTCGAGACGCACGGCGTCGAGGACATCCGCACGATGCAGGGCGTGCGCTACGAGCTGCACACGATGCTGATCAGCGCGGCCGCAGCCGGACTCGGCATCGCGCTCGTGCCGAAGTTCTTCGTCGAGGAACAGTTGCAGCAGCTCGGGCTGGTGGTGCCGTGCGATGCGGCAACCGTCGGCGATTCCGCGTACTACCTCGTGTATCCGACGGAGTTCAGCCACAGCAAGCCGCTGGAGCTGTTTCGCGGCTGGCTGCTCGAGCAGGCGAGCGCGTATGCGGCGCCGGGGAGTGAGGAAAACGACGTGGAGGATGGTGAAGACGACGACGACGTCGAGTAACCCGAGTCATCGCGACGCCCCGCCGGGCGCGACCGGTCGGCACAAGCCACTGCCGTGCCGCCGGTCAAGCCGGCGCGTCGATGGGCCGAAGCAGGCCGTCGATGCCCGCGCTTACTTCACGCGGCAATCACGCACGGTCGCGATCCCCGATGCAAATTCGCCCACGCAATGCAGCGTGACGCGCTTGCCGACCAGCCGTTGCGCTTTCTGCTCGGCCGCCGCATCGATGAACGACGCTCGCACCGCCTGCTCGGCATCCTCATCTTCGCCGATCTCCGCGAGCGTCTTGCCCGTGAAGCCCTTCTCCAGGCCGAGCAGCGTGCCCGTCAGCGCGACCGGCTGGTCGAAATACTTGTCGCCGCCCGAGCCCGTGTAAGCCTCGATCATCTGCGCAGCCGATACCTTCAGTTCACCCTTCGCGGCCAGGGCGCCCGTGGCGATCGTCAGTGCGAGCGCGGCAAGTGCGATTCGTTTCATTGTGTGGATTCTCCGTGGTTGGACAGCGTTTTGAAAAAGATGGCGCGAGCGCGCCGGAGGAACACGACGACCCTGCACGCGAGCGCCCCGTGCCCGACCGATGGCGGGCGACATGACGGCACACGACGCGCACGGCCTGACTGCTATTGGCGCGGCGCGGCTTCGATCAGCGCGACGGCCCCGGCGTCATAGACGTCCGGCGTCTCCTTCGCGCCGCGCGCGACGGCTTCGCGCACGGTACCGCCAGCGTCTTCCTTGCCCGCGCCGATCAGCGCGGGCGCGTCGGGATTCGCGCCGGCATCGAGCAGCGCCTTCACGCAATCCGGGTTGTGCGCCATCGCCGCGCGCAGCAACGGCGTCTCGACCCAGCGGCCGCGTGATTCGCCCGGTTGCGGTTCGATCGGCGTGCCGGGTGCATGGAGGATCGCGATGCGCTCGGCCGCAGTCGGGTCAGGCTGACCGTTCAGTTCGTCGCGTCGCTCGCACACGAAGCTGAGCGGCGACAAACCGGTCTTCGCATGGGCGTGCGGATCGGCGCCGGCGTCGACCAGCAGTTTGAGCAGGTCCAGATCGGATGCCGAGCGTCCGGTCAGCACCGTGTATCCGTTCGGGTCGGTGGCACGCGCGTCGGCGCCGGACTTCAGCAGCATCCGGACGAGGTCCGGTGAAGGCGTGTAAGCATTCGCTGCCATCGCCAGCGGTGGCTCGCCGCTCGGTGCAAGCGCGTTGACGTTCGCGCCCGCGCCGACCAGCAGGCCGATCGTTTCGAGCTGGTCGGGCTTGAGCTCGCCGAGCGTCGCGTTGCTGATCGCGTAGGTCAGCAGCGTCCAGCCCTTGGGCGACATCGGCATGTTGATCGCGACGCCGGACGCGATGAACAGCGCGACGACGTCCGGCACCTGGCTGACGACGGCCAGCCCCATCGGTGTGAGTTCGGCATCCGGCATCGCATGGCGCTGCTTCGCCGTCTTGTCGTACGGACGGGCGCCCTGCTTGAGCACCGCGCGCACGCGCGCCAGGTTCTGCGGGGTTTTATTCGCTGCGTAGTCGCCCATCGCGACCATCAGCTTCCATTCCTTGCCTTCCAGCGCATGGGCCGCGCCGGACAACGCGATGCCCATGCACAGACACGCCAGCCCCGTGGCGATTCTTCTCGTTCTTGCCCGCATCGATGCTCTCAGGATCCTTGTCGGTATTTATTCGTATTCGCCGTACCGTCGCGCGCCGCAATGGACGAGACGACACCACGTGCGCCAGGCGTTCAAGCGCCTGCTTCACGGCGAGGGGACCAGGAGAGGAGAAATTGCGGCGACTATGCCGCCGGAAGGAAGGTGCAAACGAAAAGCGACTCGTGTGTCCGGCGTGCGCCAGGCCGGGCAACCCCGGCCCGGCGCTCCGGGCAGCCGACCTCGCTTCGGCAGCGCGGCGGACCTTTCTTGTTGTTCACTTCGTTCGTTCTCTCAGGTTCCCTGCATTTTTTACGTTACCGCGCTGCGCCATTATCCGCGCAATCTGGCCCAAGGGAAACGTTTGCGGGTCCGGTTGGCGTGTTATACCAAGCATTCGGCAACAGTCTTTCCAAATGCTTACAGTGCATGCGACTCGGTTCGGCAAATCTTGCATTCGCGCCGGCGTTCCTTTTTAATGGAACTGGTTCCAATCATTGAATCGGCCAGGTTCCCGCGTGACGCGTCGTCGTCCGCGCGTCATCATGCCGATTCAGGATCGAGGATCACCCCGCTCAGGATTCGCATCGCCCGTCCTTCCCGGACCCCCCGTCAAACGAGACCGTCATGCCCGATTCCGCCTCCCTGCAGCAGTTGTTTCCCGCCTTTCAGGACATCCCCGCCGAGTACCGGCTGACTTCACCGATTCACCAGCGCGTGTCGCTCGTCGACGGCGAGTTACGGCCGTGGGACGGCGCGACCAAGACCGTGCTGTCGCCCGTATGCGTGCGACAGGCGGACGGCAGCGTCGAGCAGGTCGAGATCGGCAGCTACCCGGTGATGGGCGAAACGGAAAGC
Source organism: Burkholderia lata (assembly GCF_000012945.1). Classification (NCBI taxonomy): domain Bacteria; kingdom Pseudomonadati; phylum Pseudomonadota; class Betaproteobacteria; order Burkholderiales; family Burkholderiaceae; genus Burkholderia; species Burkholderia lata. The sequence continues at coordinate 3,051,186 of NC_007511.1, forward strand.
GACGCGGCGCTCGACGCCGCGGTGCGCGCGTACGACGCCGGCCGCGGCGAGTGGCCGACGATGAAGGTCGAGCAGCGCATCGCGTGCATGCAGGACTTCATCAAGCGAATGGTCGCGCAGCGCGAGCTGGTGGTGAACCTGATCATGTGGGAGATCGGCAAGAGCCTCGCCGATTCGCAGAAGGAGTTCGATCGCACCGTCACGTACATGACGCAGACGATCGACGCGCTGAAGGAGCTCGACAACGCGAATTCGCGCTTCGTGATCGCCGAAGGCACGATCGGCCAGATCCGCCGCACGCCGCTCGGCGTCGTGCTGTGCATGGGCCCGTACAACTATCCGCTGAACGAAACTTTCGCGACGCTGATCCCCGCGCTGCTGATGGGCAACACCGTGGTGTTCAAGCCGCCCCAGTACGGCACGCTGCTGTTCGAGCCGCTGCTCGAAGCGTTCCGCGATGCGTTCCCGAAGGGCGTGATCAACACGATCTACGCACCGGGCGCGGTGGTCGTGCCGCACATGCTCGCGTCGGGCAAGATCAACGTGCTCGCGCTGATCGGGTCGAGCAAGGTGGCCGACCACCTGAAGAAGCAGCACCCGAAATCGCACCGGCTGCGCGCGATCCTCGGCCTCGACGCGAAAAACGCGGCGATCGTGCTGCCCGACGCCGATCTCGACCTCACCGTTAAGGAATGCCTGCTCGGCGCGCTGTCGTTCAACGGCCAGCGCTGCACCGCGCTGAAGATGCTGCTCGTGCACCGCTCGATCGTCGACGAATTCCTGAAGCGCTTCACCGCCGCGCTCGAACAGTTGAAGATCGGCATGCCGTGGGAGAAAGGCGTCAGCATCACGCCGCTGCCGGGCATGCATCGCACCGCGTACATGACGGACGCGATCGACGACGCGAAGGCCAAGGGCGCGCAGGTCGTCAACCATTCGGGCGGCGAGTTCAGCAAGACGCTGTTCTATCCGGCCGTCGTGTACCCGGTGTCGGAAGGGATGAAGCTGTACCGCGAGGAACAGTTCGGGCCGATCATTCCGGTGGCGACGTTCGACGACGTCGACACCGCGCTCGATTACGTGACGACGTCGGATCACGGCCAGCAGGTCAGCATCTTCGGTTCCGATCCGGCGCAGATCGGCGCGCTCGTCGATCCGCTCGTGAACCAGGTGTGCCGCGTGAACATCAACTGCCAGTGCCAGCGCGGGCCCGACGTGTTCCCGTTCGCGGGCCGCAAGGATTCGGCGGAAGGCACGCTGTCGGTGAGCGACGCGCTGCGCGCGTTCTCGATCCGCTCGATGGTCGCGGCGAAGCAGACCGACAGCAGCAAGCAGCTGCTCGATTCGATCGTGTCGGATCACTACTCGAAGTTCATCAATACGGGCTTCATTTTCTGAAGCGTGCCGTTCGCAAAAATGCCGCTGCACATGCCCGCGCAGCGGCTTTTTTTTAGCCTGTGCGTGACTATGCCCGAACCGGGAACGTCAACGCGTCGAGATCGAGCGGCCCGCCGGTCAGCTGAACCGGGCCTTCATCGCCGATCAGCACCGTATCGGAATGACGGAAGCCGCCGACACCCTCGATGTAGATGCCCGGCTCGATCGTCAGGCACATCCCCTTCTCGATCGGCCGGTCGTAGCCTTCGGCGAAGAACGGCGCCTCGTGCGCGGTGACGCCCATCCCGTGCCCGGTCCGGTGCAGCATCCGGTCGCCCATCCCCGCGCGGCGGAAATAGTCGTTGACCTTGCGATCGACGTCGCTCAGCAGCGCGCCCGGCATCGCCGCGTCGAACGCGATCCGCCGCCCCTCCGACATCACGTCGAACGCGCGTCGCGCCGCGTCCGGCACGTGGCCGAGGAAGAAGGTCCGCTCGACTTCCGCGCCGTAGCCGTTCATCACCGCATTGACGATCGACACGTGCGGGCCGCCCTCCTCCATCCGCATGTCGATGTTGCTGAAGTTGTGCGGATCGTGCGACACGCTGCCCGGCTGGAACACCGCGACGATCCGCGTCGCCGACGGGTTCAGCGACGGATCGTCGGCCAGCAGCCGCTGCATGATGTAGCCGCGAATGCGCGACGACATCTCCGCCATCCCGAGGCCCGGGCGCGCTTCGTTCAGCAGCAGGTTGTGCGCGTCGGTCGCGATCCCGCACGCGTACACGTGGCGGTCGATCTCGTAGTCGGACTTGATCATCCGCACGTCGTCGATGATGTCGATGCATACGCGCTCGCCCGGCGTCTGCGCATAGACCTGCAACGGACACACCGACTCGACGCCGACACGCTCGCCCGGCCCGAACAGCGCCTTGAAACGGTCGCTCCATTCGCGCCCGGCCGGCGCCGGGAATTCGAAGTAGGGAATCAGCTCGAGTTCGCCGATCGAGCGCGTCCGCACATGCGGCTGCTCGAGCTGCGGCACGACGAATTGCGGTGGGCCGCTGCGCGAGATGACCAGCACGAACGGCCGCTCGTGGACGATGTTCGCGAAGTTCGTCAGGTAGTAGATGTTGTCCGGCGAGAACGCTACGTAACGATCGAGGCCGGCTTCCGCCATGCGTGCGCGCACGCGGTCGAGACGTCCTTTGAGTTCCGCCTCGCTCGGCGGCGCGAAGGTGGGTGTGAGCTTCATGCGTGACTTCTCCTGTTGAGGGTGAGGGGGCGGCCGCATGGGCCGGTTATTGCGGCATCGCCATTCCAGCGCATTCTATTCATTCGTTATCCTCTATTTCATCGAAACGAACATCGACTGAATCCGGCTCGCTTATTCGCTCGGCATGCGCCGGAACCCGAGCAGCGCGACCAGGCTCACGACCGACATCGCGACGATGTACAGCGCCGGCGACGCCTTGTTGTGCGTGGTTGCGATCAGCCACGTGACGATCAGCGGGGAAAAGCCGCCGAAGACCGTCGTCGGGATGTTGTACGACACCGCGAGCCCGGTGCTGCGCACCGCGGCCGGGAATGCCCGCGCGGACAGCGCGGGCACCAGCCCGACGAGCACGCCCATCGGCGCGGCGGCAGCGGCCTGCATGATCAGCAGGTTGCGCAGCGAAGGGCTCGCGATGACCCACAGATAGAGCGGCAGCGTGATCGCGGACAGCACGACGATCGCGGCGGCGACCATCGCGACCGGCCGGCGCCAGACGTCGCCGAGCAGGCCCGCGACCGGCGCGATCGCCACCATCACGATGCCGGCGACCGTCGTGCTCATGAACGGCGCGGACATCGGCAACCCGAGCTGCTTCACCGCGAATGTCGGCATGTAGATCAAATACATGTAGAACGCGGCCGTACTGACGATCGTCACGCCGATCGCCGCGAGGAACGACGCGAGGTGCTCGCCGAACAGGCGCTTGAGCACCTGCGAAACCGGCAGCGCTTCGCCGTGCACGAACGCATCGGTTTCCGACACGCTCCTGCGGATGTAGAAGCCGACCGGGCCGATCAGCAGGCCAACCACGAACGGCACGCGCCAGCCCCAGCTTTCGAGTTGGTGCGCGCTGAGCGACGTCGTCAGGATCGTGCCGATCGTGCCGCCCAGCACGATGGCCAGCATCGTGCTCGACATCTGCAGGCTCACGAAGAAATGGCGTCGATGCGGCGGCGCCTTTTCCGCGAGGAACGCAACGGTGCTGCCGAATTCGCCCGATGCCGCGAAGCCCTGCACGAGCCGCGCCAGCACGAGGATCGTCGCGCCGAGCCAGCCGGCCTGCGCATACGGCGGCGCCACCGCGATCGCGGCCGTGCCGGCCAGCATCAGCCAGATCGTCATGGACATCGCGGCCTTGCGGCCATACCGGTCGCCGTACAGCCCGAGCACGACACTGCCGAGCGGCCGCACGACGAACCCCACGCCGAAGGTCGCCGTCGCGAGCAACAGCGACCCGACCTGCCCGGCCACCGGGAAAAACAGCTTCGCGATCACGCTGGCGAAATAGCCGTAGATCACGAAGTCGAACCATTCGAGCGCGTTGCCTGCGGCGGCCGCCGCGACGTCGCGCATCGTGCCGGCCCGCGCAGACGGCTGTGCCGCAACCGAAAGGCGATCGAGCGCGATGGCGCCGGCCGGATTCACTGCATCCTCTTTCATCGTTTGTCTCCTCCACCTGCTGGCTGCAGTGGTTTCGTGCTCATGTTCGATGCGCACCGTTACCGCGTCCAACGGATTTCCGGAATATGATCATCACCAATGTGAATAACGGTGCGCGCGCGGCGCGCGGCTTCGTCGCGTCGCCGGCCGGCTCGCGGCAAGGGCAAACGCGGCCTTGCCCGAACGGCCCGTCGCCCGGACACTGGCCGCCACGATGATCCGGTTCCCGACGCCACGCGCGGGATGCCGGCCCCCGAATGGGAGATGTGCGATGAAGGATGTGTTCCGCCAGCTCGACCTCAACCTGCTGCGCGTGTTCGCGGCATTGATGGCCGAAGGCAACGTCACGCGCGCCGCCGAGCGGCTGGCGCTTTCACAGTCGGCGGTCAGCAATGCATTGCGCAGGCTGCGCGAATCGCTCGGCGACGTGCTGTTCGAGAAGACCGTCTCGGGCGTACGCCCGACCGCGCGGGCCCGCGAGCTGTGGTCGGCAGTCCAGCCGCACTTCGACGCATTGAAGCAGGCGATCTCGCCGGACCAGTTCGACCCGCAAGAGCATCGCGGCACCTTCACGATCGCGATGTCGGACTACTCGGTCGAGCGCATCATGCCGCGCCTCGCGCACTTCATGGGCGAGCATGCGCCATCGATGCGGATCGAGCTCACGCCGTTCAGCGTCGCCGACCTGCCGGCCATGTTCGACCGTGGCGGTGTCGACCTCGCGATCGGCGGGTACCTGAACGACTCGAGCCCGAGCAGCGGCGTGCGCACGCACGAGATGTGGCCGATCCACTGGAGCTGCCTGATGCGCAAGGATCACCCGCTCGCGAAGGGGCCGCTCACGCTGAAACGCTTTCTCGCGGCGCGACATCTCGACGTCGGGTTTTCCGGCATGCGGGTGCCGGTGTACGACAGCCTGCTCTCCGCGCACGGCCTGCAGCGCAATCTCGTCCTCACGCTGAATGCGTACTCGCCCGCGCTGGCGATCATCCGGGAGTCGGACTTCATCGGCGTGCTGCCGACCACGCTGCTTGATCTGTCGATCCATGAAAAGGAACTGGTGTCGCGGCAACCGCCGGTGCGCATGCCCGCGCGGCCTTACTGCGTGATCTGGCATCAGCGCTGGGACAGCCATCCCGCGCACCGCTGGCTGCGGCAGACAATCGTGTCGCTGTTCACGCGCCCGGCGGAGCAGCCGGGTGACGCCGTGCGTTCGCCCAAGCGACGCGCCGCCCGCTAGCGCTAGATGCGCGGGCGTGCCGCCTCACACGTTCGACACCAGCAGCCGGATCCCGGCCACGCCGAACACGACGGCGAGACACGCTTCCATCGCACGACGGCCGCGCACGTAGAGCCGGCGCGCACCGTCCATCGAGAATACGAGTGCATAGCCGCCGAATACCAGGCTCCCGATCACGAGGCAGCCCGGCACGACGGCGCCGTGCGACGCGCCCGCGCCGTTCGACGACAGCGCGACGATCGACACCCACACGAGGATCGCTTTGGGATTGGTCAGGTGCAGCATCGCGCCGCGACCATAGAAGCGCGACAGCCGCTGCTCGCCCGCCGCGTTCAGCGACGACGCCGCCTTGCCCGACCACGCCGTGCGCCCCGACTTGAACGCGAGCCACAGCAGGTACAGCCCGCCGAAGAGCTTGATCGCGACCAGCAGCTTCGACCACGCCAGCAGCGCGGCCGACACGCCGAGCGCCGCCACCGTCGCCCAGAACATCGACCCGGAAATGACGCCGAGCGCGAACGCGAGCGCCGCCTTGCGGCCCTGGTTCGCGGCGACCGACATGATCGCGAGATTGCTCGGCCCGGGGCTGGCGGTGCCAATGAAATAGGCCGTGTAGGCCAGCAGCAGGTTGGCCGAGAAGAAGGCGTGGACGCTCATGTCGAACCTCGCAGGGATGATCAGGGGATTGTTGGCAAATGCGCGCCGTCTGCCCATGCACAATTGGCCGACAATTCGCTGGGCCAGTTGGACAGCGCGCGCAACCGGGTCGCCGCGGGCAAATCCGTCTCGGATTTGAAACACCCGTCACATTCGCGGACGGCGCCCGCCGCCCCGGGGCGAAGGTCCTGTCGCACCGCGTCCGGCCGGCCGAACGCCTCGCAGGCGCAGGCGGAATGCACGGGCCGCCGCGGGTCGCGTGGTTCGTCGCGGAAACGTGTCACGTGATTTAAACGGGCGTTACGTTACATCCGTGAAGCATTTCGCCTCGGCGAGCCGCCCCGGGTATCCGGTCGTCGTTACATCGCGCATGTAGATGGCGGCCTCGATCACCGCCCCCACCCAGCACCGGCGGGACTCGCCGCCCCGCGTCGCAGCGCCGCTCAACAATACTCAACAATCGTCTCGCGGGGCTGGTACGGAACCTGCATTCCGTTCGGGTAACAACCGCGCCGGTCACCGCGCGAACACGAACCCACCCTCGGGCGCATCCACCGGATACGCCCGAACGATCCGAGCAAGTTACGAGGCCCTTCATGGATGCGCTGCCCAATTCGTCCGACACGTCGTTCCAGCTCTTTCTCGCGAAGCTGCTCGAACAGCCGTTGCCCGACTGGACCGAAAAACAGCAGATGGAACTCGAGATGGCACGCTCGTTGTCCACCGAAATGGTTCACCTCGCCGAGGACATGCGCGGCCACACGCCCGATCTCGCGCGCTGCCTCGTGCTGCTGCGCTACGCGAAGGTGCTCGACTTCATGCTGACGTCGCTCGCCGCGCACCGCGACATTCATCCGCAGACGCTGCGCACGCTGTTCCGGCTCGCGAACCTGAAAGTCGACGATGCGTATCCGGCCTGAGCCGGCGCAATGCATCGGCTGCCGCGGGCGTCACGCACGGCCACGGCGGCCCTTCCCGATTCGCGGCGCGCGCATGCCCGATGACCTCGCCGCATGATCCCCAGGAACCGGAAATCCCGACTGGCCGGCGCACTCGGCGTGTTCGTGAAACGCTACGGCCGCAAGGCGCAGAAGCATCTCGACCCGAACGATCGCCGCTACGATCACGACGTCGAGCGGACGATGCGTCGCTTGTCGCCGGCCGACCTGTCCGATCTGCTGGCCGACGCTGACGACAGCGCGGACGATGCCGACGCCGGTTTCGCCGAAGAGAGACGCACGCCGTGAACGCTGTCGACTTCGACCAGATCTGGCCGGCCATCTGCGAAACCCCTGCCTGGTCCGTGACGAAAGGCCAGGGCAGCTTTCTCACGTTCGAATTCGGGCAACCCGCGCTGCATGTCAGGGAGCCGCTCGCCGGCTCGCCCGGCCTGTCCGCGACGGCGCGGGACCGGCTCGCGTCGCGGCACGTGACGGTGGCCGGCAACGGGCATCTGTGGATCTGCTACTGCCATTGGTCGATCGCGCTCGACGGTCACGAGCTCGCGCACAGCGAATCCCGATCCGGCGACATCGCGGCCGCCGCGCAACGGCTCGACGGGCAGATCCTGCAGTCGGTCACGCCCTGTGCGCAACCGGGTTCGTGGGCGTTCGATTTCGACCTCGGCGGCAAGCTGACGACCTGGCCATACGGCGACGACCCGGCCGACGAGCAGTGGCATCTGTACGACCGGCGCTCGGGCAACGTGCTGACCGCCCGCGCGGACGGCACCTGGTCGTATGGCCCGGCGAACGCGCCGCCCGGCAGCGGATCGTTCGGTTCCGAATAGCCGCGCTCGGGCGCGCCATCCGCGTCCGGCAGCACGCCGCGCTGATGCCGCACATCAGCGTGGCGGCCGGCTCCTCCCCGCAAACGGAGGTACAATCGCGCGCCATGAACGCACTTCGCCGCTTCCTGCTCCGGCAAGGCGTCGCGCGACAGCTTCTGTGGGGGTTCCTCCTCGTGACGCTGCTGTCCCGCGCGCTGATGTCGGGCGCCGTGATGCTCGATCCGGACGGTCCGGATGCGGGCTCGGTGGTGCTGTGTTCGGGCCGCGGCCCGCTGATCGTCAACGTGGCCGCACTCGCCGCCCGTTTCGATGCCGGCGCGCCGATCACACCGGCCAACGATGCGCTCGCGCTCGCCGATGCGCTCAAGCATGACGGGCATGCCGACAACACGGCATCGTCCGGCAGCGGCGACAGCCTGTGCGCATTCGGTGCCGCGCTGTTCACGGCGCTGGCGTCGTTCGTGCTGCTGGTGCTGCTGTTTCCCGCCGCCGCGCCGCGCCGCTTCCGGATTCACTTCGACCGTATCCCCATCGTGCGATCGATCTTCGACGATCGCCCACCCTCCCGCGCGCCTCCCCTGTTCTGCTGACGGTTCCGCCCAGCGGCTCGTGCACGTCGACGTGCGCGGGCCCGCATGCCGTTCGTCTCACACGACCTGATTCAAGCGTTCACCCGCCTGCCCGCCTCGCGCGGGCGACGCCGTCATGCGCCGCTTCTGCGCATGACGCCGCGCCGCCCGTTTCGTCGATGCCGGCCGGCGGGCGCAACGCGCGTTGACGTCCGCCGGCTCGCACCGGCGTGGCCGCTCAACGAACACGAGGAGCTGACACCATGTCGACCACCGTCGAACGGGCGATCTCGCCCGCCCAATCCGCCCACGCCGGTTACCGGACGCTCTGGCGCTGGCACTTCTATGCCGGCCTGTTCGTCATGCCGTTCCTGGTGGTCCTCGCGATCACCGGAACGCTCTATTGCTTCCAGCCGCAGATCGAGCCGCTGCTGTATCCGCACCGGCTGGTCGTCGAGCCGCGCGCCACACCGCGACTCGATGCCGACGCGCTGCTCGCGAGCGCGCGCACCGCGATGCCGGCCGGCGCGACGCCGGTGTCCGTGCAGGTCTCGACCGCGCCGGACCGCAGCGCCGAATACGTGTTCCGGCTGCGCGACGGCAGCCGCGAGAGCGTGTACGTGAACCCGTACGACGGCAGTGTGCTGGGCACGCTGAGCGTCGAGAACCGCTTCATGCAGATCGACCGGATGCTGCATCGCAAGCTGCTGCTCGGCAAGACGGGCGAGTTGCTGATGGAGCTGGCCGCATGCTGGACCTTCGTGATGATCGGCACCGGCATCGCGCTGTGGTGGCCGCGCGGCGCGGCACGCGTCGGGCAGGCCCTGCGCCCCGACCTGTCGCTGCGCGGCCGGCCGCTGTGGAAAAACCTCCACGCGACGGCCGGCATCTGGCTCGCGGCCGGCACGGTCGCGTTCATCCTGACGGGGCTGCCGTGGTCGGGCTCGTGGGGCAAGAACTTCAAGGCGCTGGCCGCGACCGTCAACCTCGGCGCACCGGAAGGTGCCTGGGGCGGCGGATCGGTGCGCTCGACGCGCCCGGGTGCCGCCGCGGCGCCCGCACCTGCCGAGGCCGCCGCGCCGGCCGGCCATCACCACGAATCCGGCGAGTCGATGCCGGGGATGGTGATGGACGACCTGCCGTTGCCGCAAACGCCGTGGGCGGTCGGCAACGTGCCCGTCCCGCATTCGCCGTCGGCGCCGACGCCGGCACCGCTGCCGCTGGCCCGCGCGATCGCGATCGTCGCGGGCCTCGGCGTGACGAACGGCTACACGCTCGCGCTGCCGTCCGGCGCGGACGGCGTGTTCACCGCGTCGTACTTCCCGGACGACCCGCAAGCCGAGCGGACGATCTACATCGACCAGTACAGCGGGGCCGTGCTGAAGGACATCCGCTACGACGACTACGGCGCGGTATCGCGCGCCGTGTCGTACGGCACGTCGCTGCACATGGGCCGCTACTTCGGGCTCGCGAACCAGATCATCTGCGCGGTGCTGTCGCTCGGGCTCGCCGCGATGGCCGTCACGGGCACCGTGATGTGGTGGAAGCGTCGCCCGGCTCGCAAGCTGGGCGCGCCGTCGCGCGAACGCGGCGCGCCGCCGATGCGCGGCTGGATCGCGGGGCTCGTGCTGCTCGGCATCGTCTTCCCGCTGATGGGCGCGACGATCGTCGCGGTCTGGTTGATCGATCGTCTGCTGTTCGGCCGTGCGGCACGCGCGGCGGCCTGATTCATCGCGCGCCGGCGCGCGACACGCGCCGACGCTCCAGGCCCGAGCCACGGCGTGGCTCGGGCTGTTCGCGCTCGTGCTCGCGCTCGTCGCGCCGCTGATCTCGCAACTGCGCGCAGCCGCACCCGATGACGGCCTGCCGGCCGCGCCGATCTGCTCGGCAACCGGCAATACGCTCGTGGCGCACGCGGAATCGCCCGCGCCGTCCGCTTCTCCAGCCGATTCGCCGTCTGACAAGCATTTCGACCGCTGCGGCTATTGCGGCCTGCTTGCCGGCCATCCGCCGCTGCAGTACGCGGTGTTCCTCTCCGCCTCCCCGGCCGTGCGGCATGCGCCGCCCGCGCCACCGATCCCCTCCGTCCGCCACCCGTCGAAGCGCTACGCGCTCGCCGCGCGCGGGCCGCCTCCCGCCCGCGCCTGACGCACCGCGCGACCGCGCCGCCGCACACCGCGCCGCGCCGTCCGCTTCGCCTGCCCGCCCTGCCGGTGCCCGATGCCGAGCCCGCGCGCGTGACCACGCGCGGCGGCCGGCGCCGTGCATGGCGCGCATCGTGTCCGTTTCGTCATCGTCACCATAACCATACATACAACGACATGTTTACCTCGACCCGTATTGCCGCCGCGCTGTCCGGCGCGATCTCCGTTCTCTTCGCGTCGGCCGCATGCGCACAAGGCGCCGACGCACCGGCCGCGTCGACGCTGCCTGCAATCAACGTCAACGCAACCCGCGTGCCGGACTCGCTCACATCGAAATCGACCGGTAGCCTGAAACGCACGCTCGAACAGACGGTCGGCTCCGTGGGCTTCGTCGATGCCGACAGCTACCGGAACACCTACGCCTTCACGCTGCGCGACGTGCTGAAGGACGTGCCCGGCGTGTTCGTCGAGAACCGCTACGGCCAGGAGCTGCGGCTGTCGATCCGCGGCTCGGGGATTGCCCGCTCGTACCACACGCGCGGCCTCGAGATCCTGCAGGACGGCATCCCGACCAACCTCGCGGACGGCAGCGGCGACTACTACCAGATCGATCCGCTCGCGCTGCAGGCGGTGCAGGTCTACAAGGGCGGCAACGGCCTCGCGTACGGGGCGTCGACACTCGGCGGCGCGATCGACTTCATCACGCCGACCGCCCATACCGCCGACGCGCCGAACATCCTGCGCGTGGAAGGCGGCAGCTACGGCACGGTGCGCACGAGTGCGCAGATCTCGCGCGTGCTCGGCCCGCTCGACTTCCTCGCGAACTTCAGCGTCAATCACGCGGACGGCTATCGCGATCATTCGAAGGGGCAATACGAGCAGTTCAACGCGAACGTCGGCTACCGGTTCAGCCCGACGGTCGAGACGCGCTTCTACGTCGGCGTGTACGTCGTCGACCAGTTGCTGCCGGGCACGCTGTCGCTGTCCGACGCGCTGAACAATCCGACCAAGGCCGCACCGAACGCGATGTCGGGCGATCAGGCGCGCAACACGCGCACCGAGCGGATCGCGAACCGCACGACCGTGAAGCTCGATTCGGGCGAACTGCAGTTCGACACGTGGGCGATCCACAAGAGCCTCTATCACCCGATCTTCCAGGCGCTCGACCAGGACGGCTGGACCTACGGCTTCGCGCCGCGCTACACGGGCCACCTGACGCTCGGCGGGATGCGCAACGACCTGATCGTCGGTGCGCGCTTCTTCGGCGGCCGCACGCAGGCGAACCAGTACGTGAACGTCAACGGCAACAAGGGCGCGCAAACGCTCGACTCGACGCAGACGGCGTTCAACTACGAGGCGTATGTCGAGAACCGGCTGTTCTTCGTACCGACCGTCGCGCTGATGACGGGCGTGAAGGTGCTGCATTCGGTGCGCGAGTACATCGACAACGGCGGGCTGCCGCGCAGCCCGAACTACAAGTCGACGAACGCGAGCTACAGCGGCGTCAATCCGAAGCTCGGGCTGCTGTGGCAGCCGGACGCGAACACCCAGGCCTACGTCGACATCACACGCAGCCAGGACGTGCCCGACTTCACCGACCTCACGCAAACCTTCTCGAACACGACACGCTTCACGCCGCTCGCGGCGCAGCACGCGTGGACGATCGAGTTCGGCACGCGCGGCTCGCGCGAGCGCGTGAGCTGGGACGTGACCGCTTATCGCTCGCTCGTGCGCGACCAGTTGCTGCAGTACACGACGAACCCGGATGTGCCGGCGTCGACATTCAACGCGAACAAGACGGTGTTGCAGGGGATCGAGGCCGGCGCATCGGTCGAGTTGCTGCGCAACGTCACCGGGCGCGGCGCGGGCGACAAGGTCACGCTGTCGGGCATCTGGAACCTGAACGACTTCCGCTTCAAGAACGATCCGCAGTACGGCAACAACCGGATCGCGGGCGTGCCGCTGAACGTGCTGCGCGCGACGCTGGGGTACGCGCGGCCGAGCGGCTTCCACATCGCGGCGACGCTCGACTGGGTGCCGTCGGGCGCGTGGGCCGACGATGCGAACACGCTGCGCGTGCCGAGCTACACGCTGCTCGGGCTGCAGGCCGGCTACGACTTCCGCAACGGGCTGTCGCTATTCGTCGACGCGCGCAACCTGACCAACAAGCGCTATGTGAGCGACATCAGCACGGTCGCGGATGCGCGCACCGCGAACACCGCGATCTTCTATCCGGGTGAAGGACGCAGCGTGTTCGCCGGCATGCGGTACGCGTTCTGATGCGCCGCCTTTCAAGCAACACCGCATTAAGCAGATTCAAAGGATATCGAAACATGAAGTTCAGATTGATGCTGCCCGCCGCCTTGCTCGCAGCCTTCTCGCCCGCCGGGCAAGCCCAGGAAAGCGACGTCAAGCACACCGGCACCACGCTTGCGCCGATTCGCGTCAACGCACAGAAGGCGACGCCGCTCACGCAACCGCTCGATACCGGCAGCCGTCTCGGCCTGACTTCGCTCGAAACGCCCGCGAGCGTCGAGCAGATCGATCGCAAGACGCTCGACACGCGCGGCGACAGCGCGATCGTCGACGCGGTGAGCCGCGCCGCCGGCATCAGCGCGTCACCGCATCCCGGCAACGGCGGCTCGGAGCTCGGCGCGCGCGGCTTCGTCGGCGCGTCGTCGGTCACGCAGCTCTATGACGGCGTGCGCCCGTACGGCGCGATCGGCATCACGTTTCCGTTCGACACGTGGTCGGTCGATCATATCGACGTGCTGCGCGGCCCCGCTTCGGTGATCTACGGCGAAGGCGCGATCGGCGGCGTCGTCAACATCGTGCCGAAGAAGCCGACCCGCGGCGCGATCCAGAACGAGCTGCAAGTGGGCGGCGGCACCGAGGGCACCGCGCGGGTCGCGTTCGGCAGCGGCGGCGCGATCAACGACAAGCTGTCGTACCGCTTCGACATCAGCGGCAACCGCTCGTCGGGCTGGGTCGACCGCGGCAATTCGCGCAACCTGTCGATCTCCGGCGCGCTGCGCTACGACGTGACATCCGACCTGTACGTGACGGCATCGTATGCGCAGGGCTTCCAGCATCCGATGCAGTATTTCGGCGTGCCGCTCGTGAACGGCGCGCGCGATCGCGCGCTCGACAAGAAGAACTACAACGTCGGCGACAGCGACATCGCGTTCCGCGACAGCTGGGCGACGGTGTCGGCGAACTGGCAGCCGAGCGACAGCCTGAACGTGACGAGCACGCTGTACCGGATGAAGAGCAACCGTCACTGGAAGGACGCCGAGTACTACACGTACCTGCCGTCGACCGCGCAAGTGCGTCGCAGCAGCTTCACGGAGATCTTCCACGACCAGGAGCAGTACGGCAATGTGACGGCGGCCACCGTCACCACCGCACTGCTCGGCATGCGCAACACATTCTCGACGGGCTTCGAGTTCAATCACACGACGTTCCAGCACGACAACAACTCGCCGTATTCGGGCACGTCGACGGTCGATCCGTTCAACTTCGATCCGGGCAGTTTCATCAACACGGCCGGCACCTATCCGAAGTACCGCAGCCAGGCGAACCAGTACGCGCTGTTCGCCGAGAACCGGCTGGAAATCACGCCGCGCTGGTCGGTGATCGGCGGGCTGCGCTACGACCACGCGAGCGTGAACCGCGACGATCTCGTGAACGGCGGCGCGTTCACGAAGGTGTTCGCGAACACCGGCTGGCGCATCGGCACCGTGTACGACGTGCAGCCCGGTCTCGCCGTGTACGGCCAGTATTCGGTCGCGGCCGACCCGATCAGCTCGCTGCTGTCGCTGAATGCGTCGAAGGCCAACTTCACGCTCGCGACCGGCCGGCAGATCGAGATCGGCGTGAAGCAGTCGTTCCTCGGCGGCAAGGCGGAATGGACGCTCGCCGCGTACCGGATCGTCAAGAGCAATCTCCTCACGGCCGATCCGCTGAACCCGAACCAGTCGATCCAGATCGGCCAGCAGTCGTCGCGCGGGCTCGAGGCGACGGTCGGCGCGGAGATCGCGAAGGACTGGCGCGTCGACGCGAACGTGTCGGTCCTGCGCGCGAAATACGACGACTTCCAGCAGACGTCCGGCGGCACGACCGTCTCGCGCGCGGGCAACGTGCCGGTGTCGGTGCCGCAGCGGCTCGCGAACCTGTGGGTGAGCTGGCACTTCGCGCCGGACTGGACGGGCATCGCGGGCGTCAAGTACGTCGGCAAGCGTTTCGCCGACACCGCGAACCAGCTCGTGATGCCGTCGTACACCACCGTCGACCTCGGCCTCGCGTGGAAGCCGCGCAAGGACACGACGATCACCGCACGCGCGTACAACGTGTTCAACCGCCGCTTCGTGCAGTCCGCGTACTACAACGAGACGCAGTACCTGCTCGGCAACGACCGTCGGCTCGAAGTGGTGGCGAACTACCGGTTCTGACGCGGCGCAATGACGCGCACCGCACCCGCCACCGGCGTGCATGCATGGCGGCGGGCGCGGACGCGGGCGGTGAGCGTCACTTCACCGTGAACGCGTAGTGCCCCTGCGTGCGGTGGCCGTCGAGCGCGACGGCTACCCACGCCACCGAGTAGACGCCCGGCGTCAACGGGTTCAGCGCGACGGACATGTGCTTGCGGTTCGACGCGTCGACTTCGGCCTTGCCGTTCGTGACGGCGTGACCCTGCGCATCGGTCACGGCGATCGAGCTGAACGCGGGTTCGAGCCCGTCGTCGAAATCGATCGCGACTGTCTTCGGCGAGCCGGTCACGGTTTCCCCCGCGGACGGCACCTGATGTGTCGGAAACGCATGGGCATGCGCGAACTGGGCGCCGGCGAGCAGTAGCGCGGCGGCGGTCATGCGCAGTGTGGTCAATCGGTTCATCGCGTTTCTCCTTCGATCAGAACAGCGGCTTGCCGAGCGAGCCGGGGAACAGGTCGTCGAAATACAGATGCGCATCGAAGATCACGCCGACGTGATTGCCGCTCGCGCGATTGACCGGAATCTGCGCCTCGACGCCGAATTGCCCATAGCGGTTGAGCCACAGCACACCGGGGTTGATCGTCCCGGTCGTCTGGCCCGAACATGCGCCCGCCGTGCAGGTGCTCATCGGCGCCTCGACGACGAACACCATGTTGCTGAGCGGCTGCGGCAGGCCGAGGTTCTTCACCTGCTGCTGCAGGTACGGGATGCTGTACTGCAGCGTCATGCCCCAGCCGAGCGAGTTCGGCCCCTGGTCGGACGACGCGGTGGTCAGGTTCGGCCCGAGTTCGGCCGTGAGCGCGAGCGGGCGCAGATAGCCGAGCGACGCGGGCAGATCGCCGAAGCCCTTGCCGACATAAACGGTCGGCGTGAACGTCGAATACGCGTTCGCGATCGATTTCGCGCCGGTGCCGCCGATCTCGGTTTTCAGGCCGACCGACGCCATGAATTCATGCTGTGCGTTCGTGTACGCGAGGTACTTCACGCCGAGCGTCACGTTGTCCCAGCCCTTCGCCGAGCCGCCGTCCGGCGCGTTCTGCGACACGTACTGGCTGGCGACGCTGAACGCGAGGTTCTTCGTGATCAGCTTGTCCCACTCGTACGACACGGTATTGACGTTGAGGGTGTTGCCGCTGTCGTCGGAGGTCTTGATGTGGCCGAACTGCGTGTCGAATTCGTCGCCGACGCCGGGGTCGTCCACGGTCATCGTCGCGGGAAAGACGCGATCGCCGACCACGGCGTGTGCGTTCGCGAAAGACGCATGGGACAGGCCGGCGATGGCGGCCAGCAGCGCGGCACATGCGCGGGGCGCGTGCCGTTGGTTGAAGCGGGGCATGTTGTGTGTTCTCCGGTTGTCGTTCGATGCCGTCGCGCACGTGCGCGACGAACGGCCGCCCGATTCGGTCGCGAAACGGCGGCGGGTCAGGCAGAAAGATCAGACGAACTCAGGAGAACGCGGGAGGCGCGCGCGATTGCGCGACGGTATGGACGAGATGGACACGCGCCGGAATCGATGCCGACACGACCGGCCCCTGTGAATCCGCGCGTGGAACGGCGAATGCAACGGCCTGGCCCGGCAACGCGACAGCGTGCGCAACGAAGCTGCAATAAGGACAAGCATGCCAGTGCGCCTTGACGCCATGCGCGGGCTTGCCGTCGTCGTGCGCGACCACCGCTTCGTCGACACTTGCCGTGCAATAGACGGCCAGCGCATCGACGAGCCGGTGACGCGACGCCATCATCTGCGAGACCGCAGGGGCGAGCGCCATCATCAGGATTGCGATCAATCCGATCAGGCTGCCGGGCTTGCGGAAACGGGCGACGTGCATGACGCGCGACGAGGAAGGAATGCGATGAAGGTGGTGGATTATGCCACGCTGAAATCGCGCTCAGGCGCCTGAATAATGCAGTAAACAGGCTCGATATTTCGGAAAGCAATCCGAAAGGGTCAAGCCTTGAAGCGACCCGCCAGGCGGCGGGCCGATCAGCGCGGGACCGTCGATTCAGCCCCGCCCACGCATGTCACGCACGCGAGCCCGCCACGCGCCCCGCCATCCACTTCCGGTAGCGCCGCGTCTGGCACTGCGCGGCCAGTTGCTGCCTGACCAGCGCGCGCAGCGGCGACACCTGCGGGTGCGTGCGCCGGCCTTCGCTGAGCCGCGTGAGCTGGAACTTGACGACGGCCATGTTGGCCAGCGCGCCGAGCGCCTTGTTCTTCCAGCGGATCGGTTCCAGCACCGGCGCGCTGTCCTTGCCGGCCCGCCAGTCGCGCGGCAGGTTCGGCTCGATCGACAGCGCGGTCGCGATGCCGACCATCGCCACGCCGCTGTCGACCACCTGCTCGGCCACCACGCGACGCCGGATGCCGCCCGTGACCATCAGCGGCATCCGTGCGACGGCCGTGATGTCGCGCGCGAATTCGAGGAAGTACGCTTCGCGGGCCAGCGTGCGCCCGTCGCGCGCCTCGCCCTGCATCGCCGGCACTTCATAGCTGCCGCCCGACAGTTCGACGAGATCGACGCCAAGCGGATTCAGCAGTTCGACCACGCGCTTCGCATCGTCCGCGCTGAAGCCGCCGCGCTGGAAATCGGCCGAGTTCAGCTTGACCGCGACCGCGAATTCCGGCGACACCGTCGCGCGCACGTCCCGCACGATATCGAGCAGCAGGCGTGCGCGATTCTCGATGCTGCCGCCCCACTGATCCTGCCGGCGGTTCGTCAGCGGCGACAGGAACTGGCTCAGCAGATAGCCGTGCGCCGCGTGAATCTCCACGCCGGTGAAACCGCTCTGCTCCGCGAGTTGGGCCGCGCGCACGAAGCGCTGCTTCACGTCGGCGATATCGGCCGGCGTCATCTCCTTCGGCACCGGGAACTGCTTCGACAGCGCACCGAGCGCGAGCGGCACCGCCGACGGCGCGAGCGTCGTCTGGCCGAGCGCCGCCTGCATCTGGCGCCCAGGGTGATTGATCTGCATCCACACGTGCGCGCCGCCCGAGCGCGCCACCTGCGCCCAGCGGCGGAAGCGGTCGAGATGCGCGTCGCTCTCGAGCACGACGCCGTTCGGCCCCGTCATCGCGCGGCCGTCCACCATCACGTTGCCGGTCAGGATCAGGCCAACCTGGCCGTCGGCCCACGCCTGGTACAGGCGCAGCAACGCGTCGGACGGTGCGTGATTCGCATCGGCCATGTTCTCTTCCATCGCGGCCTTGGCCAGACGGTTCGGAATCACCGCCCCGTTGGGCAGTGTCAGCGGTGTAAACAGGTTCATGGAGGGCACCCTCGATTGACGATGCCCAACGATAACTTTAAAGTCAACTTTAAGGTCAAGCCCTTTTGGAGCACGGCATGAAAATCGGTGAACTGGCGAAGGCGAGCGGCCTCGCGGCGTCCCGCATCCGCTTCTACGAAGCGAGCGGCCTGCTCGAACCGGCCCGTCGGCAGGCCAACGGCTATCGGGAATACGGGTCGGAAGCGTTGACGCGGCTCGCGATCATCGACCGCGCGCAGCGCGCGGGTTTTGCGCTCGACGAAATCCGCGCGGTGTTGCCGCCCGATCTCGGCGCGTGGCCGCGCGACGAACTGCTGGTCGCGCTACGGCACAAGGTCGACGAAATCGTGCTGCTCGAACAGCGTCTCGCGCAGAACCGGCAACATCTGGAGGTGCTGATCGACGAGATCGAGAACAAGCCGGCGGGCGAGGATTGCGCGGAAGCCGCGCAACGGATGCTCGACCGGCTGTGTGCGCAAGCCGACGAAGCGCGGGCATCGGCACCGACGCCCGTGCCGATCCCGCGGCCGACGCGCAAGCGCGCATGACTGGTTACACTGCGTCACCTGACAAACAACCCACCCGCGCGGCGGCGAGACGAGACGGCGCGTGCGCGCCGGCTTCCGCGGCGCGACTTCATCTCATGACCCGATCCGCATGACGATCCCCCGCATCAAAGGATTCATCGTCGCTGCATTGCTGACGTTCGGCATCGGCAGCACCTTCGCCGCGACGTGCGGCGACACGCCCGCGTCGTCCGCGTGTCCCGACACCCCCGACCTTCCGGCCGACATCGTCGCGCAGATTCCCGCAGGGTACGCAGCGCTGGATGTCGCGTCGGGGCACCTGACCGACGGCGCGCGCATCGGCTATGTCGTCGTCGCGCATCAGCCCGACGATTCGATGCGCCACGCGTCGCCGCGTCCGCTGATGATCTTCGTGCCGGGCAAAGACGGCCACTACCGGCTCGCGGCGCGCAACGACACCGTGATCATGAAGGCCGACGAAGGCGGGATGGGCGACCCGTATCTCGATGGCGTCGCCGAGAACGCGCTCACGATCGAGCCGCGCACCTTCACGGTCGAACAGGGTGTCTTCGCCGGGCCGAGCCACTGGCGCGACCGCGTGACGTTCCGCTACGACGCCGCGCATCGCACCTGGGTGTTCCATCGGGAAGTGATGCGGAACTGGCGGCCCACCGACGACCCGAACGGCGATGCGCTGAAAGCCGACCCGGTGCGTGTCACGCGCGCCAATGCCGCGAAAGCCGTCTCGTTCGAAGCGTGGCGGCCGAGTTACTGGTGCGATTCGGCCGAGCGGCGCGATACCGATCCGGCTTGCAGCAAGCAGCATTGATGGCGATGCGGCAAGGCACCCGCACGCCGCGCAGATCGACCCGCGCGGCATGCGGATGTCGTTAGCCTCGCCGGTCGACGCGCCACCGCTTACTGCAGCCAGATCCCCACATACGCGGACGATGCGCCCGCGCTGCCGCGCTCGACCAGCACGTAGCGCGTCATCCCGTACGCCGTCTGGTAACGATATGCCGACAACACGGTGTTGCCCGGCTGCCCGCCGAGCGACACGAGCGGCGTGCCCGTCAGCGCCCCCGTCACCTGAGTGGACGGCACCGTGATCGTCTGCGGCGTCGAGCCGCCGTTCGCGACGACGAAGGTCGCGCCGCCCTGCCCGTCGAACGACAGGTAGTTGCCGGTCGTCGTCGCGGGGCTCGTGCCGCCCTGCAGGCAATCTTCGTAGTAGCGCGTGAACGACACGCCGACGAGGTCGGACGCCTGCGTCACCGGCACCGCGTCAACGGGCACCAGCACGTCGGTCGACTTCAGGTTCGACGCACCCGCGCCCTGCCCCGCCATCGACTGGCACAGCATCGCAACAGCCGGCAGGTTGAAATCGGTTGCGCTCGCATCGAACCCATTGGCCGCCGCGATATTCGAACCCCACGTGTAGTTGCCGCCGACGCTCGTGAACGCCGACGCCACCTGCGGGCTGCCGAACGACACCGTGCCCGCGATCCCGCCGCCGGACACCGCCGACGGGCCCGAATCGAGAATCGACCCGCGCAGGCTCGTCGTC
This sequence comes from Burkholderia lata, assembly GCF_000012945.1. NCBI lineage: Bacteria > Pseudomonadati > Pseudomonadota > Betaproteobacteria > Burkholderiales > Burkholderiaceae > Burkholderia > Burkholderia lata. Next base: position 3,071,530 of record NC_007511.1, read on the forward strand.
GATGCGAGCGGCTGCCCGTAGTTGAAGTCGAGATAACCGACCGTCGTGTTCACCGGCGCGATCGACGACGCGAGCGGCGCCTGCGCCGTCACGCCGCTGACCGCCGCCGCGCCGCCGGTGTCCGATGCCGTCGTCGAGAACTTCTGGCTCGTGCTGGTATTCACGTAAGTCACGGACGGGTTATCGGCCGTCGGGCGGATCAGCCCGAGGTGGTCGAGCACGGCGTCGACGAGCTGGTGGTTCGCCTGGAACGGCGTCGTGACGGGATCGGTGCTCGTCCAGTCGACGCCATATGCGGACGGCGGGAACATCGTCTGCAGGTCGGCCGTGACGTTCGCGTAATAGCCCTTGAGCTGCGCGTCATCGAGCGTCTGCAGCGAATCGGTCAGCGTGCGCGTGATGCCGCTCTTCGCGATCGTGCCGAAGAAGATGCCGGTCGTGAGTGGCGTCACGTTCATGTTCGACACGATGCCCGAGCCGACGTACGGCGACACGAGCAGCCCGTCGGCCGTCTGCGCCTCGATCAGGAATGGCGACGTGCAGTGGATGTTGTGCATCACGTAGGTGCCGTCCGCCGCGCTCACGGCCGAACCGCACTCGCTGCCGTCCGCTTGATACGCCGTGATCGTCGCGTTGCCGAGCGGCGCGCCGGTCGCGACCGTGCCGCTCAGCGTCGTCGTCACGTTGCCGTTGCCGCCGTTGTTCGACGACGGCGTGCTGCTGTCGCCGCCGCCGCATCCGGCCAGCGCGCCGAGCAGGGTCGTGCCGGCGAGCAGGCCGGCCAGGGTCTGGTGTTTCATCGTGGTCTCGCTCTTGTGGTTGTGAAAGGGTGTGAACGACGAGCCGGGCGCGACGACGTCGGCGCCGGCAAGCGATGCGCGAACGACAGCGGCACGCGCGGCGGCAGGCACTTGCCGTGCGCGCGACCGCTACGTTCAGGCCGTCAGGTCGCGTGGGTCCGGGAACAGGCCGGCCGTGCCGGGCCTGTCGGGTAAAAGTCGGAATGGCATGAAGACCCCGCGGTGTTGTTGTCGTAGTGATCGGGATCGTAGGGCCGGCGCGCGGGCCGGACAATCGCTCGGCGGATCGATGTCGCCATCAACCCGTGAGCGAGGGGGCCCCGCTTCGCGGTTCAGCGGGTGGGTGCGGGCGAGAGGTTCAGCGCGGAGAAGCGGATCAGTTCGGCGTTGTTGTCGAGGCCGAGCTTGCGCTTGATGTTGGTGCGATGCGCTTCGACCGTGTTTGCACTGTGACCGATCCGCTCGGCGATCTGCTGCTTCGTCAGCCCTTCGCCGATCATCCGCAGGATCTCGATCTCGCGCGGCGACAGCGCGGCGAGCGGCGTGGTCGGCTTCGCAGCCTGGCCGCGCGCGCGGCGCAGCAGGTTCTGCTGCACTTCCGGCGGGAAATACGGCACGCCGCGCAGCACCGAGTCGATCGCGTCGAGGATCGTGCGGCTCACGTTCGCCTTGTTCACGTAGCCGAGCGCACCTGCCAGCGCGGCCGGTTCCGCATACGCGGCATCCGAGTGCATCGAGATGCAGACGACCGCCGTGTCGGGATACGTGTGCGCGATCGTCTCGATCAGCCGCAGCGCAAGCGTGTCGCCGAGCATCAGGTCGATCACCGCGATGTCGGGCCGGTGCGTGCGCACGGCGTCCAGGCCGTCGCGTTCGTTGCCGGCCTGCGCGACCACCTGGTAGCCGGGCACCGAATGCAGCAACGTCGCGAGGCCTTCGCGAACGATCGGATGATCGTCGACGAGCACGAGGGTCGGGTTCATCGGTCAGTTCACTTCGACGGTCATGCCGCCGGTTTCGTTGGTCAGGAAACGCGCCTGCAGGCCGAGCAATTGCGCGCGCGAGCGGATGCTGCGCAGCCCGAGGCGCGATGCCGGCTGCGCGGCCGGATCGACGCCCGGCGCGAAACCGGTGCCGTTGTCGTGGATCGACAACGCGACCCGGCCGTCGAAGTCGCGCAGCGCGACTTCGATCCGCGTCGCACGCCCGTGCCGCAGCGCGTTCGAGATCGATTCCTGCACGATCCGGTACAGGTGCAGCGACGCGTCCGGCGACAACAGCTCGGTATCGTACTCGACGCTCAGGTGACAGCCGCCGGCGGCAATGCGATCGACGTCGCCGCACAGTTCGCGCAGCGCGGCCGCGAGATCGTGCGGCGAGCCGTCGAACGGCGACAGCCCGCGCGACAGCGTGCGGATCGTCTCGATTCCGTCCTCGACGATCGCCGACACCTTGTCGATCACCTGCTGCGAGTCGTCCGCGCCGTCACGGCGCGATTGGGCAAGCGTGCTCAGCATCAGCGACGCACCGGTCAGTTTCTGGCCGAGATCGTCGTGCAGCTCGCGGCCGATCTGCTGGCGCTCCCGCTCGCCCTGCCGCGTGAGCTCGCGCTCGGCGCGCAGCTGCGCGTCGAGCAGCGTCGACACCTGGTGCTGCGTGCTCGCGAGCGACACCGACTGCTGTGTGACGGTGTCGGACAGCCGACGCTGCGACACGAGCAGCAGGTAGATGATGAACGCACTGGCCAGGCTGATCGCGCTGCCGAGCGCATAGCCGATCGCACGGAGATGGCGGCCGATCACGTCCTGGAAGTGACCGGCCGGCACCGCGATGTCGAGCACGAACGGCCGGCCGGCGACCACGAACGTGCGGCGCTCCGTCATCGTCGGCTTGCCGGACAGCGCGTCGTTGTCGTAAGCGAACAGCCCGCGGCGCCGCACGTCGGCCACTTCGCCGGGCTTCGCCACCGTATGGAGCCGCAGCGACACGAACTGCCAGTCGTCGTCGGGCATCGCCTCGCGAATCAGCGTGCGCACGTCGACGAAGATGCCGGCAGACCCGATCGCGCGCGACAGGCGCTCGGCGGGGGGCGGCACCTCGCCGCCGCGATACACGGCGAGACGGATCCCGAGGCCCGGGCCCGCGTGTCCATCGAGCTGCGTGACGCCGACGCCGGACGTATAGGGCTCGCCCGTCCGGTTCGTCTCTTCCGCGACGTTCCAGCCGAAGTTCACGGCAACGTCGCGCCCGATGTAGATCGCGGTGTAAGGCATGTTGTAGCGCAGGACCGCCCGGAACGGATGCGGCGTGCTCGCGGGAAACACCTTGAAGTCGGGCTTCCCCAGCCGCACGCGCATCGTCTGCTCGTATTGACGCGTGTCCGCGGTCGCCACGTAGTCGCAGTAGTTGATCATCTGCAGCGCGGGGAAGCGCCGCGCCAGATGCAGCGACGCGACGTAGTCGGTGAACTGCTGCTGCGTCGGCTCGCCGACGACCGACCACAGCCCGCGCACGCCGGACAGCACGTCCACGTAGCGCAGCAGTTGAACCTGGATCTTGTTGCTCGTATCGGTGACGAATTCGCCGAACTTCAGGTCGGCGGCTGCGCGAGCACGCGCGTCGAGCTGGACGACGACCAGGTGCGTGACACCGAGCAGCAGCATCAGGACGATCGCGGCGATCGCGAGCGGATGGCGGGAAGCGCGCCGGATCATGGCGGATAGCGTGGCGTGGTGATCGGGCGAACGCGCCGGGGCGGCCGCCGTGCTGGTTCGATTGTCGTCACGCGTACCGGGCGCATCGACGCCTGGCCGCGTGTGGTCTCGCCGCATTCTTACCGACCCGCGGCCGGCTGGCAAGGCGGGACTGCGTTGCGATTTGCTTACGTCCCAGGTAATCGACCCGCGCCGCCCGCGCCGCGATCATGGCTCCACCGACGCACGAACCGCATCACGCCAAGGAGCCCGCCATGACCGCCTACGCCATCGCCCACCTGCACGACGTCGAGATGGGCGACGACATCGTCGAATACCTCGAACGCATCGACGGCACGCTCGCGCCGTATGACGGCCATTTCGTGATTCACGGCGCACGGCCGGAAGTACGCGAAGGCGTGTGGCACGGCGACCTGATCGCGATCGCGTTTCCCGATCTCGACACCGCGCGCGCGTGGTACGAATCGGATGCGTACCAGCAGATCCAGCCGCTGCGCGCGCAGCACGCGAGCGGCCCGCTGATCCTGATCGACGGCGTCGACGAGCGGCACAGGGCGACCGACATCCTGCGCTGAGCCGCGACGCCGGCGACGCTTACGACGCGTTGCGCTCCATCGGCTCGCCGACGACGAACCCGCCGCCCTGGAACCGCTGCGCGGGATCGTCGTAGTCGGCAGTCGGCGCCGACACCGGGAACAGCCCGGCGAACTGCTCGGAGCTGTCGCGCGGACGGAAGCCGAGGAAGCCGGCCTTCGTGTTGTCCCACCACTTCACCGGGTTGTCCGATGCGCCGTACACGATCGCGTGCCCGACGCGGTTCGTCAGCAGCGAGCAGCGCACCAGCTCGATGAAGTCGCGATAGCTGAGGAACGTCACGAGCATGCGCGGATTCTTTGGCACTTCGAACGATGAGCCGATCCGCAGGCATACGGTCTCGATCCCGAAACGGTCGAAGTAGTAGCGCGACAGCGATTCGCCGAAGCACTTCGTCACACCGTACAGGCTGTCGGGGCGCAGCGGCGAATCGGCGTCGAGCACTTCCGTGACCGGATGGAAGCCGATCGCATGGTTCGAGCTCGCGAACACGACGCGCTTCACGCCATGCTTGCGCGCGGCTTCGTACAGGTTGTACGTGCCGGTGATGTTCGCGCCGACGAGATCGTCGAACGGCGCGTCGACCGAAATGCCGCCGAGGTGGACGATCGCGTCCACGCCGTCGACCAGCTGCATTACCGCTGCCCGGTCGGCCAGGTCGACGACGCGGGTTTCTTCATGCGGGGCGGTGTCGCCGAGCGTCGCGATGTCGCTGACGCGTACGACGTCGGCCCAGTCGGCAAGCGCGCCGCGCAACTGGCGGCCGAGGTTGCCGGCCGCGCCCGTCAGCAGCAGGCGCCCGAATGGTTTACGCGCGCCGGTGGATGAGGCGTTCATCGAGTCTCCTTGAATCTGACTGAAATCTGACTGAATCGGAAAACGTTTTCCAACTATACGCGGGCGCACTGCCGAACGTCAATGGTCGAACCCGTTCGCAGCCATCCGCACTTTCCCGATATCGGCGCGTGGCCGCGTGCACCCTTTTTCTGCCACAATCCGGCGTTATCGGACGAAAACGTTACCCTTCGAATGAAAAAAGTTTCCCCGACGATCCGCGACGTGGCGGCGGAAGCCGGCGTGTCGGTCGCGACGGTATCGAAGTACGTGAACGGCACGCAGCGCTTCTCGCCGACCGTCGAAGCACGGCTCAAGGAGGCGATCGAGCGGCTCGGCTACCGTTCGAACCCGCTCGCGCGCTCGATGATCACCGGCCGCACGCGCACGATCGGCCTCGTGATCCTCGACATCAGCAACCCGCACTTCACGAACGTGGTGAAGGGCGCGAACCGCGTCGCGCTGCAGCACGACTACACGCTGCTGCTCGTCGATACCGAGGAGAGCCAGGCGCGCGAACGTTCGCTGATCGAGGCGCTCGCGCAGCGCGTCGACGGGCTGATCGTCAGCACGCGGATGCCCGATGAAGAAGCCGGCTGGATGCTCGATCTCAACAAGCCGCTCGTGCTGCTGCGTCGCAGCCCCGGCCTGCCGATTCCGAGCGTCGGCATCGACAACCGGCTGTCGACCTACATGCTCGCGCGCCACCTGCTCAATCTCGGCCACACGCGCATCGCGTATCTCGGCTTCGGCACCGCACGCGTGAACGACGAGCGGATCCAGGGCGCGCGCGACTGTCTTGCGGAAGCCGGGCTCACGCTCGACGTGCACGATGCACATGCGCCGACCGCTGAAGCCGGCGAGCGCGCGTGTTCGCGCGTGATGCTCGGGCCGCAGCGCCCGCAGGCCGTGATCTGCTACAACGACCTGATCGCGCTCGGCTTCATGAAAGAAGCCGCGTCGCTCGGCTTCCGGCTGCCGCAGGATGTGTCGGTCGCGGGCATCGACAACGTGCCGTACGGCGAATACGCGGCGCCCGCGCTGACCACCGTCGACATCCAGAGCGAGAACATGGGCGAGCTCGCGATGCAGAAGCTGATCGACGCGCTCGCGGGCCGCACCGATGCGAGCTACTCGACGTTCGAGCCGCGGCTGATCATGCGCGCATCGACGGCCGCGGTCGGCTGAGTTCCCCGCTTCGAGCCTTCAATAGAAAACGCGCCGCCCGAGGGCGGCGCGTTCGTTTTCGGACATGCGATGACGGGATCTAGCGATCACCCCGTCACGCGTCGAGTTGCGCAGGCTTCATCTTCGGCGTGAGCATGTGCATCACGCCCAACGCGATCAGGTAGGCCGACGCACCGATCGCGAACAGCACCCAGTAGTGCCCCGTACGCTGCAGCACCTGGCCGATCACTTCCGAGAACAGCACGCCGCCGATCGAACCGGCCATCCCGCCGATGCCGACCACCGATGCCACCGCACGGCGCGGGAACAGGTCGGACGCCGTCGTGAACAGGTTCGCCGACCAGCCCTGGTGTGCTGCGGCGGCGAGGCCGACGATCAGCACCGCGGCCCACAGGCTCTGCACTTGCGACACGAACGCGATCGGCAGCACGCAGCATGCGCAGATCAGCATCGCCGTCTTGCGCGCGCCGTTCACGCTCCAGCCCGCGCGCAGCAGCATCGACGACAACCAGCCGCCGCCGATGCTGCCGACCGTCGTCAGCGCATAGATGCAGACGAGCGGCAGGCCGATGTGCTGCATGTCCATCCCGCGCGATTCGTTGAGCCACTTCGGCAGCCAGAACAGGTAGAACCACCACACCGGATCGGTCAGGAACTTGCCGATCAGGAACGCCCACGTCTCGCGCTTGCGGATCAGTTCGCCCCAGCGCGGTGCGCCGGCATTCGCGTTCGCCGCGTCGAGCGCCTCCGCTTCGTCGCGCGGCTCGTCGTATTCGGCAGCCAGCGCACGCGTATCGGCCTGGCGATAGAGCACGAGCCACACCGCAAGCCACACGAGGCCGATCGCACCGATGATCACGAACGCCGCGCGCCAGCCGTAGGCCACTGCGATCGCGGGAATGATCGCCGGTGCGAACACCGCGCCGATGTTCGCGCCCGAGTTGAAGATGCCGGTGGCGAGCGCGCGTTCGCGGCGCGGGAACCACTCGGCCGTCGTCTTGATCGCGGCCGGGAAGTTGCCGCCCTCGCCAATGCCGAGCAGCGCGCGGACGAACGCGAAGCCCATCACCGAGCCGACCGCCGCGTGCAACATCGCGGCGATGCTCCACACCAGCATCGCCAGCGCGTACGAAATGCGCGTGCCGAGCCGGTCGACGATGCGCCCGAAGCCGAGCAGGCCCAGCGCATAGAACGCGGAAAACGCCATCACGATGCGGCCGTACTGCACCTGGCTCCAGCCGATGTCGTGCTGGAGCATCGGCGCGAGCAGGCCGAGGATCTGCCGATCCATGTAGTTGATGACGGTCGCGAAAAACAGCAGCGCACAGACGGTCCAGCGGTAGCGGCTGGCGGCAGCGCGCACGGCGCCGACGACGGCAGATTGCATGAATGTCTCCGATGCGCGGCCGCGCCCGTCGCGCCGCACGATGTTCGTTGACCGGCGACCGGCGCCGGGGCGGACGGCGGTGCACTTGTCGAGCACGGCCGATTCCGCCGATCAATCTGGAAAACGTTTTTCAGAGAATAGGACGTCTGCCGGCGCCCTGTCAGTCGGGGATTTCGATGAGTCATCTCAAATTGGTCACGGCAAAAGAGACGACTGTTTCGCCACGTGGCATTAACCGTTTTTCCCGGATTTTCCCGGCCGGCACGCGCGGGGACGGCCGCCGATACACATGTCCGATTCCAGCCAGAATCGCGGGCCGGGATGGTTTACAGTCGTCTCATGCGCCTCGATCCCGACACCTGCTACGACGCCCTGCTTTCGCGGAACCGCCGCTTCGACGGCTGGTTCTTCGTCGGCGTCGCAACGACGGGCGTGTACTGCCGTCCCGTCTGCCCGGTGAAGCCGCCGAAAGCGCAGAACTGCAGCTACTACCCGACCGCTGCAGCCGCCGAGAAAGCCGGCTTCCGACCCTGCATGCGCTGCCGCCCCGAGCTCGCGCCCGGCCACGGGCTGCTCGACCTGTCCGGCAATCTCGCCGACGCGGCCGCCACGCTGATCGAGGACGGTTTCCTGAATGCCCATTCCGTCGATGCGCTCGCGCAGCGCGTCGGCGTGACCGAACGCCACCTGCGCCGGATCTTCGGCGCGCAGTTCGGTGTGTCGCCGGTCGAGTTCGCGCAGACGCACCGGCTGCTGATGGCCAAGCGGCTGTTGACCGATACCGTGCTGCCGGTGGCCGTCGTCGCGTCGACGGCCGGGTTCGGCAGCGTGCGGCGCTTCAACGACCTGTTCCTGCAGCGTTACGGCCTCAATCCGCTACGGCTGCGCAAAGGGGCTCGTGCGTCGGCCGATGGCGACATGACGTTCCCGCTGCCGTATCGGCCACCGTTCGCATGGGACGACCTGATGCGCTTTCTCGCGCAGCGGCAGATCGACGGTGTCGAGCGAATCGATGCGCAGGGTTATGCGCGTTTCGTCGAATTGCCGAACCGGATTGGCAACGGCAACGGCGGCAACGGGCGCGTCGCCGGCTGGTTGTCCGTCGCGCATGTGCCGCAGCGCTTCGCGCTGGCCGTCACCGTGTCGCCCGCGCTAACGCCGGTCGTGCCGGCCGTGCTCGCGCGCGTGCGCCGGCTGTTCGATCTCGACAGCCGCCCCGACGTGATCGACGCGCATCTCGGCGAACTCGCGAGCGGCTCGCCGGGCCTGCGCGTCCCCGGCGCGTTCGACGGTGTCGAGATCGCGATCCGTGCGATCGCGGGCGAGCGCCTTGCGGCAGCGCATGCGGGCACGCCCGTGCTGGCACGCATCGCCGAGCGCTTCGGCACATCGGTCGAAGGCGCGCCGCCCGGCCTCACACACGCGCTGCCCTCCGCCGCGACGCTGGCCGCCCTGCCCGCTTCCGCGCTTGAAACGATCGGCATCGCGCGCGACATCGCACCGGCCATCGTGTCGCTCGCCCGCGCAGTCGACGACGGCACGCTCTCACTCGAACCGATGGCGCCGCTCGACACGACGCTTGACGCATTGCGTGCGCTACCCGGCTTCGACGAACACGCGGTGCAGTACGTCGCGATGCGCGCGATGGCCTGGCCGAACGCGTTCCCGGCCGACGATGCGTGGCTGCCCGCCCGCACCGAACGCGCCCGTGTGCCATCATCCGCGCCGCATGCGGCGCGCTGGGCGCCGTGGCGCGCGTATGCCGCACTGCACGTGTGGCGCCTTCATGGAGACGTATTGCGATGACTCCCGCTCACCTGATTCCGAGCCCGCTGGGCGACATCGCCGTGCGTATCGAGGACGATGCGCTGACGGGCCTCTACTTCGTCGGCCAGAAATACTTCCCGTCGGTTGCGATCGTGACCGAAGCAGACGCGCTCGCGATGTCGCCGCTTGCGCGCAAGGTCGCGGAAGAAGTCGCCGAGTACTTCACCGGCACGCGCGAGACGTTCTCGGTGCCGATCCACTTGCGCGGCACCGCGTTTCAGCGACGCGTATGGAAGGAACTGCTCGCCATTCCGTTCGGCGAACTCGTGACGTACGGCGACATCACCGAGCGCGTCGGGTTGCCGATGAGCGGCGCACGCGCCGTGGGCGGTGCGGTCGGCCGGAACCCGGTGTCGATCATGGTGCCGTGCCATCGCGTGGTCGGTGCGTCGGGCAGCCTGACCGGCTATGCCGGCGGCATCGACCGCAAGCGCGCACTGCTGTCGCTCGAAGGCGCAGGGTTCGAGCGCGGCGCCCACCATCCGGTGCAGCAAGCGCTCGCGTTCTAAGTCGGGATGTGCCGCAGCGTCAGGCGTTCAGCACGGGCCGGCGCGCTTCACGCTTCGCATACGCGCCGGGCGTCACGTGGAATTTCGCCTGGAACAGCGCGATGAACGACGACGTCGAGTCGTAGCCTAGTTGTGCGGCCACCGCGCCGATCGGCTCGCCCGCGTCGAGCAGCGGCAGCGACGCCAGCAGCCGCACCGCCTGCCGCCATTCGGTGAACGACAGCCCCGTGTCCTGCCGGAACAGCCGCGACAGCGTGCGCCGCGTCGCGCCGACCTGATGGCCCCATTCGTCGAGATTGCGCGTATCGCCCGGATACGCATGCAACGCCCGCGCGATTTTCAGCAGACGCGGATCGCGCGGCAGCGGCACCGTCAGCGGCGCCTGCCGCATCCGTGCGATCCGGTCGGCGATCAGGCAGACGAGCGCGCCGTCCGGCCCCGTCTCGTCGTAGTTCACCGGCAATTCGGCCGTGGCGAGCACCAGCTCGCGCAGCAGCGGCGTCATGCAGAGGATCGCGCAATCGTCGTGCACGTCGTCGCGCGCAATCGCGGCATCGAGATACAGGCTGTGGAACGCGACGCAATCGCGCGTCGACACCGCATGCGGCACGTGCGGCGGAATCCACATCGCATAGTGCGGCGGCAGCAGATGCCGGCCCGACGGCGTCGACACCTCGAGCACACCGCTCGTCGCATACATCAACTGCGCCCACGGATGACTGTGCGCGTCGATGCTCACGTTGCCGGGAATCCCGAACGCGCGCACGTACAGCGGCCTCGGCAGGCGCGCCATCGGCGGCACCGCGTAAGGGTCACCCGATTGTCCCGCCAGCAACATAAGACGTCCTCCGAAGGTCATTGCACGAACGAGCGCGATGCTACCGTGGCGGCTCTTCTTTCACACGGCTTCCGTTCATGAGCGCTCATACCCGCACCACCCGCAAGACCGTCACCGCGATCCGTTCGACCAAGGGCATCGGCAGCCTCGTGTCGCTGACCGCGTATTCCGCGCCGATGGCGAAGCTGGTCGACGAAGTGGCCGACGTGATCATCGTCGGCGACTCCGTCGGCATGGTGCTGTACGGGATGCCCGATACGCTGCGCGTCACGCTCGACATGATGATTGCACACGGTGCGGCCGTCGTGCGCGGCGCCGCGCAGGCATGTGTCGTCGTCGACTTGCCGTTCTCGACGTACCAGGAATCGCCCGCCCAGGCCTATCGCTCCGCCGCGCGCCTGCTCGCCGAAACCGGCGCGCAGGGCGTGAAGCTCGAAGGCGGCACCGAGATGGCCGACGCGATCCGCTTCCTGACCGAGCGCGGCATCCCGGTGATGGCACACGTCGGCCTCATGCCGCAGCAGGCCAACGCGACGGGCGGCTTCCGCGCGCAGGGGATGGACCCGCGTTCCGCCGCGCAGGTGTTCGATGCCGCATGCTCGGCTGAACAGGCCGGCGCGTTCAGCGTCGTCATCGAAGGCACGGCCGAAGCGCTCGCGCGCCATATCACCGAAACGCTGACGATCCCGACGATCGGCATCGGTGCATCGCCCGCATGCGACGGGCAGGTGCTCGTGACCGAGGACATGATCGGCGCATTCGATGCATACACGCCGCGCTTCGTGAAGCGTTATGCCGATGCGAACGCAGTAATGCGCGATGCGATCCGCCAGTACGCGCACGACGTGCGGCAGGGTGTGTTTCCGGAACCCGCGCATTGTTTCGGGTATGGCAAGCCGCTGCAACTCGTGGGTGCGGCTGACGCTGCTGCGTGATGACGTCGCGAAGGCATTCGCGAACGCATTGCGAATGATGGTGCGACCACCTCATCCGCGCTTGCGCATCGCATGCGTAACCCGCGCGTTCGCCTCGAACTTCGCGCGATGCGTCGAGAAGAACGTCCGCACGTTGCGAACGTTCGACGCGCCGGTGAACAGGCGCCGCGCGAATTCGTCGTATTCGGCGACGTCGGCCAGATCGGCCACCACGACGAAATCGGGCCCCGGCGACACGCGGTAGCACTGTGTGACGGCCGGCTCCGCACACACGTACGCTTCAAACGCGTCGTAGTCTTCGGCGGTCTGCCGGTCGAGGCTGATCTCGATCAGCGCGGTGACGGCCGTGCCGATCGCCACCGGGTCGAGCACCGCGACCTGCCGGCGGATCACGCCGGCTTCCGTCAGCCTCCGCACGCGGCGCATGCAGGTGGGCGGCGACGACAGCGCGCGCTCGGCCAGTTGCAGGTTCGACACTGACGCGTCGTCCTGCAGGATCGCGAGGATGCGCAGGTCGAGATCGTCGAGGGTAATGCCGGCCATCGGCGGCTCCTTCCGGTCAGGGTGTGAAATTTAATTTCAATATGATAGACGATCTGCTATTCGTTTCATTTGTTCTTGTATTTTGAAATTTAATTCCATCCAGCTCGCCCTACCATCGCTCTCACTGATCCAGACAGGACATTTACGGAGCGCGATATGTGTGGAATTGTCGGGGCGGTCGCCCAGCGGGACATCCTGCCGAACCTGGTCGACGGCCTGAAGCGGCTCGAATACCGCGGCTACGATTCGTGCGGCGTCGTGGTCTACCGCGACCGGGCGCTGGCGCGCGCCCGCAGCGTCGATCGTGTCGCCAACCTGCAGCGCGAGATCGCCGAGCATGCGCTGTCGGGCTACACCGGCATCGCGCATACGCGCTGGGCCACGCATGGCGCGCCCGTCACGCTCAACGCCCATCCGCACTTCTCGCCGAGCGACGCCAATGCGCGCATCGCGCTGTCGCATAACGGGATCATCGAGAACTGCGATCAACTGCGTGCGGAATTGCAGGCGCATGGCTATGTGTTCGCGAGCCAGACCGATAGTGAGGCGATCGCGCACCTGATCGACCATCTTTACGACGGTGATCTGTTCGATGCGGTACGGGGTGCGGTCGCGCGACTGCGCGGCAGCTATGCGATCGCGGTGATGTGCCGCGACGAGCCGCACCGGATCGTCGGTGCGCGCGACGGGATGCCGCTCGTTGTCGGGGTCGGCGAAGGCGAGAATTTTCTGGCGTCGGATGCGATTGCGCTGTCGGGTATTACCGATCGGATCGCTTACCTCGAGAACGGCGACGTTGCCGATATTCAACTGCATCGCTACTGGATCGTCGATGCGGCCGGCCAGCGCGTCGAGCGCACGGTGCAGCGGGTCGCCGCGCATAGCGGCGCGGCCGACCTCGGGTCGTATCGCTACTACATGCAGAAGGAGATCTTCGAGCAGCCGCAGGCGGTGGCCGATACGTTGCTCGATGTTTCGTCGATCATGCCGGAGTTGTTTGGTGATGGTGCGTGGCGCGTGTTCAACGACGTCGATTCGGTGTTGTTGCTCGCGTGTGGCGGCAGTTATCACGCGGCGCTCACGGCGAAGTACTGGATCGAAAGCATCGCGAAGCTGCCGGCCAGCGTGGAAATTGCGAGCGAGTTTCGCTATCGCGACAGCGTGCCGAATCCGCGTACGCTCGTTGTCGCCGTGTCGCAAAGCGGTGAGACGGCTGATGTGCTTGGTGCCGTGCATGTCGCGAAGCGCGTTGGAATGATGCATACGCTCGCGATCTGCAACGTCGCGACGAGTGCGTTGATGCGGGAATGTGCGCTGCAGTTCGTCACGCGCGCGGGCATCGAGATCGGGGTGGCTTCGACGAAGGCTTTTACGACGCAGCTCGTGGCGCTGTTTCTGCTGACGTTGTCGCTTGCGCAGGTGCGTGGGCGGTTAAGCGACGACGAGGAGAAGGAGCATCTGCGTGCGCTAAGGCATCTGCCCGATGCGATGTCGAAAGTGCTCGCGCTTGAGCCGCAGATCATGGCCTGGTCGGAACTGCTCGCACGGCGCGACAACATGCTGTTTCTCGGGCGGGGGATGCATTATCCGATCGCGCTGGAAGGCGCGCTGAAGATGAAGGAGATTTCGTATATTCACGCGGAGGCTTATCCAGCGGGGGAGTTGAAGCATGGGCCGCTTGCGCTCGTGAGTAACGAGATGCCGGTGATTGCGGTCGCGCCGAATGACATGCTGCTTGAAAAACTCCGGTCGAACATGCATGAGGTCAGTGCGCGGAATGGCAGGCTGTTTGTGTTCGCAGATGTGGACTGCGGGTTGGTGCCGAGCGAAGGGATCGAGGTGATTCGGCTCAACGAGTACTACGGGCCGCTTTCGCCGATTCTGCATACGGTGCCGATGCAGCTGCTCGCGTATCACGCCGCGCTGGCGCGGGGGACGGATATTGATAAGCCGCGGAATCTGGCGAAGTCGGTGACGGTGGAGTGAGGGTCTCCGAATCAGCGATTCGGGCCTGGAAATTCGGATTAGAGGTCGCTACACGCTTCTAAGCAGTTGAATTTGCAAGGTAAACGCTTCCAATCCGAAAACACCAAATCGCCTGCTTTTGACGGGGAAATCCCGGAAAAGGTGTCCGCGAATGAATTTCTCGAGACGGGCGGACCGGGGCTTCGGCCTTGGCCCGCTCGTTTTGCCTTCCCCACAGTGTTCTGCCTCTCCCTGTCGCAGAACCGTCCCTCGCCAGGCGTCGTTCTCGCTCGCATTCCGAGCTTCTGCACAGGGCGTCGCCACCAGCTTCCGTGCTCCGGGCGGGGTTCTGCCGAGCAGCTTCCTTGGAGCATTGCGGATCAAGCTGAGCGGCCCGCCACTTCGCGCTTCAGCCGCGGTCAATCCGACCAAGCGATGCAGTAAGGTTCGATATTGCATAGTAGCGGCGACGGCAATGGCCGCCCTGGCTGCCGAATCTCACCCCTAAGGCGCCCCCGGCATCCCTGAGCGGTGTCTTGGTGTCCGAGACAACCCTTGAAATTTTCAAGCGGCATGCGCCCGTTAAGCAACCTCCGCCGGAGGTTGTCTCGGCTAATGGTTCCCAAAAACCTCCTAGATGCATCCCGCGAAACCAACTGAACGCGAGCTGCACTCTCTCCCGATGCGATTGCGTGTGGCGAACGGGCGTTCTTCTTTTCTCGGTGGGGACATCTTGCTGGCACACAACACAATGAATTCGACGCGGACTACTTAATTAGTTTCGTCTGATTCATCACTAAGCCCACCACAAGCGTTTCGCGCCTGAAACATTTTCACCATTTTCGAGAGAACATTAGTACTCAATCGCCTCCACTACCGCCACTCGCACGCTCGGGCGTGCTTTTTGCTTGGGCATTAGGTCCGCCTTTGAATTTGTATCGAAGCAGAACAGCCCCACAATAAAAGGAAGAAATCGTGCAAAGAGAAAATTTGGAGGATTCCAACTATCTCCGTCGATGGGCACAAGTTGCCCGTAGAGGGTGGCACGTACTTCTCGTTTGGAGGTCACGATGCCAACCCCTATGAGACTCATGACGGCACTGCTGGTCGCAGCCGTCCTTTCTTCGGGAGGCAATTCCGTGAGGGCGGCGCCCACCAAGCAACAAGTAGAGGCCACCATCGCCCACGGCGACATGGCGCGCGCCGAACGCATGCTGCGAGAGGTACTTAGCGAACACCCAGATAACGCGCTCGCGCACTATTTACTCGGCCAAGTCCTCTCCAAGCTGCACCAACCTTCTGAAGGACTGGCAGAACTCGACCGTGCGCAAACCCTTGACCCGTCGATACACTTTACAAATCCGCAGAAGTTTGAAGCGGTAAGGCAACGAATTGCTGCGGAAGCGGGCGGTCCGCAAGTCACTGGCGCTAGCGCAACGACTTCAGCCAATTCTGGCACCCAGGGGAGCAGCACCAACTTGCCTGTATCACCTGCCCAAACAGCTGGAACGAAGTCCAGTTCCGGGGGCAAATGCATGCCAGTGGATGACAACTCGAGACCGTGTGTCTCCTTGGTTGGCAGTCGGAAAGATGGACAACCCGGAGAGCAAATCAATTACGTTTTAACGTTCCGAAATAGCTGCAATACCCAGATGATAGTTAGAGCGGTAAGGCGCCAAGTTTATAATCCGGGCGATAACGGCGTCTCGGAAACAGGGATTTCACCCGGAGGCACAAGCGAGTTGAACTGCGTCGATTACAAGGATGGACATGCTGGATGTGGTGGATTTACTGAATGGTCTGTTCCGTGCAATCGGTAAGCATGACTCTGTCGTGTTACGGCGCACCACCTTACTGAAGGGGCTTCTATCGCGAGCCCCCTGCGGCACATCACCGTGAAGTTCTACTGAGGCAAGAGGCTATGCGTTCGCGGCCGCGGGTAACCTGAGGTGCAGGCTCTCGGCTCATTCACCCATGGTACAGACGTGCGCGTCGTTCGCGTGTGTTCCGTCCACACGCACTTTCAGGGAGCGACGCGATGCAACTTTTCGGCCGGTTCGAGCTAGCGATACTCGTCGCCCAGTTCAGCAATCCGCTGCTTAAGCTGTGCAATTTCCCATTCTGGGTCATCACGCTCGGCAACCCATTGCGTATCCGTGAGGACTTGGACAAGATTCAGAACGTCACGTGGCAACAGCTGTCGCTTGCCAGATTGGCTGACGCGATGCTCAAGACCGAAAGCGATCAGAGGAAGAGAAAAAAGGTGGCAGGGCAACCGTAGAGCAACATAAGGACGTCAAGGACGCCGTGCAACACCGCACGGCCAACGGTGAGATTCACGAACTTGCAGGCACCACCGCCGCGAATGCAAGAGCCACAGCGATACTCACGAACAATCGCAAGTGGGATGAGCGGACGACGGCGGCGCTCGGGCTCAAAAAGCGGCCCGTTACCCCGCCTCCTGCGCCACCGTCTGCATCGAGAACGCCTGCCGAGGCAAAATACGATGCATGGTTGAAAGCAAAGAAAGCTGCCAGAGATGAAGGTCGACGCGATTCAGACGAAAGCTAACGCATCTGGTTCGCGACGCGACCATGAAGAAAAAATGGCCGATGCGTGGTCGCGCTCGGGAGATGCGCTTTTCCGCAGGAAGCCTTGCCTGACGGGCGTAACGACTTTTAATCCGAATGCAGCGAAAATTCATTCACTTCGTGCTTTTGGCCGCTCGCCGAGCGCGAGAAGTTTTCCGGAATAACTTGCTCGCATCGCAGCCGAGCAACGGTCAGGCTGACGTCGCCCTGTCTCCGCAGCAGCACAATCCGGCCTGACGTGGCGGCACCGCCGCGTGCCGCAGCGTCACCCGCGACCATGCTCCCACGGATACTCCGCCCGAGTCTTCCCCGCCAGCTTGCGGATATCGCGCGTCAAGCAAGCCTGATCGAGATCCCCGAGAGAGCATGAGCCAGTTCCGCGAGATCGACGATCACCCGCTTCGGCATCACGCCCACATCGCTGGAAAAACGCTGCTGCAGCATGCGCTCGCTCAACCCCGCACACTCGAATGTTCCGTTGCGGCGCCCCTTTACCGGCCAAAGACTCGCGCAAGTAACCCGCTATTTCGAGAAACTCAGCTTCTTCAACAACACCGCACCACTCGCCTGACTCACGAGCGAAATGGATTCGATATCCAGGTACAACCTCGAAGTCCTCGTCGTGATGTCGGTCGGCTCGTCGTTGCTCGGCTCGGCGTGCTCGACGTGTTCGGTCAGATACGGCCGGACCAGACGCCCGGAAAGCGCGAACACGAACCCGCCATGCGTTTGCGCGTACTCAGCGGGTGACAGCCTCACGCGGCCGCGCACGGTGGACTTCCTGCCTTTTCCGGGATCGAGCTCGATGATGTCGATCTGCTGGATATAGCCTTTTGCCTTCGCCTCGGGTGCGATCACGAGCCCTCGCCCTCGCGGCCCGGTAATGACCTTTCTGAGCAGGATGCCTGTCCGGCCTTCGCCGTCGGCGTCGACCAGGTCGGCGTTCACCTTCAACAGATGCTTCTGCGACTGATATCGCAGCCCGTACGTCACCGGCACCAGAAAAGTTACCTCACGATCCAGGTTGACCGCGGCCAGGTCGGCGTTCTGGCCATGCTTGTCGGCCACGCCGGGGATCAGGCTGCGGACGCGATCGCCCAGGGACGGGGACGCGCTTTTGACGTGCAGCTTCTCCAGTGCTTCCCGAATCGCAACCGGATCGTCGCCGACAATCGGCCGCGTGAGCGACGCGTTGGCCGAAACGGCAGGCGCGACGCTCGCCGTTTCGTTGACATGGTCGGCCGCTGCACGCGTCGCGACCGGGGCCAGCATGATCGCCACGGCGACGGCGCACGCGACATTCAGACGGCCCAACATGGATCTCCGGTGAGACACGACAAACTCCTGATTTTCTGGCGGATCGGTCGACGATGAGAGCGGCAGGATCGAACGATCGGTAACGGTCCAACCGTTCGAGTTCACCGATCGCCTGCGCGACACATCATAGGTTCATTGTCAGTTCGGCGGCAGGCCGGCGCGCCACACTATCGTATTGCCCAGACTACAACAATCCACGACTCGTGAGCAGCGGCGCGACGGGGGGCAGTGACATTCAGTTGCCCGTCGCGAAACCGCAACCTCACGCCTGGCGATCCTCCCGCCTGTATTGCGCCGGCGCCTTCCCCACCCGCATGCGGAAATCGCGCGTGAAATGCGCCTGATCGACATACCCGAGCGCATGAGCCAACTCCGCGAGATCGACCGGTTCGCCGCCGATCGAACAGCAGATTCACGCACGGATACACGCCGTCGGGCTCCATGCACACACAGGCGCTCAGCGCGGCGAGGAAATCTCCGGGCGGTCGAACGCGTCGCTCAAGCGTTCTGGCTACCAGATGACACTGGCATTTCAGTTTTGAATGCTACGTCGCCGAAACCTGTCGAGGAAGTCGTCTGTGAACGCTCGTCAGCTTGGCTGGCAGTGAGAAACGTTCAAGCTCAGGGGCGACAGGTTGCACTGCCGTCGCCTAACAACCGCTCCCCGACGCCTTCTCGGACGCAACTGACCCACTCCGCACGAAATGATGCTCCACCCTCGTGCGCAGTACGCCATCGACCGCGGCCAGTCGTTCGCGCAGTCGAACTGCTCGCCCTTCCGTCATTTCCCCGAGAACGATTTTTTGCTCGAGAACGTCACCACAGCGGGTGATGGCCCAACGATCAACCGTGGCCGTTTCATCTTCGAGCACAGCAGCCGCAGTCGACACGATGCCCGGATTCCGTCCCGAAACGAGATGAACCGTATGCGTCAGCGTGAAACCAGGAAGGAACTGCGACCAGTCTTCACAGACTGCCGGGCGGGAAGCGGAGGAAATTTGGCTCATGGTTGCTCCGGATGATTGGTTATCGAACCGGTGCCAGCCATGCTGCTCCCGTTTCGTTGCCGTAAATCGGCCGCATCGCCTCAGAGGCGTCCACCTTGCCCGGGAGGGCAGGTTGGCGTCGGAGAATCCGACTCTGGATGCTTGACTTCTCGCGTTCGACATTCCGAACGCTGGTTCATTATATCGAAAAACTGACACCTGACAAGAGCCCCCGGGAAAGCCACCCTTCGACCGGGTGGAACCCTCGATCCGGCCCTTGTACGGTGGGAGCCCGGCCACGCACGGCGCCCGTGCAGCCTAAAACCACACGCTGAACCGCGTCCCCGTGGCCAGCACATCGACCGTCAGTTTCCATTGATGGGCCACGGCAATCTCCTTGCAGATTGCCAGCCCGAGACCGGCACCGTCATACCGTGAATCCGGCGCTCGCCAGTATCGGTCGAAGAGCAACGGAAGATGCTCCCGCTGGATGCCCGGCCCTTCATCGTCGACATGAATCGCCGTCTCGAGAACGGTCAGCACGACGACGCCTTCCGACGGCGACGCGTTGATCGCATTCTCGAGAATGTTCTTGAGCAGGATGAACAGCGCCCCGCCATCAGCCCGTATGCGTGACGCGGAGTCGCGCGCTTCGATATGGAGCGCCACCTGCTTCGCATCGGCTTTGCCGGCCAGCAAGCTCACGACGTCTCGCGCGACGTCGACGCCGTTCACGTCGCCGAAGCTGAAGTTCTGCGCTTCGCTGACTTCGGCCAGGTGCAGCAGTTGCTTGACCTGCCGGGCCATCAGGTCGATCTCGCGAAGCAAAAGCGCCTTCTGCCGGATGTCGGGCTGCAACTCGATCTGGCCTCTGACCAGCGTGAGCGGTGTCTGCAACTCATGCGCGGCGTCGGCCAGAAACTGCTGCTGGACCGCGAAGCCATTCTCGAGCCGGGTCAGTGCATCGTTGAACGCGTCGATCAGCGGCTTGATCTCGCTGGGAATGCCGTTCGGAGACAGTCTCGTCTTCAGATTGCGCGGCTCGATGCCCCTCGCGGCGCGCGATACCTCCCGCAACGGCTTCAGCACGCGACTGATCGTCAGCGGCAGCGTCAGCCCGAAAATGACGGTCGCAATGACCAGCACGATTCCGACGGTCTTCGGTATCGGATCGATTCTCGACATGATGAGCGCATCGAGAAGCTGCCTGCTTTGCGCCACCTGCACGTAATAGACGACGCTCCCGTTCGATGCGCGCTGCGTGGCGACCGAATACGCGTTGCCGTCGATCGTGGTGGGCAGCACCTTGCCGGCCGCCTTCGCGAGATCCTCCGTCAACCACGGTCGATCGCCGTTCGACGGCACCGACGCCAGCAACGGCTTCCCCGCCGCATCGAGCACGCGATACTGCACCTCGGTCGGCAAGAGCCGGAACATCAATGCCGGACGCTCGCCCAATTGCACCGATACCGGACGCCCATCGGCGCCGAAGCCCAGGCCGGCCTCGATATGACGGATGCTCTCCATCTGCTGCCGCCGCCCGAAGAACTCCGGATATCGATCGAGGACATATGCCGCGAGCGCGGACAGCAGCGCCAGGCTGATGGCGAACGCAACGACGTTGGTCACCCACAGACGCGTCGACAGGCGTCGAATCCAATGATGGAACATGGTCGCTTTCTTACCCTGAAGCGGCAACGAGCAAGACGCGGCGAAGCGTCATGCATCCTGCAGCGCGAAGCCGGCGCCCCGGATATTGGTCAGCCGCATCGTTGCATCGATTGAAGCCAGTTTCTTGCGCAAGCGGTGTACGGTCACCTCGAGCGCGTTCGGCGTGACCGCCTCTCCGAGCCCCCAGGCGGCATGCTCGAGTATCGAATGACGGACGGTGCGGCCCGCGGCTTCGATCAGGCAAAGCATCACCTGCAGCTCGGCCGGCGCAAGCAGTACCGTCCTGTCGCCGCAGCGCATCGCACGCTGCGCCGGGTCCACGGTCACATCCGCGAACGACGCGACGAGCGTCGTCAGCAACACCGGACGCCGCATCAGCGTGCGCACGCGGGCAACGAGTTCGCACATTTCGAACGGCTTGGTCACGTAGTCGTCGGCCCCGCTTTCGAGACCGTCGATGCGGTCACGCAACGCGTCGCGCGCCGTCAGCATCAGGCATGGCGTCATGCGTCCCGCCGCGCGCAGCGTCCGCAAGAACGCCAGCCCCTCTCCGTCAGGCAATCCGCGGTCGATGATCAGCAACGCGTAGTCGGCCTGGTCGACACCGTAGGCGGCTTCCCGGACATTGCCGAACAGGTCGGATTCGATTCCCGCAGCGGCCAACGCCTGCGACAACAAATCGGCGAGGCGCTGATGATCCTCGACAATCGCCACTCTTGGCATACTCGTACTCACTTGAACCGATACATGTAACCCACTCTGGCCTCGGGAACGTACCGTCTTCCAACGATCGGACTGTCAGTAATGGCGTCGCCGAGACGCGACACGCCAACGTCCAGAAATATCGTCTGCTGCTTCGTCGGCTGGTAGTCGATACGCGTGCCAACCGACACGTTCACTGTCGAACCCGCGCTGTAGGCGGCGCGCCCGGCGCGCGCCTCCGATGGTCGCACGCCGTAATAGTAGTCGACGTACTGGTTGCTCAGCCATTCCGCACCGACATGCGGCGCGATCGAGAATTGGCCGAAAGCAAATGCCTTCTCCAAGCCGATTTTTGCGCGCTCGCCTTTGTTTCCGCCGAACAGGAAGGTACCCGACAACGTACCGAACCCGGTGCGCCATGACAATGCAGGCCCGTACCAGAACGCACCCTTGCGATTTTCCATGCCGTTCAGGATCGGTGCGTCCGAGCCCTTGTATCCGTCGAAGAGCGAAAACTGGCCACGAAGCGCGACGCTGACGCCGCTCCAGCTCCCGATTTTCAGATCGGCCGTGGTACCGACGGCATGTACCCATTTGTTGTCGAAAAAGACCAGCGGAAACGGCAACACGCGGTTGCTGTCGCCTCGGTAGACCGACGGCGCGACACCGACTCCGGCACCCAATCCCCAATGCGTCACATTCGTCGCGTTGTCGAGTATGGTCAGCCCCGAATGATCGGCATCGGGCGGGATCATGCCATCGTCCGCCCACGCGGAAGCGGACGACAATGCGAACGACGCGGCAAGCAGCAATAACGGACGTTGGCGGCGGGAGGCTATTTTCAGCATCATTTTCCTGGAGTCGACGATCGAAACGGGGGCTACTGTAGGACCAGTCGACTTACCGCTCACTTACCAGGAAAAATATCGTCGCGTTGCGGACCTTGCGGGAAATATCGGTGATGGGGAATATCGACGCAGGGCGAGCATGTGTCGCCCCGCGCGCTTGAAGAGCGAGGCGACCGCCCCGTCAGAACACCGTATGCAGCCCGATCCGCGCCACCGTCTGGCTCGCGGAACTCGACGCCCCGTTCGGATCGAGCACGCCATTGACCTGCGCATTCGCGCCGTTGTTCGCGCGCTGGTAGTCCGCCGACACATACACCATCGTCCGCTTCGAGAACAGGTACTGAAGCGCCACGCTGACCTGGTGTGCGTGGTTGTCGTTCACCGCTTCATTGCCCTTCATGTACATGTACTTCGCGCCCAGCACGACATCCGGCCTGACGTGCCACAGCCCGCCCGCTTCGGCCATCCACACCCCGGCGTCGTTGAACGAGTTGTGCACGGTAGTCATCAGCGCATTCGCGGTCACGACGCCGAAGTCGTAATGCATCCCGACGCCCCAGTTGCGCACGCTGGTTGACGGCACGCCGGGCGCGGGGCCGTATTTCTCGTTCGTGTAGGCGGCGCCCACCCCGAACGGTCCCATCTCATAGTTCACCCCGGCGCTGACCGCATTGTCCGCGCCGACCGAGCCAGCTACGCCGCCAAACGCATACATCGCGCCGCCCGAAAACCCCGAGACCGTCGGCGAACTGTACTTGACGGCATTCGCGATCGGCTTGCTACCCGCCGTGCGGTCCCAATCGAATGCACCGGTCGGATTGTCCGGGAGCGCGAGACGCTGGAACGGGCCATTGCGAAAGCCGTACAGCCCCGAGATATCCCGTGAAATCGCGTTGTTCTTGGAAAACAGCGAATCCACCATGAAGTCGTACTGATTGCCCAGCGTGATGCTGCCGAACCGGTTGCTTTCGAGGCCCACGTACGCATTGCGCCCGAAAATCCCCGTCCCGATGATCGCGCCGTTCGCCATCGAGAACTGGTTCACGAGCGCGAAGATCGCGCGATATCCGCCGCCGAGATCTTCCGTGCCGCGAAAGCCGAAGAGGTTGGGCGCAAATATGCCGTCGTCGAACTTGACGTTCTTTCCGCCGCCCTCGTTGCTCACATAAGAGACGCCGGCATCGATCAGACCGAACATCGTCACACTGCTTTGTGCCCATGCACCCTGCGCCACGGCGAGAATCGCCACTGCTCCAAACCTGAGTTTCATGCTGTCTCCGTCTTTTTTATGAAAAAGCGAGGCCACCACCTGCTACGTGGCAGGTGCTCGCTCGGTGCTGCACAAGGAATCGCCGTCATTCAGGCGTCGACTACCGGACACCCGAAATATGATTAGATTTACTGATTGATCAATACGATGACCGTCGCATAGAACGGTCCTGCTTGGACTTCATCAAAACACGCGAATCAAGCGCCTCGATAGACGACCCACGCGGCGGCATCCACCTCGACAGCCACGGCCTCCAGCGCCGACCCCGAGCACGGCCCGTCGATACACACGCCATCGTCGAACCGGAACAGCGCGCTGTGATGGGCGCACATCAATACCTGCGACCGGTAACAGGAAACGCTACCCGGCACGAAATCGAGCGGCACCGAGAAGTGCGGGCAACGATTCACATAAGCCCACACGTGCTCGCCGCGTCGCACGACAATCACGGGACGCCCGATACACGCTTCGTCGACGACCCGCGCGCCGCCGTCGGGCACATCGGAAAAGTGGCAGAGTTGTCGTGCATCCATGATTCACACTCGATGCTCGGGGTTACCGAGGCTCCAGTCCCACGGACGCACTTCCACGTGCGAGAACAGCCCTTCCTTCACATACGGATCGTTGCCGATGAACTGCATCACTGCCTGAATGTCGTCCGCTTCCACGACGAGCAGCGTGCCGTTCATCGCATCGCCGTGCGGGTCCAGCGTCGGGCCACCGAGCCGCACCACCACGCCGTGCTGATCGGCCGAGCGCAGGTAAGTCCGATGAATCGGCCGTACGCGATCGCGCACGTCGCGCATGCCCGGCTGGTCCGTCGCAAACACCGCAAAGAATCGCGCCATGACGATCAGCTCCGATCGAGGACGAGTGCATGACGACGCCGCACGGGGCGCTGCATCGGCGCTCGCCAGTGATGGCTCGGCGTGCCGTCGAAGCTGGCGACGGCCTGCTCGGTCAGCGTGGCGTCGCCGTCATGGTGATCATGGCTCATGGTTGTCTCCGTTGGCGCATCCGCCCGCTCATTGCGGCGCGCGCCCTTCCCATGCGAACTGCAGCAGCGCGCGAATCGCCGCGCGTTCGACCGGCCGCGGATTCACATACGGGTTGCGGCACGCGAGATCAGCTGCTTCGTCGAGGCCGGCCTCCGGCATCCCGAGGTCGGCCAGCGCCGGCGCGATGCCGAGCCGTGCGTTCAGCGCGAACAGCAGCGGGCCGGCTTCGGCTGCATCGCTCCCGCCCAACGCCCGCGCCACGCGGCGTAGCGCATCGGGCGCGGCACTGTGGTTGTAGTGCGCGGTATGCGGCAGCATCGCCGCATGCGTCTGCGCGTGCGGCAGGTTGAAGGTGCCGCCGAGCGTGTGGCACAGCTTGTGGTGCAGCGCCATGCCGACCGCACCCAGGCAGGTTCCGGCAAGCCATGCACCGTACAACGCGCGGCTGCGCGCCTCGCGGTTCCCCGGATCGCGCACGACCACGGGCAGCGCTTCGCCGAGCGCGCGAATCGATTCCTCCGCCATCAGGCTGATCACCGGGTTCGTGTCTTCCGCATACAGCGCCTCGACGGCGTGCGCCATCGCATTGATGCCCGATGCCGCGGAAATGTCCGGCGGCAGCGACAACGTCAGCGACGGGTCGTAGAGCACCGTCCGCGGCAGCACGCGCGCATCGCGCCCGGTGCGCTTCAGCCGGCCTTCCGTGAGCCCGAAGATCGGCGTCATCTCCGAGCCCGCGTACGTCGTCGGCACGGCCAGGATCGGCAGCACCGACTCGAGCGCAATCGCCTTGCCCAGCCCGATCGTCGACCCGCCGCCGATCGCGACGCAGCAGTCCGCATCCAGTTCGCCGGCCATCTCGCGCGCCGCGTGCGC
This sequence comes from Burkholderia lata, assembly GCF_000012945.1. Classification (NCBI taxonomy): domain Bacteria; kingdom Pseudomonadati; phylum Pseudomonadota; class Betaproteobacteria; order Burkholderiales; family Burkholderiaceae; genus Burkholderia; species Burkholderia lata. The sequence goes on from NC_007511.1 coordinate 3,096,923, forward strand.
GACCTCGATCGGCACATGCATGACCGCCTGCGCGCAGATGCCGGCTGCACGCTCGCCCAGGATCGCCGCCACGCGCTCGGCAAGCGGCCGCTGCTCGGGCGTGGACAGGATCAGCGCGCGGCGCGCGCCGAGCGTCGACAACTCGTCCGGCAGCCTGTCGAGCGCGCCCCATTCGAACACCACACGGGAAGGGGTGCCCTGATAAACGAAGCGATCCATGACGAACCTCAGCGCTTGAAGTGCGGCGGCACGTTGCCGTCGACGTTGACCCACACCGACCGCGCCTCGGTGTAGTCGTGCATCGCCTCGAAGCCCATCTCGCGGCCGTAGCCCGACTGGCCGACGCCGCCGAACGGGCTGCCCGGATTGACGCGCTTGTAGCAGTTGATCCAGCACATGCCCGCGTTGATCTGCGACGCCATCTTGTGCGCGCGCGAGAGATCCTTCGTCCAGAGACCGCTGCCCAGCCCGTATTCGGTTGCGTTCGCAATGGCCAGCGCTTCGTCGTCGCTGCCGAAGCGCAGCACCGTGACGAACGGGCCGAACACTTCTTCCTGCGCAACGCGGTCGGCCGCGCTCTTTGCTTCGATGACCGTCGGGCGCACGTAGTAGCCGTTGGCGAGCGCCGGGTCCTGCGGTGCACTGCCGCCCGTGAGCACGCGGCCACCCTGCTCGCGCGCGACGTCGACGAACGACAGCACGCGATCGAGGTGCTGCTTCGACGTCAGCGGCCCCATCTCGGTGTTCGCATCGAGCGGGTTGCCGATGCGGATCGACGACGCGAGCGCCACGAAGCGCTCGAGGAACGCATCCGCGATGCGTTCGTGCAGCACGAGACGCGAGCCGGCGATGCACGCCTGCCCCTGGTTGTGGAAGATCGCCCACGCGGCGCCGTTGATGGCCGCGTCGAGGTCGGCGTCGTCGAACACGATGTTGGCGCCCTTGCCGCCCAGTTCGAGCTGCACGCGCTTCAGGTTGCCCTGCGACGCTTCGACGATACGGCGGCCGGTGGCCGTCGATCCGGTGAACGCGATCTTGCCGACGCCCGGATGTTCGGCGAGCCGCTGGCCGGCCGTATGACCGTAGCCGGGAACGATGTTGACGACACCCGCGGGGAACCCGACCTCGGCCATCAGCTCGACGATGCGCAGCGTCGACAGCGGCGTGATCTCCGACGGCTTGAGCACCACCGTGTTGCCGGCCGCGAGCGCCGGCCCCATCTTCCAGCTCGTGAACATCAGCGGAAAATTCCACGGCACGATCTGGCCGACGACGCCGATCGGCGCGCGCTGCACATAGTTCAGGAAGCCGGTTTCGACGGGAATCACCGAGCCCTGCAGCTTGTCGGCCATGCCGCCGAAGTAGCGGAAGCAGGCGGCCGTGCGCGGCACGTCGAGCGCGCGCGAATCGCGGATCGGGTGGCCGGTGTCCAGCGATTCGAGCTGCGCCAGCTCCTCCGCATTGGCCTCGATCGCGTCGGCGAGGCGCAGCAGCAAGCGGCCGCGTTCGGCGGCCGGCAGCGCCGACCATTTGGGGAACGCGCGGGTCGCGGCTTCGACGGCCAGGTCGACGTCCGCGGCGGTGGCGGCCGCGATCTTCGTGATGACGGAGCCGTCGTGCGGGTTCAGCACGTCGATCGTGCCGCGGTCGACGGCGTCAACGAAGCGCCCGTCGATGAAGAGTTGGGTTTGCATGAATCGTCCTCGGTGTATGGCTTGAAGCGGAATCTGAAGCGGAAGCGCCGCTCAGAACGCGATCGGATACGGCGCAAGCTCGCCGCTCTCGTAGCGCTGCGGCAGGTTCGGTGTCGCGTTCTCCCAGACCAGCAGCATCGACCGCTTCGTGGAGTAGCCCTGATGCCGGATGTCGGCGGGCATCGCGCAGATGTCGCCGGCGCGCATCGTCACGCGTGCGCGCGGCGCGCCGGTGTTCTTGTCGCCGATGTCCCACACGATTTCGTCGGACAGTTGCAGGAACCACTCGACGCGGTCGTTGCCATGGAACACCGGCAGGATGAATTCCTCGGTGGTCGGGCAGAACAGGCTGCGCCCGCACACCGACGTGACCGACGGATTCCACGTCACGTCCGAGCGCGACAGGTACTTGAACAGGTTGAACGCGTGCAGTTCGCCTTCGAAGCCCGGCTCGACATGCACTTCCGGCTCGTCCTGCGCGACGTCGACGAACGCGCGGTTGACCGGCAGGTCGTCGCGCAGCGGCGAATCGCCTTCGAGGCCCGGCATGCGGCGCGTCGCGATCCGCGTGCGCTCGATCGCCGAGCCGTTGTCGCCGTGCTTGCGCCCGAACGCCGTACCGGTTTCCTCGGGCGCCGCGAACGGATCGAAGCCTTCGTTGGTCCAGTCGTGCAACATCGCCTTGAAGGTCGCCATGATCGTGGGCGTTTCGAAGGTCTCGGTGTAGTCGACCCCGGCGTCCTTCAGGATGCCGTTGAAGGTGCCCGCATACATGTCGACCTTGCCATAGTGATTGCGCGTGCCGAACACGTGATCGAAGTTCACCCAGCCGTAGAAGAAGCCCCACGCCACGTCGCGCATCATCGCGCGCAGGAAGGCGTCCGCCGGCATTGCGTGCGTGCGGGTCTGGCCTTTCGCGGGCCAGCAGATCTTCACGAAATATTCGTCGCGCTGGAATTCGAATGCGCCGAGCTGGAAGCGGCGGTAGCCGGTGACGGCATCGGCTTCGGTCGATCGCACCAGATCGGCGGCAAAGCCTGCGGAGGTATCAAGGGTGTCGAGGGTGGCCATAACGTGTCTCCTGGAATAGTCGAATGAGGTCGGACGAATCAGTGCAGGCAGATGTCGGCCCACTTCTCCACGGACAGCTCGCCCAGGACGGTCTGCACGAGTGCGACGCCCGGCTGGCTTGCTGTGAAGCGGTACGCACAGCCGGCCGGCAGCAGCGCCTGATGGCCTTGGCGCAATACGACGTAGCCCATCTTGCGGCCGGCCGGTTGCATGCCGGCGCTCACGGTGCCGCGCGCCGACTGCGGCGGCGTATCGAGCTTGATGAACTCGATCCGGACTTCGCCATCCATCTGGATCACGAACTCGTCGTGCGAGCAGGCGAACCACGGCGACTGGCCGTCGGTCCGCAGCACTTCGATCACGTATTCGAGGTTCTTGCCGGCGACGACCTTTTCATAAGGGGCCGACTTCGATGCGACCTCGAAGACATTCGAGAACGCGTAGTGTTGAGCGCTGCCGCTCGTGATTTCGATCTCGCCCTTCCGGTAATGGTCGAGCGAGCCAAAGACGGTGTGGAATGCCGTGTCGGTCATTTCTGTCTCCTGAGTTGAACCGCTTGTTGGATTCAACTCTAGGGGCAAGGCACCACCGCAACAAGGCACGGGACGGCGACTACGGCATTTGCGTTTCGCGAATAATCCGCGCGGTTCAGCGCACCCAGCCACGCTCCAGAAGCGGAAGGTCCCACGGCGATTCGTCGCCGATGGTTTCCGCGAGGAATTCGACCAGCGCCTTCACCTTCAGCGCCTGTCGCTGCGTTGCGGGATAAACCGCGGCAAAGCTCAGTGGCGCGAGCTGGAAGTCGGTGAGGATAGGCACCAGCCGGCCCGCAACGAGCGCCTCGCTCGCGACGAGCGTGGGCAGGCACACGACGCCGCCGCCGGACAGCGCATACTCGCGCAGCAGGTGCACGGAGTTCGAGCGGATCATGCCCGGCAACTCCATTTCGACGACCTCGTCGCCGCGCGTCATCGTCCAGCGGTTGCGCGACGGATAGCCCGAATAAAGTGCCGTGGTGTGCTGCAGCAGGTCGCGTGGATGTTGTGGCGCACCATGCGCGTCGAGGTACGCAGGCGACGCGCAGAAGAGGCGCCTGACGGTGAACAGCCGCCGTTCGATCAGCGACTCGGAGATCGGCGGGAAGATCTGGAACGCGATGTCGAACCCTTCTTCGACAGGGTCCACGACACGGTCATTGACGATCACGTCGAGCTGAATGCCCGGGTAGCGCCGGTTGAATTCCATCAGCGGCGCGCCGAAGTGATCGAGCGCGAAACCGGGCAGCATCTGGATGCGCAGCCGCCCGGTCGGGGTCGCGCGAAGCTCGCGCATCTGGTCCGTCAGCTCGTTGACGCGCCCCACCACCTCCGCGCACTCGCGATAGAACGCTTCGCCCACTTCCGACAGGCGCACGTGGCGCGTGCTGCGATGGAACAGCGGCGCGTTGACGAACTTCTCGAGCTGCTGGATGCGGTTCGTCACGACGGAGCTGGTCACGCCGAGCTGCCGCGCCGCCTCGGCGAAGCTGCTCGCCTCCGCCACCCTGACGAATGCCTCGATGCTCAGGAACCGGTCCATACCGCGCCCTTTTTCGACAGCGAAACCGGCAGTCTACCCGTGCGGGTAACGGGCTGTGTCATGCGGGAGGCGTCACTCTGTCACCCAATCGATGTCAATCGCCGGCGGCACCCGCTCCCGAATGCACCGCCGTGCCCGCGCGGACGTTACCGCGATTGCTCACCCGCCGCCAGTTCCGGTTGCACGGCCGCCACGCGACGCTGCAGCACGGCCGGCGCGGTTTCCTTCAGCAGCAAGCTGACCACGATGCCCAGCACGACCGAGCACATCGGCAGCCACAGAATGTTCTGGATGCCAAAGTGTGCGGCGACGTAGCCGCCCATCGCCGGCGCGATGCCGCCGCCGAAGATTTCGCCGACACCGACCACCACGCCGATCGACGTCGACACGAGCCCGACGGGCGCGGCCTCGGTCGCCACCGGGCCGGACAGCAGCGACACCAGCCCGAGCGTGAAGAACGACGCGACGAACAGGACCCCGAACAGCACGACCGGCTGCGGGCCGAGGCCGCGGAAGATATAGAGCATCACGGCCGTTCCCGCGAAGCCGACGATGCTCGCGAGGCGGCGGCCGACCAGGTCGGACAGGCCCGGCAACCCGAACTGCCCGAGAAAACCGCCGAAGCCGATCGCCGACACGACGAGGCCCATCTTCTGCGTGCCGAGCGCCAGGTAGTCGGTCAGGTACAGCGGCAGCAGCGCGCCGAGCACGAATACGCCGGTCATCGCGCAGCACAGCGCGGCCATCGCGACGAGGATGTTGCGGCTCTTGAGCACATGGCCGAGCGACGCCGGCGCATGCTCCGACGCGACGGCCTTCGTGACCTTGGGCTCACGGATGACGAAGAACATGATCGCGCCGAGGATCAGGCCGGGAACGGCGACGAGCGCAAAGACCCAACGCCACGACACGAAGCCGAGCAGCTGCGTCGCGATGATCGGCGACAGCGCGAGCCCGAACAGCGCGAAGCCGCTTTGCTGCAGGCCGAGGTTCAGCCCGCGCCGCCGCGGATGCGACGCGTCGGCCGTCGCGGCAAAGCTCGTCGGGCAGAACGAGCCTTCGGCCACGCCCATCAGGCCGCGAATCGCCATCAACCCGAGCAGCCCGCCCGCGAGCCCCGAGAAGCCCGACAGCAGCGAGAACGCGAGGATGGCCGGAATCAGCACCTTCCGGCGGCCGATCTTGTCGGAGATACCGCCCATCAGCGCCGCGAAAATACCCCACGACAGGCCGAGCACGCCGATGCAGTTGCCGACGTCCTGCGCGTTCAGGTTGAGGTCCTTCATGATCGAAGGGAACAGCGGCGCGATCAGCCAGCGATCGAGGCCGACCAGCCCGAAACCGAGCGCCAGCAGCGTGACCGCCTTCCACTCGTATGAGGTATCCCACTCGTTTGCTTTCATGTCCGTCTCCGTGGACACAGGTTCGCCTGCGCGCGCCGCAGCGCCTGCGCATGAGCCAGGTCCGATGGTTTTTGTGTGCGACGCGAATCGCGAGGAAGTGCCGGCCGCCGTTCGGGTTCGACGCGCCGAGTTCAATCGGCCGACGTCACCACGATAGGTGCACGGCCGCCAATCGGGTATGGAACAACCGGCGAACGCGCCATTCGCGAAACGCAAATAATCGCGGGCGGTGCGCGGGAAGCATCGACGGAGAAGCGCGGAGCGAACGAAAGCGGCGTTGAAGCAGCGCTCATTCGCGTGTCACGGGGGAATCCCTCATAGACATGGCGGCGGCTGCATTTCGCCGCATGAGCACGGCGAACCGCCATTCGGGCACGCCCCGGCGCTCGCCGCCGTTCAGCGGTAAAACGCGGCAAGCCGGCCGCTTCGGCGTGGCCGAACCAGCCAGTTGCCTTCGCAACGGGCTGCCCTCGGCGGCAATGCGCGGGGCGACATCATCGACGCATCACCGGACATTCAGCACAGCGGAGACCACGCCTCCGGCAGGCAAATCGTCGACGTGGCCCGCTCGATCTGCTGCGGTCCGCCCTTGGGCGGCCAGAGCCCTTCGGCATAGTGGCGCGCGCGCAAGGCCATGCGCTCCTCCAGGCTCGAGAACCCCCAGATATGGGCGATGCGAGGCGGGCCATCGATCGCGTACATGTTCGCGACGAGATGAGACGTATAGGCTTCGGCCGGACCGACGGCCTGCTCCCACGCGGCGATCGTCGGCGCGATCCCGGCCGGTTTGAGCCAATAGCGGCGAAATTCGTAGAACCTGCCGAGTTTCGACGGCTCGATCTCGGGCAGGAACGGAAAGCGTTCGTAGGTTTCCATGTTGAGACCCACGTCGGCACCGTCGATATTGAACGGCCCGCCGCTCATCAACGCACGACGGCGCTCCTGCTGCAGTTCGTCGACGTCGTCGAAGCCGCGCAACACGACGATCTGCCCCAACTCGCCGATTTCCGAACGCCAGGCGCCAAGGAGACGCCCCGCGGCCCCCGGATCCGATACCCATCGGTGCGCCCCGGCGGAAACGGCATCCTGCGCCAGCAGCCAACACGACAACGTCGTCAGTTCATACTGCATCTCGACCATCCCTCGCAAAATGGGCGGCGGACGCGCCAGTCGCACCCGCCCGCCGCCAGAAAAATAAATTCCCCCAATCCACATTCAGATAAAACGTTATTCCATATCAAGCTGAATCGCCAGCCAACTTTGGATCCTTTTTCCCTCCTGTCCCCCGTATCATTTCTTCCATTCCGAAAGAAACGAGTATGAGAAGGACATGAGCGACACCACCACGCTGCACTACCTCGACTACGCCGCCACGACCCCCGCCGATCCGCGCGTGATCGAAGCGATGACGGCCTGCCTCGGCTTCGACGGCATCTTCGGCAACCCCGCATCGAGCTCGCATGCCGCCGGCCGGCTGGCGAAAGACAAGGTCGAACAGGCACGCGCACAAGTCGCCGCGCTGATCGGCGCGGATGCCGACGAGATCGTCTGGACGTCCGGCGCCACCGAATCGAACAACCTCGCGCTGAAGGGCTATGCGGAAAACGCGACCGGCAAGCGCCACCTGGTCACGAGCCGCATCGAGCACAAGGCCATTCTCGACACGATGGCGAACCTGTCGAAGCACGGCTCGTCGGTCACGTTCCTGACGCCCACCCGCGACGGCGAGATCACCGTCGACGCGGTCGCTGCCGCGATCGGCCCCGATACGGGCCTCGTGTCGCTGATGCTCGTGAACAACGAGCTCGGCACGCTGACCGATATTGGCGCAATCTCGCGCATCGTGCATGACGCGGGCGCGCTGCTCCACGTCGACGCCGCGCAGGCGCTCGGCAAGACGCCGATCGACGTGCGCGCGCTCGGCATCGACATGCTGTCGATGTCCGCGCACAAGGTGTACGGCCCGAAGGGCATCGGCGCGCTGTTCGTGCGCCGCGACATCGCGGACCGGATCGCCCCGCAGATTCACGGCGGCGGGCACGAGCGCGGCTTGCGCTCGGGCACGCTCGCGACGCATCAGATCGTCGGCATGGGCGTCGCATGCGAACTGGCCGCTGACAAGCTCGACGGCGAAACCGCACGGATCGCAGCGCTCGGCGCCCGCCTGACGGACGCGCTGGTCGCGCTCGGCGATGTCACGCAGAACGCGGCCGCCGCGCGCCGCATCCCGCACACGCTGAGCCTGACGGTGAATGCGCCGGGCTTCTTCCCGTTCATGCTCGGCGAAGCGCTCGCCGTGTCGTCGACGTCCGCGTGCAACTCGACCAGCGGCGCACCGTCCCACGTGCTGACCGCGATCGGCCTCGATGCGGAGACGGCAGGCCGCACCGTGCGCGTGAGCTTCGGCCGCTTCACGACGGAGCAGGATGTCGACTTCGCGATCGCCTGCTTCCGCCACGCGATCGAACAGTGTCGCGCGACGGCGGCGAACGGGTTCTCCGCGTCGCGGCAGATCACGCCGGCCGACCTGAAGGCGATCCGCAATGCCGGCTTCCGCTCGGTCATCTGCAATCGTCCGGACGGCGAAGGCGACGAACATCCGGCGTTCGATGAAATCGCCGCGGCAGCCCGCGAACTGGGCCTCGAAGCGCGCTATCTGCCGGTCGAGCGCGACCGCATCGGCGATGCGGAGATCGATGCCTTCGGTGAACTGGTCGACACGCTGCAGAAGCCGGTGCTCGCATACTGCCGCAGCGGCAACCGCTCCGGCATGCTGTGGAATCGCTTGTCCGCCCGGCGTATGGCGTGAGCCGGAACACCGCGCCGCTCAACGGTTCCCCCGCGTTCGAGTACGACGCCGACGCATCGATGCGCTCGGGTCAGCCCGGGTGCCGGTGAAATCCGTCACAATGGCCGCCGTGTCCGTGACCCGAACTCCGAATGCCCTGTCCGTCAAACTCCCGCGCGGAGAAGCGCGCCGACGCTGATGCCCGTTCAGCCCACACCCCGTTCACCTGGCGGCGTGCCGGCCGAGCCGCCGCGCTGCTGCTTGCCGCGAGCGTCGCCGCGTGCGACGCAACGCCGGTACCGGACCGGCTCTCGGAATTCGACGCGACCTACGCGATGAAGGAGCGGTTCGGCCTCGGCGACGTCATGGTGATTCTCGGGTCCTGCATCGGCCCGAAAAACCCGACTTACCCGATCCAGGCGGCCTGCACGCTGGTCATCCGCGCGAACGGCCACGGGACGGAAACGCAGGCCGATTTCCACTGGAACGGAACGAAATGGGTGGCCGAGCACACCCAGTCGCGGGACATCCTGCCCTATCCCGATCCGAAGCTCGCAGAGTGGGTGAAGTAAGCGCAGCGCACAACGCCCGCATTCTGCGCAAGACGGCCGCTACTTCGGATACTCCAGCTGCAACGCGACCCAGCCCGATGTCGCATCGCCGTAGCGGGCCGCGATGTCGCCGAGCACACCGGGCAGCACGGATTCCCCACGCCGGGCGGCCGGCGTCGTCACGCTCACATGCCGGGCATTCGGCGGCTGCGCCAGCAACCGCAGCCCGTGCCTTGACGCGATCACGCGCGTGTCCGCCGTCGCGACGACGTCACTGCGCCAGGTTCGCGCCCATGCGTCGGCGGTCAACACAACCGACAGCTCGTCAAACCCGTTTTCGACCGGAAGATCGAACGTCTCGTGCCGCCAGAACGCGACGCGGTTCGTCAACGCGACCGTCACCGCACGCGCAGTCAACGCGAACCGGCGGCCGTCGTGAACATCGCTCCATGTCTGCACGCCGACGCGCCGCGCCGTCTCGCGCGCCGCTGCCGGCCCGGCCAGCGCACTCACCAAGGCCAGCGAAGCGGGAATCGACGCCGACACGCCGGTCGTCGTCATGACGTTGCCGTCCATCACGTAGCGTCGATCGTCGACCCACGTCGTATCGGCAAAGCGGCGGCGCAGGCCGTCGCGCGAATACCAGTGGGACGTCGCCGTGCGATGCCGCAGCAGGCCCGCATTCGCGAGGACTTCCGCGCCATCGCAGATCGCCACCATCGTCGCGCCGGCAACGGCCTGCTTGCGCAGCCACGCCAATACCACCGGGCTGTCCGCGCGATGCAGCGCGGGCACGATCACGACATCGGCCCCCGCAGGCGTTGCGGCATCGAACCGTTCGACCGTCATATCGGCCAGCATGCGCAGCGCGGGCATCAGTTCGACCTCGCCTTCGTCGGCCGACACGGTGACGACATCGACCGCACCGGACGTCTTCAGAATCGCGTACGGCACGATGAAATCGGTCGTCTCGGTTCCAGCGTTGTCCGCGACGATCGCTACAAGCGGCCGCGTGCGGCCCGCTTTCGGCACGCCGATCGTCAGCGCGCGTGCGACCGGCAGTGCGTCCTCCGCCTTCGCCGGTGCCGTCCGCCCCGCTGCGCACGCGCCCAGCATCGCGCCCGCGAGCAGCACTGCGCCGCCTGTCTTCCATACCCGCATCGTCCCCCCGCATCCGTCGATTGCACGTCCGGAAAATTACAAGGATCATGCTCGCGGTCACAAGGACAACTCCACCGCACTTTCCGCCATGTCCCAGTCAACCTGTTCGGCACGCGACATCGTTGTCGTCGGCTTCGAAGGCGTCCAGTCGCTCGACATCACGGGCCCGATGGAAGTGTTCGCGGTCGCGAACCGTTACCTGCCCGACCATGCCGTGCCGTACCGGCTCACGCTCGCGTCGCAACACGGGGACGACATCGTCACGCATGCGGGCTTGCGGCTCGCCGGTACCGTCGCGCTGGCGGCGCTGCCGGCGCGGATCGACACGATCGTCGTCGCCGGCGGCGATGAAGCGGCGCTGCGACACGCGGCGTCGGAAGCCGGCGTGCTGCCGTGGCTGCGCACGCGGATCGCGGACACGCGGCGCATCGCGAGCATCTGCACGGGAGCGTTCGTGCTCGCCGCGGGCGGATGGCTGGACGGCAAGCGCGCGACCACGCACTGGAACCGGTGCGCGATGCTGCAGGCACTCTGTCCCGACGCGCGGATCGAGCCCGACGCGATCTACGTCAGCGACCCGCCGTTCCATACGTCGGCCGGCGTGACGGCCGGCATCGATCTGTGTCTTGCACTGGTCGAGGCGGATTGCGGTGCGCCGACCGCGCTCGCGGTCGCACGCGAACTCGTGTTGTTCATGCACCGGCCCGGCGGGCAGGCACAGTTCAGCGTCGGGCTCGGCTCGCTGGCCAGCGCAACGCCGCGCATGCGTACCCTGCTTGCCGAGATCGCCGACGATCCGGCCGGCGATCTCGGCGTCGCCGCGCTGGCCGCACGGATGCACATGAGCGAACGCTCGTTTGCGCGCCACTTCCTCAAGGAAACCGGGCGATCACCCGCGCAATTCGTACTGGCAGCACGGGTCGAGCGCGCGAAGGCGCTGCTCGAGCGGGCCGACTGGCCGCTCGAACGCATCGCCGAACGGTCGGGATTCGGCAGTGTCGACGCGCTACAGCGCGCATTCGCGAAACAGGTCGGCGTCTCGCCGCGCGACTATCGCGCGCGCTTCGGCGTGCATCCCCACCCCGACAGACAGCGGACCGCTTAGGCCGCGCCCGCATCACGCGCCGTACGCATCCAGCGCCTTCAACGGCACATGCAGGCTTTCGTTCGAAGCAAACGCGTCGAGCAGATAGTCGACCGTCGCCTGCACGCGCGACGCCTTCAATGCGCGATGCGGATACTGCATCGCCATTTCGTAGGTGCCGGGCAAATGATGGCGGTGCAGCAACACCTTCAGCGAGCCGGCGCGCAGATGCGCCCACGCGAGATGCACACCGACCTCCGCGATGCCGAGGCCGTCATGCGCGGCCTGCAGCACAGCCTCCGGCGCCGAGAACGTCAGCGGCGCCGTGTCGCCCGGATCGACCGCCACGATGCTCCCGCCGCGCATCCTGAAGCTCCACGTCGACACCTCACCGCCTAGAAACCTGCGTGCAATCAGCCGGTGCGCGCCCAGATCGTCCGGTGCTCGCGGAATACCGTGACTCGCCAGATAGGCGGGTGACGCAACCAGCACCGTATTCATGCGAAAGATCGGCCGCGATACCAGTGCGGAATCGTGAATGTTGCCACCCCGAATGACGATGTCGTAACCGTCGCGCACGACGTCGACGATCCGGTCGTCGAAATCGGCCTCCACCGACAAACCGGGGTAGCGCGCCAGCAACCCGGGCAGCACCGGTTGCAGGTGCTCGCGCCCGAACGCAGCGCTCGTCGAGATGCGCACGCGCCCTTGCGGCCCGAGCCGCTGCGCGACGATGCTGTCGACCGCCGAATCGAGCGCGTCCAGAGCGATGCGCGCCTCGCGCAGGAACACGCTGCCTTCATCGGTGAGCTTCAGCGTGCGTGTGGTGCGGTTCATCAGCCGCACGCCAAGCGCCTGCTCCAGGCCGGCGACGTTCTTGCTGACGGCGGCCGACGTGATGCCGAGCATCCGCCCGGCCGCTGCAAAGCTGCCGCCGTCGGCCGCATGCACGAACGACAGGATCGCACGCGTCCGTTGTGACACATCCAAAGCAGCCTCCTTCGATCGACACGTTGCACGGTACACCTTCGCCTGCCGCCGATTATCAACCTGAAGTTGAGAGCGACTCAACCCGGGCCCAACTTCCGGTTGCGACTCGCGCCGCCCACAATGCGGCCATCGTTCAACGGACTGCAAAGGAATGCTCATGCTTGCCACCATCGTTTTCGACAGCGGTCACGGTCACACCGAGCGACAGGCGCAAGCCGTCGCGGAAGGCGTGCGGCGCGTACCGGGCGCGGAAGTGCGGCTCATCGCGGTCGCCGACGGCGCGATTCCGTGGGATGCGCTCGCCGCGAGCGACGCGATCATCTTCGGCTCGCCGACGTACAACGCGTCGATCAGCTCGCGGCTCAAGAAGTTCATGGAAGATTCGACGCGCCCCGCGTGGATTCCGCAAGCCTGGCGCAACAAGATCGCGGCCGGCTTCACCAACTCCGGCGCGCAGCACGGCGACAAGCTGAACGCGCTGATGACGATGACGCTGTTCGCGGCGCAACACGGGATGATCTGGGTCGGGCTCGACCTGTTCGCCGGCACCGCGGCAAACGAGCGCAACCGGATCGGCGGCTGGCTCGGCGCGATGGCGCAGTCCGACGACGTGTCGCCGGAACTGTCGCCGATCGCCAGCGACCTCGAAACCGCCGCGCACCTCGGGCAGCGCGTCGCCGAACTGGCGACGCGGTTCGCGGCCAGCGCATAAGCGGTGCAACGCGCTTACCAGGAGATCGACATGAAACTGCTGTGCCTCGACGTTCCGCTGCCCGGTGCGAGTCCGGAAGCCTATCAACCGCACATGCTCGACGAAGTGCGCTACGGCTGGCACCTGCTCAAGCGCGGGATCGTCCGCGACATCTATTTCCGCCAGGATCGCCCCGGCGTCGCGATCATTGCGGAGTGCGATTCGATGGAAAGCGCGCGGGAAGCACTGCGCGAGTTTCCGCTGGCCAAGGCCGGGCTGATCGACTGGGACATCATTCCGCTCGGCGCGTTTCTCGGCTGGGAAGCGCTGTTCGCGGCGGGCCATGCGTGACTGACGTCCCCCACGCTCGCCCCCGGCATTCCGGGGGCGAGAATCCGCATCCGGCGTCGCACCGGATCGACCTGCCACGACACCGCCCCCTGCCCGCTTCCGGTGCATTTGAGACAGGACGGAAGTTCTTGCACCCGGCGAGAACGAGCTCCCTGAACTCGAGCCCGCAGGCAAATAGAAGAAGTACTCGGCAAGGTCGGCCTCTCTCTGTTGGATCCAGTAGTCCGAGAAGCCGCCTACACTGCCCGAAGTAGATACTTGGAAACCAGAGAGGCTGTGGACAAATAGAGTACGTCTGCTCCGGAAAGCACCGTCGATCGGATAAGCCACACCGGTACCAATCGTTCACCAGAAGGACGACGCTGGTCCGCTAGACCCGGGTGACCGTTCCAGGGCGCAGTCACCCGAGCGGCTGCAGAAATGATGCGAGCGATTACTGGACGCTATCGCGCATCAGACCGGCAGGTGGCGTCTTACCGATACGCTTCTTCTTCCCACTTGGATCCAACGTAACTTTCGTTGCTTGCAAATTTGGGCCAAAGTGATTTATGTCGACATCGAACACACTTACGCTAATCTGGTCGGAGCCGTGGTTGTGAGATATTAGACGTTTGTGCTCCTGTTCATATGGAGCTTGCGCCGTCGATCCACCAAACTCACCAGCATTTGCCACCAATATGTGCTGATACATGTGATAGCGAAGCATGCCTACCATGCTGTCAAATGTCTTTACGTCTTTGTTCATAGCAGACACGATGAACATGTGTGAGACGTCGCGAAGGTCTGCGGGAAGTGAAATGTCGGTTGCATCGTAGCAAATCGCACCAGAAATCCGAAACTTTCCAGCACCTCCAGAGGAAAGCTCAATGACCACCTGATGAGGCCTCCACGGTTTAACCCCGAGGGTCTCTTCTTCGGTAGTCGGATACTTCTTCCCTTGATCAACTTCAACCCACGAACGCCCTCCATTTCTACGTTGTGGCACTAACCAACGCGCCGCATTGATCGGTTCGCTCGTGACTGGATGAGTTGCACCACATAATCCATAAAAAATCATTGCACCAGTGGCATCCGAAAACGCCCTCATCAGATCTTGGTCGTCAAGATGAATGCTATATTCCGGCAACACGACCAAGTCAACGTAAGGCTTGTGATCCTTACCGAGTACAGAATCACGAGCTTGCAGTTGCTGATACGCGAGATAAAGGATTGATGCGGTGTGGTTTCTTTGTCTAGCCCGGAATCCCTCCTTGTGCAAACTCGCCAAACCTCCATCGAAATCCTTGGTGGTTGGCAGCAAGCCTTGAATGACGCAGACGCGTAGCAATCTCGACTCGTCAATGGGCCAATCGACCGGATAGACGTAAATGGGGAGATTTGAGCTTTTTCCAAACAAGGCAGCCTGTGCCTTCAAGCGCTCATGCACAAGGTCTCGTAACATGGCCGCATCGGTGACGACACCAACGCTGCTACTTGTTTCCAATTGAGCTTGTAGTCCCGGCCAGCGTAGCAGCCGAAGTAAAAGCTCCGAGAACCACGGCGTTATGGCCGCAGTTGTCCCGGCCATAGCGACGGACGTATTCAACATACCTATTTGGCGCTTCTTCCACGTACTGGAAATACCTCGATACCAGCCAATGTTCTCTTCTCGAAGCAACCATTGGCGCGCTGTGAAGTCCAACTCCCCAGTGGCGGCACATCGAATAACTCTTCCGATTGCATACAGAATCGCATCCTCTGAGTTACACCATTCCGGTGTTCTATAGCGTGGATCCCTGCGACCACGAGTTGGTCCAATCCGTATCGATAGTCGCGGCATACCACGCGGATCGCTCAAAAGCGCCCAGTCTTCACATCTCACCTGTATCGTCTGAGGCGTCCATTGCTCGGGCAGTTCATCCGTGCGAGACACCGCATCTGCAAGTGCGAACGCAAGCTGCAACAGCGCGTTCTCCTCGTGGAATGGCGTATCACGCATCTTGACGATGTCACCGAAAGATAGCCATTCGCCGTCGACCAACGCACATTCGTCTTCCGGTTCCTTGAAGCTCGAAAAATATCGGACAATGCTTTGGAAAGCCGGTTCAGCAGCAAGCTGCCGATTACTGCGGCTCGCTGCGATTACCCGCAGCAAGTGTGGCTGATTTTGCGCGAGTAGCTCCAATGCTATAAGGCGATCCTTGCGCGTCGACTGCCTCGATAAGGCCGCAAACCACATCGCATAGTGCGCATCATCGCGCAGTAGCTGATGACCGACCAACGACACCGCAATTGTTTCCTCAATGTGTGGAAGTCCTTCATCCACGCGCTTACCAATGAACTCATGCAAGCTTCGGTGGTAGGGTAACTCGTCGAAGCTCGTATCAAGCGTGATGACCTGGCTCAGCGACGCGAGCAACAGCAGTGCCTGCTGTCGGACGTACCATGGAAGAACTCCCTCATCAATAAGCATCCGCGCCAGTTGCCCGAGCTCCAGCCGATAGCGCTCTACGTCGCCGACTTGCAGGGAACCATCACTCTCCCAGTATTTTCCCGTCTGGGACGCCCCCGCTCGAAATAGTTGAGCAAGCGTATACAAGGCTGTTCCAGTCGAGTATGCATCCTCCTGCGTTCCGAGAACCTTTGTCAGAAGTGCATCCGTTATGGTTTTTAGCAACTCAGGACACGGAAACAGATCTAGGGCATAAGTGAGGACTTGTGCGAGACCTGGATTCAGGGACCACGCAGCAACGAGTCGCCTCGCAGCAACCTCCAGGTCATGCAGGAGAATATTTCGCGAAAGTCCGGCTTCCTCATCTTGGGTGAGATCCGTCATCTTTCTGCGTAGCTTCAGGGCCTTTGTCAACCGATAGGCTGCAAATCGAGTCAACGTGTCGTCACGCACCTCGCGCTTTGGACGCACCACGGATGCTAGAGGCGGTAAATTTCTGCCACCGTCAACCTTCTGCTTAGCTGCTGTCCCCAACTCAGCCTGAGCCAGCAAACCATTGAGTCCTGCCTCGACGTGCTGTAGCGCTGCGATATCGAACGGACCACTAAGCTGGCTCTGTAGCGACTTCATACGTGCTGCCGTCCCAGACTCTCCACCAAGAGATGCAAACGGTTGAACTTCCGTCTTCTGCTCGTTTACTACGAGTCGCTCCTCAAACTCAACATCATTCGCTTTAGAATCAAGCCGTGCCTGGACCCATTCAGTCAGTGCGAGTCCAAGTTCTTCTTCGCTTGGTACTTGTTTGTCACAAGAGACAACAAGCCTCACATCATCAACGTATCTACAGTAGTCGTGCAGCCGAAATTTCACGCCCCGACGATTGAAAGATCGACCTATTGATTCCCCGACGGCCTCATCGAAATCCACTAGATACGCGTTGGCGAAGAATCCACTTGATACCAGCCCCTGCGGCAGCCCTGATGGAAGCTTTTGTCCCTTCAGATACGGCGCCCATTTCGCGTCCTCGACCTGCCATCCAATTGACAGGGATTTCGCAAGAGTGGCCCAGAATCGCGCACTGGATGTTTTCGCTGTCGGAGCGATCGTCTCGCTGTACCGCCAATAAAGCTCCGTCAACTTCTCGACGAGTCCTTCTATATTGATGTTGTCGTAGAAAGCGCTCAAATCTAGCTTTATGACAAACAAAGTGAGAGCATCTTGTCCACTCAGGACGGCGCTCTGCGCGATGAGCAGCGGTCTCTCGACAAAACTCTGATAGTCCTGAAAATATCGACTGTATACATTTGAATTTCCCCACGAAAAGCGCGCGCGAGCCCCTTGATCTGTCCACGAACAGAACAGTCGGTTTCCGTAACTGAAGACACCAGCCTTCTGCGCATCCAATGCGTCTAGTGACGTATCGCCTTGTGCCGACTCAACACAATCAGCGAGACACAACATAGCGGCTGTAGCTATCGTCTGCTCCCTAATTCCCACATGAGCAAGAGGGCGCAAGAAATGCTCACTCGATGACACGGGTGCCCACCCATTTATCTCCGCATCACCGAACACCCATGGATCGCTTTTGGGAGCCGGCACAAGGCGAGCGGCCTTAGGAGTGTACGTTCCGTCTCGCAGCTCCGCGGACCATTGACTAAGCTCTCCGTCAAGGTTTACAGCCGAACAGTCTAGTTCCAGCGTGTCGGCATACCAGTTGTGATGCCGGATGTAAGTATGCGTCTTCTTCCATGCCTGTGAGAGCACAACTACATCGCTGAGATACTCGATTCTCGGAGCTAGAGCTGCGTACTTATCTGTCTTATTAGTCATGCCGTGTCCCGTTATTTTTTGCGTATGGCGAACATCGACACCAAAGGTGGCATGTCCGCGTAACGTTGGCAAGAGCATCGTCCACTCTTCAGCAGAGGGGGAGCATCTCGAGTGCTGCCCCCTATTCCAGCAGGGTATCGAGGGAAGCTAACCTTTATCTCCTGTATCGCCTCTCGAAGGTAGCGTGCACAGAGGGCTGCTGCTTCCCGCAACGACGAAGTCATCCGCCGACTTGCCCTCAAGCAATCGATCACATCCTTATCGGCTATCCCAAGGCCACCACTCGGTCGACTGTGGGAGTTTGGCCGCTGGCTTGTCGCTTAAAGTGAGAGTTCTTCGGCCTGATCAAGGAACGCCGCCAACTGGACTGGCTTGCCAGCCCCCTCCGAACGCCATTCATCCATCGGTCGAACCATAGCTAACTCTCGTGCGTCCTCCGACAGTCGTTCCAGCTCACTGTCGGTCACGTCGCGCAGGCGTAGGTAGTACTGCGCCCATCGGGTAAAAGCGAGTATCCACATCGAGACAACCAAAGCATCGTCCCAGCGAGTCCAGTCTGACGTGCTGGCGAGAGGTTGTTGCACAATCCGTCGCTGTTGCTTCAAGATCAATTGCATCGACCTAAGGCTGGCTCGCTGCCGCTCAGGGCCGCTGTGAGCAAAAAGGAACGCGGTGATATTGGTCGTCTGGCCCTCACGCGCAAGAGCAAACAGCCGGTGATTCAGTTCTGGTCCCAGCAACGCAACCAATTCATTGATCCAGATCTCGCAAGCATCATCTGTATTAGCGCGCTCATCCTGCAACAAAGGAAAGACGACATCCTGGAACAGCCAAGGCTCTGCCCAAGTCAATTGCCGCATATGCCCACGCATCGAGTCAACTAGATGCCTCAAGTCCTCCGCAGGGATCATCGGTGGCAACGCCTCATGCAACGACGTTACCAAACCATCGTAAATTTCTGCTTTCTTCGGATTACTTTTCGCACGATGAATCATCCAACCAAGGGCACGTACCTGGTCTGCAGAGGAAAATCTGGCGACCAATTGCAGCACAACGGCGAGCCCACCTGGTCCTTCCAGCTGTCGCTCAATCGCGATGAGTCCCATCCATCGCAGAAAGCCGTTGCCACTGTTCACAAGGAGGCCCCGCTGCACCTTGTTTATATCGAACTGGATCGAGAGCGAAATGTCGCTAACGATCTGGCTCAACAGGGACAATTGCACTACATTTGAGCCTCCTGACTCTACCGGCAAGTCAGCCACTTGGGCTTCGAAAGTCGCCAGCAGCATATGCGGGGCGTACCACCACAGAAACTTGATGGTGAAGTACTCTGACCAAGTCAAAGCTACATACTTTGTCGCGTGGAACAAGTGTTCGGGACGGTAAGAGCTATGTAGTAGAGTCTCGACCGGCTCCCGAAAGAGACGAGCATCCATCACAGATAACTCCTCATCTACTCCGTCATACACGCGGTTGAACGATGTATTGAGGAACCGCACAAGGAACTCGACAAAGCCACGGTCCAATTTATCCTCGCGAAATCGACGATCACTGGCACGTGTATGCGCGATAACCTCGCCGAGCACCTCCCAAATCGCAGTGAATTCAGTGAAGTTGCTCGCTTGCTCATTCATCCAATCCTGCAGATCAACCATCTCAGGCAGCACAAGCGAACCATCCTTGAGCAGGCCCAACTCAGCCATCTGCACCTTCAACGAATCACCGCTTTGGCCACGTAGTGATAACTCGCCAACCCAGACGCTCAACACATCGCCTGCTCTAACGTTTTCAAGAAAGCGTAATGGCTCGTAGCGCTGCGGCACCATCGGCGACGATGCGGAGTTGAAAAGTAGGCGCATAGAATAGCTTTCGCCCCCCCCTTCGGACTGCGCGGTCTCCGCCTCCTGCACCAGCCCGGACATGTATTTTTCAACCGAGAGAAGGGTGTCCGCTGGAATCGGGGTAACTAACAGAGGATAGTTTTCGGCGGCCTTCTGAAACGAGTTTGATAGATTGAAGCCCGCTGCCGGTAGTCCGTCCGCCCCCATGATCAAGATGTAACGATCGTGCAGCCGCCCCTCCCTCAGGCCATAGATGCGCAACTTGATCCGCCTCAGCAGTTGGCTGTTGTGCTCGCAACTCGCCACTAGGTTGTTAATCCGACTCTGTGCAGGTTTGTCAGATTCGCCTACCACACCGTCACTTACTTTGGACGGTTTGGACAAGGACGTGAAGACAATATAGTCAGACTTAGGCGCCGCACCGAGTAGCAACAGGGCTAGGCCCGCAGCCTCAAAGTATGGATCAAAGATGACTATTTGATGCTGCTGGTATTTGTTCAGTAGTCCTCTAAACCACTCCACGAATTGCAATCGCCCCTCTCCGTCCCCCTGCCCCCAGCGTAAGAAGAACCGCCCCTCTGAATTTCTCGGATGGAGTCGCTCGAAAAGAGATGCGAGATCAAGGTTAGCAGGAACCCACGGATCCGCTTCACGGCTACCGACACGGTTAGCAAATCCCAAATCGCCGCGATTGATAGTCAGGGCCGCCTTCACTCTCGCTAGTACAGCCGGCCGTGTGGTTTTTTCTAACCAGTCGAATTTAACCGGCTCAGCTCCGCGGCCTACCACGTGTGTCTGCAGATTAACCTCCCGGAAGTACCCGATTCGCCACCGGCAACACAGCGTACCCTCGCGAGATTGATCGCCGTCGAAACCGTAGACCTCTAGCTCAGTACTGTCTGTGGTAGCGTGCAGATGCTCGCTCAGCTCGAACTTGTGCTCGTACACGCCCTCCGCATCGCGTTTTGCGACGGCGATACGTGAGTAGACGATCTGTCCGCCGTTCGCGATACACAGACGAAAATGGAACGCACTGAAGTGCGGGACCTGCATCGGATCAAATCGCGCGACTAATGCATGCGGGGTATCAACCCAGCCTACCTTCATCAACTGTCGCTCCATGTCGTCGAGCGCAGGAAAAACTAACAGCTCAAGATCACCAAACCGAGCTAGGTCAGCAGCACCAAAGTCCAAGCCCGTATCTGCGCTGATGCGTTCGACCACCAATGAGGTCAAAGCTACGTCATAGTCCTGCCCAACACGGAACAGCGCCCCCTTGTCAGTCAGAGTAATAGAGGCACTGAACGCCCCAGCTCCACCATGTGGGCTGGAGAGCGACCGCTCGTCATGTGCGCCACGATTTAGCTGATAGGAGACCGGGCGGTAAGCTAGGCCATCGGGAGCAAGCGAGGTTGCCCCAAACCTTTCTTTCAGCCGATCGGAAAGGCCAAGCTTCAACTCTTCGCTGACTGCAGAAACGGTCCAACCCGCAGCCAGTCGCCGTAGTAGGTCGGCGCAGTAGACACTTTTGACGTATAGGTTGAGCCGGGCAACCTGAGCTTGTACTTGTCCGACAGGGCGAAAACTATCATCGTCCCCGGCTGACCAGCGATCACTCGAATGGCTGTAGGGAAGCAAACGGCCGTAGACCACTCGATTTTCGATCGATTGCCCCGACTTGATCTGCAGGATCCAAAGCTGCAGCGCGCAGTGGCGGGTACTCTTCGAGAACAGCCGCGTCAACCGGCCATCGTTGAGAAGGTCATCGAGTGTCGGAGCCATTGTTCCCTTGTGAGTAACTTTCCACATCCCCACCGACCGCTGTGGCGGGCAGCACACATTGCCTGCTTCCGCTTAGCGCCGTCAACGGCTGTCCGTTGCGTCACGGTTCTTTCAGGCTATAGACATTGCTGGATTGTCCGCTGGCAATCTACTCTCGCCTAGTGTGATCTTTTTTGGCCTGGGGGCGGTTGTTGCGACGCGTATCACGCGCCCGAGCAATTGATCGAATAGGCGCTCCTCCGGAACCAACGACTCGCAGGCTCTTCGGCGTGCCATGATGGTCGGCTAGATCTAAAGTAGGGTTCCTACGCTCGCTCAAAAATCACTAAAACCATTAATATTCAATCACTTACGAAAAATATCCGTAGTGTTCAATGTAGAGTTCCCGTTGACGCCGATTGACACCGTGGATGACAAGCTCATCCACGTCACAAGGGGTGTGCGCATGACAAGAAGTGCAGTCGGGTCACGAATGCATCCTCGGGGACACGTGAGGCCGCTGACAAGAATGTGGGACAGGTGATTTGTGTGGATGACGCAGGTCAGCTAGGCGCTCTGGCCTCACCATGCAGATCAGTGCGACCAAACAAAAAGCCGGCTCAGGGCCGGATTTTTGTTTGCGAAGCATAAGGCTGCACTTTGTAAACAGAAGCATATCTTTGCACCTCATGGAAAATTATCCTTCCTGTCTCACATCCCTCCGGATTTTCACTACGTTGCCGAAATCTGATAGAGCCGGGAGATTTGATTTCATACCGTTCACGCATCGGACTGGAAAGCGATTGCCGCTCGACCCCGGGCATCGCGAGCCGCCGACGAATCCCAGGAGCGGGCCAGCTTGCTTGGCCCGGGCGGCGATGACGGTCCTGCCACGCAGGACATTCGTGACGGAGCGACCATGGATGCAAAATTCCAGCCTGATTCAGGCACCGACAGTGACGTAAGCCTGCTGCACAAGATGGGCTATGCGCAGGAACTGTCGAGACGTATGAGCGGTTTTTCGAACTTCGCGGTGTCGTTTTCGGTGATCTGCATCCTGTCGGGCGGCATTACCGCGTTCCAGCTCGCGTTTTCCGCCGCCGGCGGCGCGTCGATCGGCCTCGGCTGGCCCCTGGGCTCGCTGTTCGCGCTGATCGTCGCCGTGTCGATGTCGCAGATCGCGTCCGCGTTTCCGACGGCCGGCGGCCTCTATCACTGGGGCGCGATCCTCGGCGGGAAGAAATGGGGGTGGATGACGGCGTGGCTCAACCTGATCGGCCTGATCTTCGTGATCGCCGCGATCAATTTCGGCACCTACGACCCGTTCTTCAAGACGCTGATCGCACCGATGTTCGGCGTCAGCCCGGACAGCCTGACCTGGTGGCATCAAACGGCGTTCATCGCGTTCATCACGATCTCGCAGGCGATCCTGAACGCGCGCGGCATCAGGATCGCGAGCAAGATCACCGACCTGTCGGGTTATCTCATCTTCGTGGTGACGATCGCGCTGGTGGTGTCGCTGCTCTACTACTCGCCGGTCGCGTTCGATGCGCATCGGCTCGTGACGTTCACCAATTTCACCGGTGTCGATGGCGGCGCATGGCCGAAGCAGGCCACGCCGCTCGCGTTCCTGTCCGGCCTGCTGCTCGTGACCTACACCATCACCGGCTTCGACGCTTCCGCGCACACGTCGGAAGAGACGCATGATGCGGCGAAGAACGTGCCGCGCGGCATCATCGGGTCGGTGTTCTGGTCCGCGGTGTTCGGCTACGTGATGGTGTGCGCGTTCGTGCTGGTGATGCCCGACCTGACCGCCAGCATGAAGCAGGGCACCGGTTTCTTCGAAGCGATTCTCGCGCCGATTCCGAAGACGTTGCGCGTCATCCTCGAACTCGCGATGTTCTTCATCAACTACGTGTGCGGGCTCGCGGCGATCATGTCGACGTCGCGGATGGTGTATGCGTTCGCACGCGACGGCGGGCTGCCGGCGTCGAAGCTGCTGCGCAGCGTGAGCCCGACGCACCGCACGCCCGGCCCCGCGATCTGGACGTGTGCGGTGCTCGCGATCGTCGTCACGCTGTACGGCGATGCGTTCTCGGTGCTGAGTGCCGGCAGCGCGGTGTTCCTGTTCATCTCGTATGCGATGCCGATCGGCTCCGGGATGCTGGCCGAAGGCCGCACGTGGACCGACAAGGGCCCGTTTCAACTGGGGATCTGGTCGAAGCCGTGTGCGCTGCTCGCGCTGGTCGGCGCCTGCGTGCTCGCGTATGTCGGCATCCAGCCGCCGAACGAGAAGGTGCTGTACGTGCTCGTCGGCTTCGTCGTGGTGCTGATGGTGATCTGGTACGGCTTCGGCGTGCGCAACACGTTCGCGGGGCCGCCGGTGCTGAAGGACACGCGCAATCTCGACCGCATCCGCGAACTCGAGGCGAACGTCGATCCGACGGCCTGAAGCGTCTTCGAAGCAGGCCGAAAAAAAACCGACTCGCTGGCTCGATGCCGCGAGTCGGTTTTTTCATGTCTACACACAACAACGAGATTCAACCGCCTGGCAGCGGTTGAATCTTGCGCGCATCAGCCGTAGACGGGGAAACGCTTCGTCAGTTCGGCGACCTGCCCGCGCACACGCTCGAGCGTGGCCGCATCTTCCGGCGCTTCCAGCACATCGGCGATCAGGTTGCCGACGATCTCCGCTTCCTTCACGCCGAAGCCGCGCGTCGTCATTGCCGGCGAACCCAGGCGCACGCCGCTCGTCACGAACGGCTTTTCCGGATCGTTCGGGATCGCGTTCTTGTTCACCGTGATGTGCGCAGCACCCAGCGCTGCTTCCGCTGCCTTGCCCGTGATGTTCTTCGCACGCAGGTCCACCAGCATCACGTGGCTTTCCGTACGGCCCGACACGATCCGCAGGCCACGCTTCACCAGCGTTTCAGCCAGCACGCGGGCGTTCTCGACCACCTTCTCCTGGTACGCCTTGAATTCCGGCGACAGCGCTTCCTTGAACGCCACGGCCTTGCCCGCGATCACGTGCATCAGCGGGCCGCCCTGGATCCCCGGGAAGATCGCCGAGTTGATCGGCTTCTCGTACTCGGCCTTCATCAGGATCACGCCGCCGCGCGGGCCGCGCAGGCTCTTGTGCGTCGTCGTCGTCACGAAGTCTGCGTGCGGCACCGGGTTCGGGTACACGCCCGCTGCGATCAGGCCTGCGTAGTGGGCCATGTCGACCATCAGGTACGCGCCGACCGACTTCGCGATCTTCGCCAGACGCTCGAAATCGATCTTCAGCGAGAATGCCGACGCGCCTGCGACGATCAGCTTCGGCTTGTGTTCCTGCGCGAGCTGCTCGGCCGCTTCGTAGTCGATGTCTTCGTTTTCGTTCAGGCCGTAGCTCACCACGTTGAACCACTTGCCCGACATGTTCACGGGCGAGCCGTGCGTCAGGTGGCCGCCGTGCGCGAGGCTCATGCCCATGATCGTGTCGCCCGGCTTGAGCATCGCGAAGAACACGCCCTGGTTCGCCTGCGAACCCGAGTTCGGCTGCACGTTCGCCGCTTCCGCACCGAACAGCTGCTTCACGCGGTCGATCGCCAGCTGCTCAACCACGTCCACGTATTCGCAGCCGCCGTAGTAGCGCTTGCCCGGATACCCTTCCGCGTACTTGTTCGTGAGTTGCGAACCCTGCGCAGCCATCACGGCCGGGCTCGTGTAGTTTTCCGACGCGATCAGCTCGATGTGATCTTCCTGGCGGCGGTTTTCCTGCTCGATCGCGGCATAAAGTTCCGGATCGACGTTGGCAACGGTGCTGGTGGTGCGGTTGAACATGATGATTGACCAGTTGAGAGTGAATGACTGACCGCGGCTTGCCGGCTGCATGGTGTTTCGGCCTTCGCATTCCATCAGACGCGCCCTCGTTCAGCTAGAAGGATTCCGACATTCCGCTAGGACACCGCGCGCCGGGCGCGCAAAAAAAATCGAAGGGTCGCATCGCTGCGACACCTTCGACGGAACTTGCCTGCCGAGCGGGCGTGAGGCTTGCCCTTCAGCTTCTTGCGAGCATCAACGATCAGACGGCGGAGAAGCAGTTGTCGACGAACAGGTGGGTGCCGTTGACGAAACTCGACTCGTCGGAAGCGAGGAACAGTGCCGCCGCCGCGACTTCCGACGGCTCGCACAGGCGGCCTTGCTGAACCGCGATCGCCGCCTCGGTCGCGTCGACACCCATCGCCTGCAGGTCCTTCAGTTCGCGCATCCCGTGCGGCGTGCGGATGAACCCCGGTGCGAGCGCGTTGCACCGAATGCCGCGGTCGCGGTACTCGACCGCAATCGCCCGCGCGAACATGTGGCACGCGCCCTTGGTCGCGTCATACAGCACCTCGCCCGGCGTCGCGCATACCGCGGAAATCGACGACGTGCAGACGATGCTGCCCCGCCCCTTCTCCAGCATCTGCGGCAGCACCGCTTTCGTCATCAGGAACATGCTCTTCACGTTCACGCCCATCAGCCAGTCCCATTCCGACTCCTCGATGTCGAGGAACGGTTTGACGATCAGCGTGCCGGCGTGATTGAACAGGATGTCCGCGTTGCCGTACTGCTCCCGCGCGGCGTTCACGGCCTGCTGGACTTCGGCCTGTTTCGACACGTCGGCGCCGAAGCCGATCGCCTGCAGGCCCGCGTCGCGCAGCCGGGATGCGAGTGTTTCAGCGGCGTCGCCGTCGCGGTCGATGATCGCGACCTTCGCGCCCTGTGCGGCGAACAGTTCGGACGCCGCGCCGCCACAGCCACCGGCGCCGCCGCTCACGACGGCGACCTTGCCGGCCAGTCGGCCGTCAATCTTGACATTCATGCTTCGTTCTCCAGTCTGGTTCGTTCGGTCTGCTCAACTGAACAGCGTCCGCAGGTGATCGTTGAGGAAATAGCCTTCGGGGTCCACGCTGCGGCGCAGCGCGCGGAACGCCTCGGCCTTCGGGAACCAGCGATCGACGTCCTCGCGGTTCGTGAAATGCAGCTTGCCCCAGTGCGGACGCGAGCCGTAGTCGCGCAGGATCGTGTCGACGTCCTTCAGGAACGGCCAGTAGTCGACGCCGTTCGGGCCGCCCGAGCATGAAATCGTGACGCTGTCCTGGTGATTGAACGGGCTGATCCACGCCGGATCGCCCTTCGTGAAGCGGTACTCGACCGGGAAAATGCAGTCGCGATGCTTCGTAAGGATGAGCTCGCGCACCCGGCGCAGCGCTTCCTTGCCGTGTTGCGCGGGCACCGCGTACTCGAGCTCGTGGAAGTTCGGCACGTAGTGGATCGCGTACACCTCGGAGCTGTAGGCGATCTTCTCGTGCTCACCTTCGTGGAACGTGCGCGCGTCGGTGACATCCATCACCTTGATCTCGCACACGTCGTAGTCCTTCTTCGAGTTCGACACCTTCGTGGTGTCGGGCAGGCAGTAGAGATCGCGGCTGGCGGACGTCGGGCACCAGAAGAAGCTGAAATGCCGGTGCTTCGCGGCCAGGTCGTCGTATTGCGCCATCAGCGCGTCGAAATCCTCGCGCCATACGCGGTCGTGCAGCCAGAACGCGTCCGTCACCTGCAGCGTCAACTCCGACACCACGCCGAACATGCCGATGTTGACCTGCGTCGCGTGCAGCAGGTCGAGGTCCTGCCGGTCGCTCACCGTCATGATCGAGCCGTCCGGACGCACGATGCGCATCCCGACGACCTGCGACGACAGGTTGCTCAGTGTCGTCCCCGTGCCGTGCGTGCCGGTGGCCAACGCGCCGGCAATCGCCTGCGAATCGATGTCGCCCTGGTTGACGAGCGACAGGCCGAGTTCCTTCAGGTGCCGCGTCACCGCATTGATCTTGGTGCCGGCCTTCACGGTCACGCGCTTGCGCGCTTCGTCGACCGCCACGATGCCCTGGTAATCCTGCAGCGACAGCAGCAGGCCGCTGGTGGCCACGACGGGCGTGAACGAGTGCCCCGACCCGGCGCAGCGCACGTGCTTGCCTTGCCGCGTCGCGGTGTGCACCAGCTCCGCGATCTCGGCCTCGCTGGCCGGCGACGCCAGGTGCGCGGCCACGCACGACTGATTGCCGACCCAGTTTCTCCAGAATCCGCCACGGGGAAGTTCCATCACCGTCTCTCCAGCGTCGTATTGGTGCCAAAGGTAAGGTGCCGAAAGGTTTTCCACTATCGGATTTCGGCAAGTTAGGGTTTTGACGAGGCGACACCCGTCCGGCGCTTTTTGACCGGCGCGGCGAGCGGCTACAATGAATCGATCCGGCCCGCCCCTTCCCGCCCTCGATGACGCCGTCTGCCCACCCGAGCGATTTCTCCGGCAACCCGCTGTTCGCGCGAACGGTCGCGTTCTGCGCGTTCACCGACGTGGAGGAACAGGCGCGCTCGTTCGACGGCTGGAACATGAACTACACGCAGATCTCGGGCGGGCTGTTTCACGGCTCGTCGTCGATCATGTCGCTGGGCGGCATCAAGCTGCTGGTCGAGGATCTCGACAAGGTCATCCTGCAGCAAGGCGCGGTGCCACTGGAGCGAATCGCCGTGGCCGTGCCGCTGGAACTGGAAGGCCACGCGCGCCTGTGCGGCGAGAAGAGCGGGCGCGACAGCCTGCACGTGTTCTCGAGCCAGCCGGAATTCGAGTTCTATTCGCCCGATCGGCATCTGCTCGTGAATGTCGAAATCGAGCCGGAGAAACTGTCGACGCAGGCACTGCGTACGGTTGCCGAATCTCTGCGCGCTCGCACCCATGCACCGGTGATCCCGATGGCGACCGGTGTGGCCGACCATCTGCGCGACCTGCTGCGCCAGACGCTCGCCGCCGCGGCAAAAACCACGCACATCGGCGATGCAACGACGCAGGACAGGATCGAACTGCTCGAACGCACCGTGCTGTACGCGATCTCGGAAGTGATGACGGCCGCCACGCCGGATGCTGGCGCGCAGATCGTGCGCCCGACGAAATACTGGTCGCTGGTCAATGCGGTGCGGGAGCGGCTGCAGGATGCATCGACCTGCCCGCTGTCGATCGCCGAGCTGTGCGTGGAGCTCGGCGTCAGCCGGCGCACCGCGCAATACGCGTTCCAGGACACGTTGAACCTGAACCCGATCGCGTACCTGCGGGCCGTGCGGCTGAATCACGTGCGCCGCGAGCTGCGGCTCGGCGACTCCGTGACGTCCGCGGCCACCAAATGGGGCTTCTGGCACCTGAGCAGTTTTGCGCAGGACTATCGCGCGATGTTCGGCGAACTGCCGTCGGCCACCGCGAAGCGCTACGCGCGCCAGGCCACCTAGCACCTGTCGTTCACCCTGTCGTTCACCTTCCGGCGGCCGGTTACGAAGGAGTCCGCACCGGCCGCCGCCCTGCCTGCTACGTCACTCGTCCTGCTGTTCCTGCTGCGCCTGCACCTGCCGCTGCTGGATGAACTGCCGCACATCGCTCATCGTCACGCGGCCGGTGTGCTTCGCATCGATCTCGTCGAAGTGCTTCGACACGAAACCCAGGCCATTACTCTGCGCCTGCGCCTTCGTCACGGCCGCGCCGTTGCTCAGCACCGTATTGGCGCCGAGCCTCGCATCGACACGCTGCTGCGCCTGCTGCTGCAGCGTCGCGCCGGTCGACGGCAACACGGGCGCCGCTTTCGTGGCAGGGAAGAACGGACCGTCGACACCGCGCCCGCCGTGCGGCAGCTTCACCGGCGCCACCGCCTGCGGCGGCAACGCGTAGGCACTGCTCATCACGGCACCGAGGACGATCAACGGAGACATACGCCGCATCAAATTGATTAGGGACATGATCACTCGCATTCAATGGATGAATAGAGGGTTCCTTTGACAAGGAGTCCGTCGCTCGGGGTCGCTCAAGGGGCCGCCGCCAGCGTCGTCGCGGCGGTTGCGCCGGGGACGCTGCCGGTCGGTACGCTCGGCGGGTTTTCATCCGGCCACGGCGGCGGCAGCGTATGCAGCGTCAGTGCCGTCGGAATCCGCGCGCCCTTGTAGAACGTCTTCAGGTCCCGCTTCATCTGCGGACGGGCGACGTCGTCCAGGTAGATCATGTGGCCGCCCTGGAAGAAGTTCACCTGCAGCTTCGGATTGAAGCCCTTCACCGTCTGCAGCCGCGCGAGTTGCTTCTCGGTGTTGAAGAACGGCGTCGCAAGATCGTGGAAGCCATTCTCCGACAGCACGCGAAGCTTCGGGTTGAGCTGCAGCGCACCGAGCAGATCGGGGATCGTGTCGGGCATCGGCTGGCCGTCGTGCGTGAAGTCCCAGACGCCGATGATGTTGTCGTTCAGCGGCAGGTACGTCGCGTTCGGGGCGGTGTAGCCGAGGTAATCCGGCATCTGCGTCGCGAGCGCGTTCGTGAACGGCTGCGAAATCAGGATGTCGGACGGGTCGCCGTCGTTCTGCAGCCGCGGATCGGAGTTCGGCAACGACACGCGTCCGTCATACCGGCCGATCGTCGTGCCAGGCAGCAAGCTCGTGCCGAACGGATTCGCGTTGAAGTAGCCGCGCAGCGCCTGTTGCGTGAGGCTCGACGGGATCGACCACAGCTTCAACGTCGCATCGCTCGGGAACACCGGCGTGCCGAGCGCATCCGGAATGCCGAGCTGGCTCAACACCCAAGACTGCGAATACTTCTGCAGCTGGTTATAGATCAGCGTCGTGAACAGTTCCGTCTGCAGTGCGTACAGATCCTGGTTCACCGGGGCCGGCGAAACCTGGTTGAAGTACGCCGCGACCGCCGCATAGCCCGGCAGGTAGCCGGCCACGGTATCGGTATCGAGCAGCAGCCCTTCCGTCGACTGCGTGATCGCCACCGCTTCCGTCGCATCCGCGAAGTAGTTCAGGATCGCCGACTGCAGCACGATACCCGTCAGGTGCACGCCGGCCGATTCGAGCGCCAGCGCGAGCATGTCGGTACGCGGCGTGCCGTACGATTCGCCGTACAGGTAGATCGGCGACGTGCTGCGGCTGTTGACGTTCAGGTAGCGCTGGATGAAGTCGCGCATGATGTTCACGTCCGCATCGGAACCCCAGTACTTCTGGTTGGTGTTCGGCAACACGGCTTCCGACAGCCCGGTGCCGGGCGGGTCGATGAACACGAGGTCGGTGGTGTCGATCAGGCTTTCGGCGTTGTCGACGAGCGGATAGTTCGGCCAGTTGGCGCCGAACAGCGGATCGGGCGTGGCCACGCGGGTCGGCGCGAACGAGCCGAGCCGCAGCCAGATCGACGACGAGCCGGGGCCGCCGTTATAGACGAACGTGACGGGGCGCGGCTTGCCGTTCGTGCTCGGCGCGGTGTACGCGACATACGACATCGACGCTTCCGCATTGCCGTTCGCATCCTGCGCGGTCAGGTGGCCGGTGGTCGTCGTGTAGTTGACGGCCGTGCCGCCGTTCTTCCACTGGTAATGCATGACGGCCGTTTTCTCGGACACCTGCCCGGGGGCAAGGCCGTCGGTCGCATTCATCGAATACGCGACCGGGTCGACGTACGGCTGGTTGGCCGGCGTCTGCCCGGCCGCTTGTTGCGCGCTGGCCTGCTGGCTGGCGGTGGCCTGCGCGAGGCTCGACGCACCGACGGACGACGAATCGTCGCCGCCGCATGCCGCGAGCGCCAGAGTCATGACGGTCAATGCACCTAGCCCGGCCAACCGGCCGTGACGGCCACGGCGGCTGCCGGTACAGCTCCTGTCTGGTTTCATCTCTGTCCTTTGATTCGGATACCGCTTCACAAAGGCCGCCAACGCCTGCGAAACGCGCAGACCGACCCGCCACTCGCGTTGCACGGTCGGCAGTCGGCGGTTGGGGATTGGACTTCTAAGAGACTGAACTTGATACAGACACAGCAAACTGCTGGCGAGAATGGTGCTCGGACGCCCCCTGCAGTTTGGACAACTTTTATATGACCAAAATTTACGACAACACAAAAATAGGCGGTGCTGCGCCGCGTTGTCAAAGATCATTCGGATATTAAAAATCCCGCAATGATGCTAACGGCGGACAGTGTCTGGCAATTGAAAGAAAGCGGGATTATTCGCGCATTGCACGCTCCACCGACAATAATCCGCCGAATCCGCCGCCTTTATCGCACAACCAGCAATCCTTTACTGGCGCTGATGCTGCGCATCGAAAGCCTTCAGATCACCAGAATTATTCTTTCATTTTAATTATCCGGGATCGATTAATTCGGTACGACATTGCACATAGACCGTCACTCGATGATTCGAGTCACTTCAACCATTCTTCAATCGATGCGTTTATCCGCATCACACCACCCATAAAATACCGATTTCGCTAATTCCCGAAAAAATCGACGGAATTATTTACCCGCGGTCCGGCCGGCGTATGCGGTCGAAATGAAGCGCGGCGTGCAGCCTCGCCGCACGCCGCACTTCGTTCGCGTTCAATCCGCCATTACTTCCCGCCACCCGGCAGCGCGATATCGATCAGCACCGGATCGTGATCCGACGAGCGATACGCATCCGGCGCGTAGAAGGTCTTCTGCTGCTCCGCCGACTTGTACGCGAGCGTGTACTGCAGCGCGAGCGGTTCGTCCGCGTTGATGTGCCATTCGTGCACGGCCTTCACGTGCGATGCGAGCGGCAGCGTCGCGAGCGCGTGATCGAGATAGCCGGCTTCGCCGTTGTACACGTAGCTGTACGCATTCGCGCCGATCCAGCGTGCGACGAGGTTGCGGTAGCCGCGCGTTTCGAGCGTGCGGATCGGGTCTTCGTACGTGTAGCTGTTGAAGTCGCCGATCAGCAGCACGCCCTGGCCTGCGACGCCCGTCGGGTTGCCGGCGAGCCAGTCGGCGACCTTCGCGGCCGCGCGCGTGCGCGTCGGGTTCCAGCAGCCCTGGCCGTCGCCCTGGTCGAGATCGTCGTTCGCGGCGTCCGGGCAGTTCTTCGACTTCAGGTGGTTGACCGCAACCGTCAGCGACTGCTTGTTGCCGGCGATCAGCCGGAACGACTGCGCGAGCGGCTGGCGGTTCTTGTCGTCGATCGCGAGCGTGGCTGCGCGGCCGACCGGCTCGACCTTGCGGCTGTCGTAGATCATCGCGACCGTGATCGCATCGCCGCCGAGGCGCGACACGCCCGGATCGACGACGCGCCAGTTGTTGCCGAGCTTCGCCGCGAGCTGGCGCACCGCGCTCAGTTCGCCGTAGCCGTTGTTCTGGATTTCCATCAGACCGATCACGTCGGCGTCGATCGCCTTCAGCGCGCTGACGATCTTCGCTTCCTGGCGCTGGAATTCCTGGAAGTTCTTCGCGCCGCGGTTGTTCGGATCGTCGAAGCCGCCGCCGAGACCGTTGCCGTTGAAGTAGTTCAGCACGTTGAACGATGCGACGCGCAGGTTCGATTTCGGATCGCGCGCCGGTGCGTTGGTGCGCGGGTTCGTGCGCGCTTCGAATGCCGGCACGGCCGCGCCCGGCAGCGGCTGCACGCGCCATGCGCCATAACGCACTTCGAGCACGCCTTCGATGTCGCGCACCGTGTAGCCCGCACGCAGCGTGTTCGCGGCCGACAGGCCCGGCGCCGGGTACGGCACCGTGGCGGGGTTCTGCTTGTTCGAGCCGTCGTCGAGAACCAGGCGGTTGCGTGCGTTCGCATCGATCTGCGTCTGTGCTTGCGCGGGCGGCACGACGCTCGTCGGCGTGCGCAGGCGGCCGTTGCTGAGCATCACGCTGCCGTAGCGGCCGAGCTCGTAGTTGTCGGTGACGTTCAGCGTCTGCGGCAGGCGCACGAGCATCCCTTCATACGCGGCGAACGCGTTCGGGCTGTCGACCGGCAGCGTGAGCGTCGCGGGCGTGACGGTCTGGTTGTTCGCGCACACCGCGATCGCGCCCGACTGCGTGAGCTGCGTCTGGCCGTATTTCTCTTCGACCTTGCCGGTCACGTGCACGAGGTCGCCCGCTTTCGCGCGCACTTTCGGCGCGTAGACGAACAGGCCTTCGGACACGCCCGGCTGGTTGCGGCGCTGCGCGTCGGCCTGCTGGACGAAGAAGCCGCCGAAGCCGTCCGTACCGCCGAAATCGGCGGTGACGACGGCTTCGATCGACACGTTCTGGCCGGCGAGCGGCGACGGTGCGCCCGGCCCCTGGATATCGGCGATCGGCGTCGTGCTGCCGCCGCAGTTCGGGCTGACGGGCGCGGCAGTGGCGGCGAAAACCGGCGCGGCGAGCGTCGGGAGCAGCAATAGCGGGGTGATGAGGCGGATTGTCGAGCGCATGTCGGGG
Organism: Burkholderia lata; assembly: GCF_000012945.1. Classification (NCBI taxonomy): domain Bacteria; kingdom Pseudomonadati; phylum Pseudomonadota; class Betaproteobacteria; order Burkholderiales; family Burkholderiaceae; genus Burkholderia; species Burkholderia lata. Next base: position 3,130,392 of record NC_007511.1, read on the forward strand.
AATCCCGGTTGTGAGGGTGGCGAAAGCTTAGCGGCGCTCAATGACAGTTTTTGGTAATCGAAAGACAGGTAGATGTAACTATTTTTATCGTGGTGCGATCGTCATCAACCGCACGTTTGCCCCTGAAAAAGCGGGGAAATCGTCTGATGAAAAACCACCGCGCCCCTTGACGATTACCCCGCGAGCCCTCGCTGCCGCAGCGTCGCGGCGCCGCGCTACACCGTGCCCGGCAACGCGCTCGACACGAGCACGGCCGCGATCATCAGCACGCCGCCGAGCACGACCGCCTCGATCCGCAACACCGTGCCGAACCGTTTCAACGAACCGGCCGGTATCGAGGCGGCCGGATCCTTCAACGCGTCCAGCAACGCTGGCATCCCGAAGAAGCGGTTATGTCCGCCCAGCGCCGCCGCGATCAGCACGAGCGCGAGCTTCAGCAGCAGGATCTGCCCGTACGTCGATGCGAGCAGGTTCGCGGGCGTATCGACGCCGCGCCAGCCGTTGTACGCGCCGGTCGCGAACAGCACGATCAATGCGTAGGTCGACGCATCGGACAGCGACTGCACGAACGATGCGCCGGTCGTGCGTTCGCTCGCGGGCATCGCGGCAAGCCTCGGCATCACGCCGAATGCCGTCACGAACACGAGCCCGACCCACGCGCTGATCGCCAGCAGATGCAGCCAGTCGATCCACACCGGCACGCTGAACAAGCCGGCATCCACCGGATGGCCGCCATTGCTGCGCGCGAGCGCGACGCAGGCGAGCGCGGCCCACATCGCGAACGGCACGCGCGACTCGTTCGCGCGCCTGACGAACGACAGCACCACGACGACGAGCATGAACGCCGCACCGGCCAGCCACGCATGACCGAACCCGGTACCCGCGAGCATCGAGCAGACGGCCGGCCCCGCTTCGAGCAACGACACCTCGCTCATCAGCGCGCAATGCGCCCAGAACGCGGTGACACTCGCGACCAGCGAGACGGCGGACGCGATGCGCAGCGTCGCGACGAGCCGGCGGCCGATCCCGTGCTGCCACGCCGACGCGCCGCGCGCGAGCCAGTGGCTGCCGAGCAGCGCGCCGACGACGACGGCGAACCCGGCGTTCTGGATCGCCACCGACACGAGCCGCAGGAGACCGATGACGCCGTCGTTCACCCCTTCACCCGGAACGTATAGGTGCCCTTCGTGCGATGTGCATCGGCCGTCATCGCCGCCCACTGCACCGTGTATGCGCCGGGCGCGAGCTTCGGCAGCGCGACGGTCATCACGCGCGGGTTAGCCGCATCGACCTTCGCCTTTTCCTGCGTGACCGCGTTGCCGTTCGCATCCGACACCTTCACCGAGCTGAACGCCGGTTCGAGGTCTTCGTTGAAAATGAGCCGCAACGTGTCGGGCGCCGTGTCGACCGTGCTGCCCGTCGCCGGTGCGGCACTTTCCAGCTTGCCGTGCGCGGAGGCCGCGACCGGCGCGGCCGCGACAATCGCACCGGTCGCGACGATCGCGGCCAGCCGCGTGAGGTTCGGGATCTTCATGTTCACGCTCCGCGTCACGGCTTCTTCAGTTCGACGACGGTCAGCGCGCCGTCCACGTCTTCCGCGACGAAGTCGATCTTGTCGCCGGCTTTCACCTGCGACAGCATCGCCGGGTCCTTCACCTTGAACACCATCGTCATCGCGTCCATGCCAAGGTTTTCCAGCGGCCCGTGCTTGATCGTCAGCTTGCCGGCAGTCGTGTCGACCTTGCGGATTTCGCCGTGCGACATGCCCGTTTGCGCCGCGGCTTCCTGCTTCGCACCACCGCTCATGTCCATGCCCGCCATGTCGCCGGCCGCGTACGACGCGCCGGGAAACGCCAGCGCGCACACCATTGCCATCGAAACCAGTCCCTTCTTCATCGTGTCGACTCCCAGTGAATGAAATGAAACCGGCGGCCACCTGAGCGCAGCCGCCGCATGCTGCTGCTCAGCCGTCCGGCAGTTCGCCGGTGTACTCGTACGCGACGGTGCCCTTCGGATGCCTGAACCAGCCCGGATCGCGATAGTCGTTGCGGCCGAGCCCCTGCCGCACCTTGCAGACCGTGAACATGCCGCCCATCTCCAGCGGCCCGAACGGGCCCGTGCCCGTCATCATCGGCAGCGTGTTGTCGGGCAGCGGCATCTCCATGCCGCCCATCGCGCCACCCGTGCTGCCCATCGCCATGTAGTCGGGCACGAGCTTGCCGATGCGCTTCGCGAGATCCTTCTGCGGCACGCCGATCAGGTTCGGCACCTGGTGGCCCATCGCATTCATCGTGTGATGCGACTTGTGGCAATGGAACGCCCAGTCGCCTGGACGATCGGCCGTGAACTCGATCGCGCGCATCTGGCCCACCGCGACATCGGCCGTCACTTCCGGCCAGCGCGCGGCCGGCGGAATCCACCCGCCGTCGGTGCCCGCAACTTCGAAGCTGTAGCCGTGCAGGTGGATCGGATGGTTCGTCATCGTCAGGTTGCCGAACCGGATCCGCACGCGGTCGCCCGCGCGCACCGGCAACGGATCGATGCCCGGGAACACGCGCGAATTGAAGGTCCACATGTTGAAGTCGGTCATCTCGTTCACGCGCGGCGTATAGCTGCCCGGATCGATGTCGTACGCGGCGAGCAGGAACACGAAGTCGCGATCGACCGGCATCGTGCCGCGATCCTTCGGGTGCACGATGAACATGCCCATCATCCCCATCGCCATCTGCACCATCTCGTCGGCGTGCGGGTGGTACATGAACGTGCCGTGCGATTCGAGCTGGAACTCGTAGACGAAGGTCTTGCCGGGCGGGATATGCGGCTGCGTGAGCCCGCCGACGCCGTCCATCCCGTTCGGCAGCCGCAGCCCGTGCCAGTGGATCGTCGTGTGCTCGGGCAGCCGGTTGGTCACGAAGATGCGGACCTTGTCGCCTTCGACGGCCTCGATCGTCGGGCCCGGCGACTGGCCGTTGTAGCCCCACAGGTGCGCGTTCATGCCGGGCGCCATCTCGCGCACGACGGGCTCGGCCGTCAGGTGGAACTCCTTCCAGCCGTTCTTCATTCGCCACGGCAGCGTCCAGCCGTTCAACGTCGCGACGGGCGTGTACGGGCGGCCGTTCGGCGGCACGAGCGGCGGCTGCGTGGCGGTTTTCGCCATCGTGGGCGCTTCGGGCAGCGACGCGGCGCCGGCCTTGCTGACCATCGCGGCGCCCAGTAGCGCGGCGCCCGAGCCGCTGAGAAATTGTCGACGGGACACCATGTCAATGACCTTCCGGATGCGTTTGCGTCGCGGGCGCCGGTTGCGCCGCGGGGGTGGATGCCGGCTGCGGCGCAGCGTCGGCGTTGGGAGTGGCGTCGGGTGGGGCGGATTGCGTCGCGCTTGGCGTGGCGCCCGGCGACGGCAGCCGTCCCCCGACGGCCATCTGCAGATCGGTTTCGGCGAGCCAGTAGTCCTTCAGCGCATCGATGTAGCCGTTGACCGCGCCGACCTGTTCGCGCGCATCGGCCAGCAGCTCGAACACGCTCGCGAGCATCCCGTTGTAGCGCAGCAGCAGTTCGTCGGAGATCGTCTTGCGCAGCGGCACGACTTCGTTGCGATAGTGCGTCGCGACGTCGTAGCTCGTCACGTACGCCGCATACGATTCGCGCACGTCGGAGCGTGCATCGATGGCCGTTTTCGCGAGCCGGTTCGCCGACTGCATGTAGACGGCCTCGGCCCGCGCAACCTTCGCGCCGCCCCAGTCGAACAGCGGAATCTCGACGCTGATCTCGTAGCCGTGCTCGTGCCCCTTGCCGGTCTCGTAGTTGTTCACGTAGCCGAGGTCGATCGCATTGACGAAGCGCGTGGCCTTGCTCAGGCCCAGCGACGACGCGACGCCCTGCGTCTGCAGCTTCGCGGCCTGGATGTCGAAACGGTTGCTCATCGCGAACCGCTCGAGATCGCGCAGGTTCGGCCGCGCCTTCGGCAGGTCGGGCAAGCGCTCGGGCAGCGCGTACTGGGTGCGCTCGCCCCACAGGCCCATCGCGCGCGTGAGCTTCTCGCGCGCGGCCACGGCCTGCTGGCGCGCCTTCGCGTGCTGCGCGACCGCATCGGCATGGAACGCCTGCTCGCGTGCGTAATCGAGCCGGCTGAAGTTGCCGGCCTGCCGCATGCGCAGCGCGAGTTCGGCAGCCGCGCTGCCGGCATCGCGCACCTGTTGCGCATAGTTCGCGGCCTGCTCGGCGGCGACGGCCTCGACGTATGCGCGGCGCGCATCGGCCGCCACCTTCAGCATCGCGTCGGCCGTTTCGAGCTTGGTCTGCTCGAAGCGGCGGCGCTCGATGTTCGTCGCGAGCGGCATCGTCAGCAGCGCGAACACGTTCGCCGAGAACGTGCGGCCGAGCGTCAGCTCGCCGTCGCCGGCGCGGGTGCGGCTGAACGCGAAGCGCGGGTTCGGCAGCCGGCCGGCCTGGACGAGATCGGCCTCCGACAACCCCAGTTCCGCGTACGACGCCTGCAGGCCACGGTTGTTCAGCAGCGCGACCTGCACCGCATCGTCGATCGACAGCGGCTTGGCCAGCAGCTCCTTCGTGCGCTTGTCGACGGCTTCGCGGTCGGCGTCGGTCTTGACCACGACCGCGTCTTTGCCGATGCGTTCCGACGCGGCGGACGACACCGCGTCGAAACCGCCATCCTTCGAGAACGTCGTGCAGCCGGCGAGAAAGGCCAGCATGGCCGCCGCCGCGCCGATCCTCGGCGATATCGCAAGCATCGTCATTGCGCAGCGCCTCCGTGCTTCGAATGCGCGGCGCCGCTTCCGGCCGCGCCGCCGGTCGACCGTCCTTTCGCGGGCCGCTCCATCACGTCCCGGTTCAGTTGTTTCCAGCCCGGGCCTTCGTCGTCCCGATACGGCCGGTAGCCGTCGAATGCGGACGTCACGGTGACATCCGGCACGGCCACGGTGGCGTCCGCCGGATCGGGCAGCGGGGTTTGCGCAGGCGCGAGCGACGGCACGAAGGCCGCCGCGCCAAGCAGCGCCGCAGTAATCAATCGCATGAATGGGTCTCGTCGTAAGTCGTCCGGCGGCACGGATGCCGCCGCCGGAGCGGTTTGCAGAGCGCGGCCGGTCAAGGCCGCGGGCAGGGTCTAGACGAGAAGCCGGCGCGGCGGCCGGTCGATGCCGCCGGTCAGGAACGACACGACGACGGGCGTCGGTGCGAACGAAATGATCGAAACGCCGATACCCGACGCAACGGACATCGCAGGAAGATCCGCCATGCCGGTGCCCAGGCAGCAGGACCCGCACGCGGAGCACGGCTGGGCATGTCGCGCATGATCGTCGGGCGTGTGCTGATGCGCATGCTGGCCACCGTGCGCGTTCGGCATTGCATGTCGCACTGCCTCGACGGCGCTTGCCCCGTCTTCCGCATGCGGCATGGCAACGACCGCATCCGCGCCCGCACACGCCATCGACACGGTCGCGAACGACTGGATCGGCAGGCTCAGCGCCAGCAGCATGACGAGGACGAATTTGCGCCAGTACGACATGGATGCGGAATCAGGCAGGCAACGACCGGATCGGCCGGCGCGGCGCCGCGACGGCGCGCTCCGGGGACAAGACGGCCGCAGCTTATCGCCGCCGCGGTGACGACGACATGGCCGAAACATGACGGAATTTTCACGAAACGCGGGCGATGAGGCGCACACGCTTCATGACAATTCCGTCATCCCGCGATCATCCTTCGCGCACGCACGGCACCGTAAGCTCACGCGTTACACTGACCGGCTGGAATCAAGGATGAATCACGGACGGCCTGCCCCACCATGCGGATACTGATAGTCGAAGACGAACCCAAGATGGCGTCGTACCTCCGGAAAGGGCTGATGGAGGCGAGCTACACGGTCGACGTCGCGGAAAACGGCAAGGACGGGCTGTTCCTCGCGCTGCACGAGGATTTCGATCTCGTCGTGCTCGACGTGATGCTGCCGGAAATGGATGGCTTCGAGGTGCTCAAGCGGCTACGCGCGCAGAAGCAGACGCCCGTGCTGCTGCTCACGGCGCGCGAGGCGATCGAGGACAAGGTCGCCGGGCTCGAGCTGGGTGCCGACGACTATCTGCTCAAGCCGTTCGCGTATGCCGAGTTCCTCGCGCGCATCCGCTCGCTGCTGCGGCGCGCGCCGCGCAACGTACGCGACATCCTGCATGTCGCCGATCTCGAAGTCGACCTGATCCGCCGCCGCGTGCGGCGTGCCGACACCCGCATCGACCTGACCGCGCAGGAATTCGCGCTGCTGCAACTGCTCGCCGAGCGCGAGGGCGAAGTGCTGACGCGCACCTTCATCACGTCGCAGATCTGGGACATGAATTTCGACAGCGACACGAACGTCGTCGATGCGGCGATCAAGCGCCTGCGCGCGAAGATCGACAACACCTATGAGAAGAAACTGATCCACACGATCCGCGGCATGGGCTACGTGCTCGAGGATCGTTCGTGACGCGCAGCTCCGGCTCGTATTCGCTGCTGCGGCGCCTGACGCTCGCGTTCGCCGTCGTCGCCGCGCTCGTGTTCGCGCTGACCGGCGCGTACCTGTACCGCTCGCTGTCCGCCGAACTCACGCGGCGCGACGACATCGAGATCTCCGGCAAGCTCAACCAGTTCCTGCAGCTCGCGCACGCGAGCGGATCGATCGCCGCGCTGCGTGCCGATCCTGCCGTGTTTCACGAGGTGCTGCTGTCGCATCCCGGCGTGTATCTCGGCATCTACGATGCGCAGCACCGCCCGATCGTCGAGCATTCCGACGAAGCCGGCAACACGCTCGCATCGGTGATCTCGGCGCCGCATCCGGCCGGCGAAGCCCGCGGGCCGTTCACCTGTTCGCCGCCCGGCATCGGCACGTCGCGTTGCGTGTACGCACGCGCCACGCTGCCGTCCGGCGACGCGATCCAGGTCGCGCTGGCGCGCACGGCGACCGATCGCCAGTCGCTGCTCGAAAGCTATCGCGTCGACATCTGGCTCGCGGCGGCCGTGGGCGCGCTGCTGGTCGGTGCGCTCGGTTACGCGGTCGCTTCGCGTGGCCTGCGCCCGGTCGAGAGCCTCGGCCGGCAGACGTCGCGCATCGAGGCACACAACCTGAACGCGCGGCTCGACGCGCGCGGCGGCCCGGTCGAGCTGCGCGAGCTCGCAACGTCGGTCAACCGGATGCTCGACCGCCTCGAACGCGCGTTCGTGCGGCTGTCGCAATTCTCGTCCGATCTCGCGCACGACATGCGCACGCCGCTCGCCAACGTGATCAGCTCGTCGCAGGTCACGCTGTCGCGCGCGCGCACGACCGAGGAATACGAAGCGCTGATCGATTCAAACATCGAGGAATGCGAGCGGCTGCAGCGGATGATCGAGAACATGCTGTTTCTCGCGCGCACCGACAATGCGCGGCAGCACCTGAAAACCACCGAGCTCGACGCGGGCAGCGAGCTGCGCCGGCTCGCGTCGTATTTCCAGGCACTGGCCGACGAAGCCGGCGTGCGCATCGACGTGCATGGCGAAGCGCCGGTCGTCGCCGATGCGACGCTGTTCCGGCGCGCCGTCAGCAACCTCACGTCGAATGCGCTCGAACATGCGGAAGCCGCGTCGACGATCGAGCTGGCGGTTTCCGCGCAAGGCAGCTACGCGGTCGTCGAAGTCACGAATCGCGGCGCCGCGATTCCACCCGAGCAGGTCGACAAGATCTTCGAACGCTTCTACCGCATCGATTCGTCGCGGCACGGCGCGGCGCGCAACGCGGGGCTCGGGCTCGCGATCGTGAAGTCGATCATGGAGCTGCATCGCGGCAAGGTCGAGGTCGCGAGCCGTGACGGGCGCACGACGTTTGCGCTTTATTTTCCGCGCGGCACGACAGCGCAAGCCGGTTAGCGATTCTCATTCAGGCCACGCACGCAACACCCAGGCCAACGCGTGCCGAATGCCTCCCGATCCGGCATGAGTACCCGCCACGCACGCCCCTTTCCCCATCCGATGAGTGGGTATGCCTGCGCAAGCTTGCCGAAAGCAATCCGCTCGGCTAGACTGCCCTTCGTCTTTGGGGAGTAGCCTGCTTTCCGTCCCTGGAAAGCGAACGCGTCAACACACTCGGCCTGCGGCCGTGGCGCGTTCAGCCTGATCGGCTTGGCGAGACCATGGGCGCATCGCGTCGTTCCTGGTCGGACGTCGTCGGATGCGCCATGGTTCGTCAGCGTCCGACCACGGAGTCCCCATGTTCCCCACCGCCCTCTCCCCGCGTTTCGCCGCCGTCCGCGCGCATGCCTGCGGAGGTGCCGCATGACTTTCATGTTCCTCGAACTGGCGTTCATGCTGATCGTCATCCTCGTCGCCGCCGAAGTCTTCACCAATGCGCTCGAACATCTCGGCGAACGCCTGAAGATTTCCGAAGGCGTAACCGGTTCGCTGTTCGCGGCCGTCGGCACCGCGCTGCCCGAAACGATGGTGCCGCTGCTCGCGCTCGCCGGCGGCACCGCGAACCAGGCCGTGAACGAGGAGATCGGCGTCGGCGCGATTCTCGGCGCGCCGCTGATGCTCGCGACGCTCACCACCTTCCTGATGACGCTCGCGGTGATCCGCTCGCGCGGGCTGCGCGGCACGATCGCGCCTGAACGCACCGGCTTCGTGCGCGACATGAACTACTTCCTCGCCGCGTTCTCGCTGGCCACCGCGGCGATGTTCGTCCCGCATCACAACTGGGCCGTGCGCGCGCTGCTCGCGGCGATGCTGGTCGGCATCTACGTGATGTATGTCGTGATGACGTTCCGGGCGTCGAACCAGCTCGTCGATGCCGGGCACGGCACCGAGGCGCCGCACACGATGTTCCTGTCACGCCTGGGCCTGCCGACCAACCTCGCGACGATCGCGCTGCAACTGCTCATCGGCGTCGCGCTGCTGGTCGGCGGCGCGAAGGGCTTCATTCACGGCGTGGAAGGCGTGTCGCACGTGCTCGGCGTATCGGCGCTGCTGCTGTCGCTGATCATCGTGCCGATCGCAACCGAATTGCCGGAGAAGGTCAACAGCGTGCTGTGGATCCGCCGCAAGAAGGACACGCTCGCGTTCGGCAACATCACCGGCGCGATGGTGTTCCAGGGCACGCTGCTGCCGGCGATCGGCATCATGCTCACGCCCTGGGAGCCGCGCCCCGAAGTGCTGACCGGCGTGATCATCACGCTCGCGGCGGCGGCATGGCTGCGCTTCAATGCACGCGCGCGCGGGCTCGCGATCTGGGCATTGCTGGCGAACGGCGCGGGCTATGCGGGGTACCTGGTCCTGACGCTGGCGCGCTGAGCGCGTCAGGATGCGTTCGGTCGCGAGTCGGCCTGCAGCACCTGCTGCACCGCCGGCCGCGCCCGCACCCGCTCGTACCACGCACGCAGATGCGCATACCCGGTCAGGTCGATATCCGCGTGGTACACCGACCGCAGCCACTCGGCCTTGCCCCAGCCCGTCAGCGCGAACAGGTATGCATCGGCGACCGTGAACGTGTCGCCCGTCAGGAACGCGTTGCCGGCGAGCTGGCGGTCGATCCACGCAAAACGGCTGTCGAGCTTCGCTCTCGCCGGGTCGACGTATTTCCCCGCCTGCACCGCGTACAGCAGCGGAATGAAACCCTTGTGGATTTCCGCCGTGAGAAAGTTCAGCCACTCCATCAGCCGATAACGGCCGAGCGTGCCGTATGCGGGCGCGAGTTCGGCTTGCGGACACCGATCCGCGAGATACTGCGCGATCACCGGCCCTTCGCGCAGCAGCGTGCCGTCGTCGAGTTCGAGCAGCGGTACATAGCCGAGTTCGGTCACATCGTAGTAATTGCGCCCGTCTTCAATGACGTGCTTGCGCGCGTCGACCTGGATGATCTCCGCGTCGATGCCGCCTTCGCGCAGCACGATGCAGATGGCCTGGGAACAGCTTCCGGGAGCGTGATAGAGCTTCATGCGTGTCCTTCGTGGGTTGTCCATGTATCGATTCGCCGCGACGCGGGCGCTAATATCTCGCATCGGCGCAACGCTGAGAAGACGGCAGTCGTTTGTGCCGTAGTCACAAAAAGTTTACCGACCAGGATTCAGCACGATGAAAACGAGTGCGACAGGATGTTCCGTTGAAGAAGCGATGCGCCTGCTCGGCGGCCGCTGGCGGCTGCTGCTGGTGTCGTATCTGCTCGACGGGCCGCGGCGCTTCAGCGACCTGCGGCGCGACATGCCCGGCATCTCGCAACGGATGCTCACGCTCGACCTGCGCGCACTCGAAGACGCCGGGCTCGTATTGCGCACCGTCTATCCGGAAGTGCCGGTACGGGTCGAGTACGATCTGACCGCCGACGGCGACCGGCTGCGGCCCATCGTCGACGTCATGCGGGAATTCGGGCTGTGGCTGAAGGCGCGCGATGCCGATGCGTCGTGCGTCACCGGCGTCGCGCCGGGCGCGGCAGCCGCGAGCGAAACGGCACTCCATTCAACCCGATAACCCCTAATCCCATACGCAGGAACCCACATTCATGGAACTTCACGCCACCATCGGCGCGGCGACGTCCGATCTCGACGACGACGAAAGCTTCGCCAACATCTACTGCCACGACGCCGAGCAGGACTATTGCTTCGCGCTGTCGCGCTTCCCGGACGACTCGCTGATCGAAGTGATGGTGCGCGACCAGATCACCGTGCGCGTCAAGGATCTGTCGGTGCGCCTGACGGACGACACGATCGACGTCGAGATCGAACCCGCCCTCGCCGCGCGTCTCGACGGCCAGACGCGCTACGTGATCCATCTCGCGCCCGGCCAGTACGATCCGGCTACGCTGCGCGCCGCGCTGAAGGAGATCTTCGTCGGCAAAAACGGGTATCAGGACGACAGTGCGCGTGGCTAGCGGCTCAATTGCACGGTCATCGTCGCCTTCGCGATAGCCTGGTAGTGAGCGGTGAAGCCGACGACCGCCGGCGTCGCGTCCGGCTCGACCGGCAGCTTCGCCACCTTGAGCGCGGTCAGCGTGATGACGTAACGATGTGGCTCGCCTTGCGGCGGACACGGGCCGAGATAGCCGGCGCGGCCGGTGTCGTTCTTCATCGGAACAGCACCCGCCGGCAGGCTGGCAACGTCGCTTCCCGAACCAGGCGCGATGCCACGGGCCGACACCGGTATGTCGGCGACGACCCAGTGCCAGAATCCGGAGCCCGTCGGGGCGTCGGCATCGAACATCGTCAGAAGGTAGCTTTGCGTTCCCTCCGGAACGCCGCTCCATCGTATGGATGGCGAAATATTCTGGCCATGGCAGCCAAAGCTGTTCGATACCTGCGCCTGATCGAACGCCCCGCCGGCGAGCTCCGCGCTCTCGATCGAGAAATCGCCTGCCTGCACCGTACCGGCAGCGATCATCGCTGCACAAAGGATGAAACCGGGCTTGAATGTCTTCATCGTCAATCTCACCAGCGAGCGGGAATGGAACGGACATTCTTGCAATCGCGCCGGCTCCGAACAAGGCGAGCAAAGGTACCGGTATCGCGACTACCCGGCAACGTTCAGCCACGCCCGCCCCGCTCGCGGAAAAAGCCGGATGCCGGTACATTGCCGGCAATCGGAAACCGAGCGTGGCCTGCCGCTTCCGTCCACATTCACGCCTTTCATGCCTGATCCGATCATGACGCGCCCTTCACGACTCCGTTCGCTGCTCCACCGCTCCATGCTGCTGCTCGCCGCCTGCGCATCGATCACACCCGCCGCGCACGCGGCCAAGCCGCTGCTCACGTTCAAGGTCGACGACACCGTCACGGCCCGCGTCGAGCGTGCTGACAGCGAGCACATCACCGTGCGCTTCCTCCCAAGCGGCAAGACGCAAACGCTCGACGTCACCGCCGCCGACGAGGAAGGCCACTATCACCTCTCGTCGGACGACTACAACTTCGACGGCCACCGCGATCTCGCCATGCACGCGACGCTCGGCATGGTCAACGACAGCTATGGCATCTACCTGTACGACCCCGCACGCCAGCAGTTCGAGCCGCTGCACCTGCCGGCAAGCAATATGCCGCACGGCAACTGCGACGACCTGATCAACGTGCAAGCGAAGCCGAAGGAACGCACGCTGTACAGCTCGTGCCGCGGCGGCCCGATCTGGTACACCGACGCGTATCGCTTCGACGCGAGCGGCAAGCTGTACCTGTACCAGTCCAGCGAAGCGATACCCGACGACCTGCGCGACCTGCTCGACACCGATTCCGGCCCGTCGTCGATGCTGCTGACCTTCGACGCGCAAGGCAAGCGCGTATCGCGCCGCCCCGACGCGTACGGCGGCGGCATCGTCACGTTCAAGGTGCGCCCGGCGCGCCTGCCGCTGCACGATGCGATGAACGACGCGCCCACGCGCCGCTACGTCGTCGCGGGCGACACGGTCGAGCTGATCGACGCGAGCGCCGATTTCCAGTGGCTGAAGGTGCGGTATCGCAACCCGCACGCCGGCGTGGTGCAGGGCTGGGTCAGCGCGAAGGAAGCGATGGCCAACTGACACAAGCGGCGACGTGATCGCCGCCCTTTCCCACATATTGAGCGCGACATATCCCATTAATAGGGATACCTGTCCAAATGTTGACGCGCTTCCCGCCACGGCTCTAACGTTCGCCCCAACGCCATTCGATTCGGCCGCCCCGCTCGCGGGCGACGGCCGGGCACAGAACACAGGAGACAACCGTGGCCCATTCCGCGTCACGCACTCACGCCAACCCGCCGGAACAACTGTCCGCGCACACTGGCGCCGCATCCGATTCCGCCACCCGTGCAGCAGCCGCGCAGGCGACGCCACCCAGCCGCAAGCGGCTGCTGATCCTCGCGTTGCTGTTCGTCACCGTCGTGATCAACTATCTCGACCGCAGCAACCTGTCGATCGCCGCGCCCGCGCTGTTCAAGGAACTCAACATCGATCCGGTGCGCGCGGGCCTCGTGTTCTCCGCGTTCGGCTGGACCTACGCGCTGATGCAAATCCCGGGCGGCTGGCTCGTCGACAAGGTGTCGCCACGCGTGCTGTATGCCGGCGCGCTCGCGCTGTGGTCGGCCGCGACGCTGCTGCTCGGTTTCGCTGGCTCGTTCGTCGGGCTGATCGTGCTGCGCCTCGCGGTCGGTGCGCTCGAAGCGCCTGCCTATCCCATCAACAACCGCGTGGTGACGACCTGGTTCCCGACCCGCGAACGCGCGAGCGCGATCGGCGGCTACACGTCGGGCCAGTTCGTCGGCCTCGCGTTCCTCACGCCGGTGCTCGCGTGGCTGCAGGTGCATCTCGGCTGGCACATGGTGTTCGTCGCGACCGGCCTCGCGGGCATCGCGTGGGCCGCGATCTGGTATGCGGTGTATCGCGAACCGCGCGCGTTTCGCGGCGTCAACGCGGCCGAAATCGCGCTGATCCGCGACGGCGGTGGCCTCGTCGATCTCGAGGACCGCGTCGCGGCGCGCACCGAACGTGCACCGTCGACGTGGCGCGACCTCGGCGTCGTGCTCGGCCGGCGCAAGCTGTGGGGCATCTATCTCGGCCAGTTCGCGCTGAACTCGACGCTGTGGTTCTTCCTCACGTGGTTCCCAACCTACCTCGTCAAGTACCGCGGAATGGACTTCATCAAGTCCGGCTTCCTCGCATCGTTGCCGTTCCTCGCCGCGTTCGTCGGCGTGCTGTGCTCGGGCGTGCTGTCGGACTGGCTGATGCGCCGCGGCGCATCGCAGGGCTTCGCGCGCAAGCTGCCGATCATCTCGGGGCTGCTGATCTCGACCGCCATCATCGGCGCGAACTACGTCACGTCGACCGGCTGGGTGATCGCGTTCATGACGATCGCGTTCTTCGGCAACGGCTTCGCGTCGATCACGTGGTCGCTCGTGTCGGGGCTCGCGCCCGCACGGCTGCTCGGCCTCACGGGCGGCGTGTTCAACCTGATCGGCAACCTGTCCGCGATCGCGACGCCGATCGTGATCGGGCTGCTGGTGAACGGCGCGGACTTCTCGCGCGCGATCACCTACATCGCCGCGATGGCGCTTGCGGGCAGCCTGTCGTACGGGCTGCTCGTCGGCAAGGTCGAGCGCATCGACGCATAAGCGTCACGCGGGCGGCACGCGCGCGCCGCCCTGCTTTACCGCTACCGCTAACCGCGCGGCGCACGTCGCGTCAGAACCGCTGAGCCCCGTCGCGCGCAAGAACGTGCGGATTGCCCGCCACGTAGTCGAGCGCGCACGCATCGGTGTCGATGCCGACGGTCAGCAGCGTTTCCCAGCGCTCGGTGTCGGGCATCGACAGGTCCGGATGGAAACACACGACGGCCTGGTCGCCGGCCGCCCCGCACATGGCTGCCGCACGCTCGCGCACGTCGGCGCTCGTCATTCCGTTCACGACGTCGTTCAGGTGCGCAAAGCGCTCGCGCGTGGTCGAACTGTCGGGCATGCACTCGCCGCCGCTCAGCGCGCGATCGAGGAAGTGGTTCGTATGCAGCAGCCAGCCATCCGGACGCGGCACCACCACGCCCACGCCCGACGGGCTCAGCTCGATGCTCGCCGCGCGCGGGTTCGCGTCGTGCCGCGTGAACACGGTCAGCACCGTCGAGGCGCTCACGCGTGCGGTGCGGGCGAGTTCGATCGCCTCCTGCACCGTCGTCGCGTCTTCGAGCAGGCGCCGTGCGATCGCGTGCACGGGCACGCCGGCGCTGTCGTTGTCGCTCGCGTGATGCAGGATGTTGAAGTGCAGCCCGAGCCCCGCGCTGTTCACGCCGAGCTTCGCCAGCATCCCGAATTCGGAGAACAGCTTGACGGTGCGGCCGTGCGGCGTCGCGAACTGCATCAGCAGTCCCTGCGGGGCGAGGCTGTCGTGCCAGTCCCATGTCTGCAACGTGCGCGGCGCATGCGGGCCGGCCGGCGCGTAGACGGTCGTCGAGCACTCGCCTTCGGCCGATGCGGGCGCAGTCGCGAGAATCTCGGTGCGTGCGTTCAGGCACGCGAGCTGCCAGCGCGGCAGGTCGACACCGTCGGCGATTGCCTCGACTTCGGCAGCGAGGCGCGGACACCACGCACCGAGCGCGGCCAGGCTCGCTTCGCCGATCTCCCGTGCGCGCTGCGGCGCGATGCCGAGCTTCGGGAAGAACGCGAGATACAGCGCGACCGTCTCGCGGATCTCCGGCGCGAAGCGCTCGCCGATCAGGCGGCCGCGCTCGCGCGGATCGGTGATGTCGGTCACGAAGGTATGCAGCTTCAAGGTCAAATCTCCTGGGTTGAATGCGTTCCGGGCCGGTGCGGCCCGGAACCTGATGCCTCGCGCAGCCGCCCGGCCGGCACGCGCGCCGGTCGGTACGGCAAGCGCGATCAGAACGAATAGATGAACTGCATCCCGGCCAGGTCGTTGCTGCGCGCGTACGTGCCGTTGCTCTTCAGGAACACCGGATGGTTCGCCGCGTCGTGGCGGTATTCGAGCTTCACGGTGATCTGCTGCGTCGGATAGAACAGCAGGTCGGCCGTGATCGCGTAGCGCTGCGCGCCCTTGCACTCGGTGCCGTTCGTCGACGAGCCCTGGAAGCACGTCGGATCGATGCCGAAGCCGCTCGACCCGTTCACCGACGGATTGCCGCCCGCGAGGCCGTACTGGATGTTGGTGCCGCCGCCGCCGTTCGACGTGTTGTTCAGGTAGTCGAAGCGCAGCGTCGCGCCCATGCGGCCGACCCACGACGTCGTCCACTTCGTATGGCCGAGCAGCGACATCCCGTACCAGCGCGCGGTGCCGCCGTTCCACGCGCCCTTCTGCAGCTCGCCGTAGTCGACCTGCGCGTTGACCTGCGTCTTGTCGTGCGTATAGGTCACGTCGGCTTCCACGTACTTGTAGAGGCCGGTCGGCGACGAGCCGTTGCACTGGTAGCCGTAGCCGCCCGCCTGCGCGCACGGCGAGAACAGCGACTGCCGGCCGAGCATCCCGGAGATGCCGAAGTCGAAGGCGGTCGACGTCGCGTTGTCGAAGCGCGCGGTGATCGTCGGCGTCCAGTTGGTCTTCGTCGTGTTGTTCGCCGCGTTCGCGATCGCGCCGGCCGTGCGCAGCACCTCGTTGCCGATCACGACCTGCCAGAAGCGCGTCATCGCCGCGTTGGAGCCCTTCAGCCCGACGCCGATCAGGTTGCCCGGCTCGCTGAAGTCGTACAGCAGCCCGTGCGTGAGCGTCAGCATCTGGGTCGACGGCTGCACCTCGTAGCCGGCGAGGCTCGGCATCATGCCGACCTCGAAGGTACGCGTCGTGCTGAGCGGCACGGTGACCACCGCCTGCGTGATGATGTTGTTGCCGACGCCGCCGTGCGCATTGCTGAACACGTTGCCGAAGCCGCGGTTCGGCTGGATCACGACTTCCGCCGACGGCGCCATCGGGCCGACGCCGAAAGTCTTCTTGATGTCGAGGTAGACGTCGCCGATCGTGCTGTTGAAGTAGTCGTACGCGCCCGGATCGTGGTTCAGGAACTGGAAGCCGGACGTACGCTGCGCGCGGTTGAACAGGTACACGGGATCGACATAGCCGGTGATGCTCAGGCCCGCGAGCGGGCCGGTGGTCGCGGCTTCCTGCAGCGAGTCGACCTTCAGCGACGCGTTCGCGATCTGCTCGCGCATCTGCTGCAGGTCGTCGTTCGTGAACGCCGGTGCGGAATCGGATGAAGGCGCGGCAGCCGCCGCCGTGTTGACCGAACCGATCTTCGCGCCGCCCGAGGCGGCAGTGGCGGTCGTTGCCGTGCCGGCGGGCTTCGCCGCCAGCATGCTCGCGCGCAGCTCGTTCACCTGCTGCTGCAGCGCGGTGACCTGCGCCTGCAGCGCCTTCATCCTGCTCGCGTCGGTCGCCTGCGGCGTGTGCGCGAATGCCGAGGCGGCTTCGAACGCCAGCAGGCACAGCGCCGTCATGTGTTTGATTGTCATGTTGTAGGTGGTCGTCGGGACGAGCGCGCCCCCGCCCGCCGCGATGAGCGGCGGGGCGCGCGAAAGGTGTGCGGGAGTGGGGAGAAGCGGCGGCCGGCTTACTCGGTCTTCAGCTTCGTCCAGAGACGGTTCTGCAGACGCATCAGCTCAGGCGGAACCGGCTTGCTGAGGCTCAGCTTGCGGATCACGTCGGCGGGCGGGAACACGGCCGGATCGCTCGTCACTTCGGCGCGCACCAGGTGCTTCGACGACGGCACGGCCGACGGGTACGACGTGTCGTTGGTCAGGTTCGCGCTCTCCTTCTCCGACAGCACGAAGTTGACGAACTTCAGCGCGGCGTCCGGATGCGGCGCATCCTTCGGCACCGCCATCATGTCGAACCACATCGCGCTGCCCTCCGTCGGGATCACGTACTTGATGTGATACGGCTTCTTCGCGGAAGCGGCCGCGATCCGCGCGGAGTTCACGTCGCCCGACCAGCCAAGCGCGAGGCAGATGTCGCCGCCCGCGAGATCGTTGATGTAGCTGCTCGAATTGAACTGCGTGATGTACGGCCGCACCGTCTTCAGCAGCTCGTACGCGGCCTGGTAGTCGGCCGGGTTGGTCGTGTTCGGATCCTTCTTCAGGTAGACGAACGCCATCCCGAACGCATCGACCGGCGAATCGAGCACCGAGATGCCGCAGTGCTTCAGCTTCTGCGCGTACTTCGGGTCGAACAGCAGCGCCCAGCTGTCGAGCGGCGCGTCGTTGCCGAGCGCGGCCTTCACCTTCTCGACGTTCATCCCGAGCCCGTCGGTGCCCCACGTCCACGGAATGCCGAACTGGTTGCCCGGATCGTCCTTCGCGAGCACCTTCATGATTTCCGGATCGAGCAGCCCGTAGTTCGGCACCTGGCTCTTGTCGATCTTGCGGTAGATGCCCGCCTGCAGTTGCCGCGCCCAGAAGATGTCGGACGGCACCACGACGTCATAACCCGACGTGCCCGACAGCAGCTTCGCCTGCAGCGTCTCGTTCGAATCGAACTCCTGGTAGACCACCTTGATGCCGGTCGCCTTCTCGAAGTTCGCGATCGTCGCCTTGCCGATCGAGTTGCCCCAGTTGTACACGTTGACGACGTCCGCCGCGTGCGCGACCGGCGCGCCGGCCCACAGGACGCCGCCCAGCGCGAGCGCCGCGCATGCCGTTCTCAGATGCTTGCTCCAATCCCCTGCCATGGTTTCCTCCGTCGATATCATGATCCGCTCGCGATGAACGGTGTGTGCTTCGGTCCGGAAAAATGTAGCCAGAGGAAATTGGCCGGTCTGCCCTGCCAATAGGGGGACACGCCGCACAATCGGGGCATCCGGTTCCGGACGGATGCCCCGATCGGCACGAAGCGGAAGCGATTTGAAAGCTTCCTTCGCCGCGTGGCCAGGTCAGCCTAAAACCGCTCAGGAAGCCTGCACGCCCGTGCGCACGCCGAAGTCCTCGCCCACGTGCGTGACACGGCCGTCCATCATCGTCAGCGCGACGTCGATGCGGCCGATGTCGTACTGGCCGACTTCGAACAGGTCGTGTTCCAGCACGACGAGATCCGCGCGCTTGCCGGGCGTGAGCGAGCCGACCTCATGCTCCATCCCGAGCTGGTATGCGCCGTGGATCGTGTACGCGGCGATCAGCTGCGGAATGCTCAGGCGCTCGGCGATGTCCGGGAACACCGCTGCATCGGGCTCGCCCGCGAGCTGGCGCGTATGGCCCGACTCGATGTGCTCGAGCGGCTTGTGCTGGCAGCGGCACTGGCACGCGAGGCCGTCCATGCCGATCGACACCGTCACGCCTTCGTCGAGGAACGTGCGGAACTTGTACATGTTGCTCCAGCGCTCGTGGCCGTAGTGGTCGCGCAGTTGCTCGGTGTACGCGTCGACCACGCCCCACTGCAGCTGCGTGTTCGCCATCACGCCCGCGCGGCGGAAGCGCGGGATGTCGTCCGGATGCGTGAGGAACGCATGCGTGATCACGTGGCGCCGGTCGCGCGGCGGGTTCGTGCGGTTGACCGCATCGAAGCCGTCGAGCGCCATCCGCACGGCCGCGTCGCCGACGCAATGGACCATCACGTTCGCGTTCACGCGATCGGCTTCGACCAGGTAGTGGTTGAACGTGTCGGCCGGCATCGTCGGCGCGCCGCAGGTGTCGGGGCGGTCCGCGTACGGTTCGAGCAGGTACGCGGTGTGGTTCGCTTCCGTCCCGTCGAGGAACAGCTTCAGCGCACGCGCCTTCACGAGCGGCGAATCGTACTGCTCGCGATACTTGACGAGCGTGCCGACCGGATCGTCGATCTCGCCGATCACCGCGACGCTGCCCACGACCCGCAGCTTCAGGTCGCCCGCGCGCTCCATCGTCTGCAGCGTCTCGTACAGCAGCGACTGGTCGCCGCTCGGGTCGAAGAAGCCCGCATCGAACACGGTCGTCACACCGGCCGCGCACAGCTTCTTCTGCCACGGCGGAATCGACTTCAGGTAAAGGTCGATGCCGGTCGGCAGCAGGCCGGCCGCGCTGATCCGCTGCATCAGCAACGAATACGCGGCACCGTCGACGATCAGGCCGGTCGGCTCGCCCGTCACGGCATCCTTCTCGAACCAGCTCGCGCCTTCCTGCACGGGCGGCGTCGACGCGTCGATCCCGGCGATCTCCAGTGCCTTCGAGTTCACCCACATCGAATGGAAATCGGTCGACAGCAGGCATACGGGGCGATCCGCGCAGATCGCGTCGAGCGTCTCCTTGCGCAGCAGCGCCGGCGGAATCGTCGCCTGCACCCAGCCCATCCCGGTGATCGCAGGCTCGTCCGGATGCGACTCGACATACGCACGCAGCGCGCCGAGCACCTTCTGCGGATCCTCGTAGTTCACGAACGCCTGGAACGCGAACGCGGTCGTCTCGAAGTGCCAGTGCGACTCGACGAAGCCCGGCAGCACGAGCCGGCCGGCCGCGTCGACGACCTTCGTGTCCGCCCCGACGTACGCCTGCACGGCCGCCGTGTCGCCGACGTGGACGATCCGGCCGTCGCGCACGGCAACCGCCTGTGCCCACGGCTTGTGCGGATCGACGGTGTAGACCTTCGCGTTGGTCAGAACGAAATCCGCCGGTGTCGAATCCTTGGCGGCGGGCGTCGGTTTCATCTGCATGGCCTGTCCTTTCTGTTGATCAGGTTTTCGAAGTGCTTTCACTATAGGCAGACGATTCGTGGCGGTATGCCCCCCCGCTGCGGGGGCTCGGGCGAATTCCGGCCGTTGCACGCGCGGTCTTGTCGTCGTTTTGGGGACAACGCATGAAATTGGTGGGGTCGATCCGGTGAATTCCCGGCTGACGCGTGTGCGGCGTTCGCGTAACGTCGCGCTGTCCCCTGACCGCCCACGCCCGACCATGCGACTTCTCCAGCCCGACCCGGCCGCCCGCGGCCACTACCTGATCGGCGTGCGCCCCGACACGCTCGGCGCGACGTTGCGCGCGGTCGGCACGACCGATTTCGTCGGCGCGGTCACGGAGTTCGTCAACGACAGCATCGACGCCGACGCCGTGCACCTCGAACGCTGGCGCGCGGATACGGGCAGTACGTCGGGCTTCGTCGTCGAGTGGCTCGGCAGCGGCAGCCTGCGCTTCGCGGCCGATACGCTGCGCGTGATGGATGTCTACTACCAGAACTACTGCCAGGTCGATCCGCTGGTCGCGCCGCTGCGCGGCAAGGCCGGCACGCTGCTGGTACAGCGCCACGTGGAAGGGATCGCGCAAGGCGAGTTCCGCCGCCGGATCTTCGACGAGCCGGGCATCGCGCAGGAATGCATGCTCGTGCACGGCAACGCGCACCTGCAATACGCACTCGGGCTGGCGCGCACCGTCGGGCGGCCCGCGTTCACGATGGACGAGCTGTTCCACTTCCGGCAGATGGTCGACCTGCTGTTCCCGATGTTCGAGCTGCATGCGCGTAGCTGCGCGGCACGGCGCGTGGCGTCGGGGACGGTGAATACCGCGTCGCAGGCGAGCTTCGACGCGCGCCTCGAACGGCAGGACGTGCAGCTGTCGCGCCGCGAGCACGAAATCTGCCGGCTGATGCTGTGCGGGCGTTCGGTGCCCGAGGCCGCGCAGCAGCTCGACGTGAAGCTGTCGACGGCCGAGTCGTACGTGAAGCGCGCGTTCGCGAAGCTCGGCGTGCGCACGCGCCGCGAGCTGTTCGACTGGGTGCTGGTCGACTGCTGAGCGCGCGCCGTGCGCTTATGCGGCCAGCGCGGCCGCCTTGATGTTGAAGGCGCGCAGCAGATCCTCGCAGAACGCATCGACGATCGGCTTGTCGCTCGCGCTGCGCTTCATCGCGAGATGCAACGGTACGTCGAAGCTGAACGTCGAACGGCCGACGGCCTTCACGAGCCCGCGCTGCTCGAACGGCTCCGCGTAGTGCGCGGGCAGGTAGCCGAGATGGCCGCCCGACAGGATCAGGATCGTCGCGGCCTCGATGCTGTCCGCGCTCGCGGTCACGCGCCGCTCGGGCAGCGGATACTGCTCCTCCGGCACCGGATAGGTGCGCCAGACCCAGTCGTGAAGCTGCAGGTCGTCCGCCGTCACGGGCCGCGACGCATGGAACAGAGGATGCCCGCGCCCGCAGTAGATCACCTGCTGCTCGGTGAACAGCGGTGTGTAGAGCAGCCCCGGCACGCGATGCCAGAAATAGCCGATCGCGAGATCGAGCTGGTTGTTGACGAGGCTTTCCTCCAGCTCCTGCGGCGACGCGACCTTCATCGCGAACGTGACGGCCTGGTCGCGCTTGCGGAATGCGCCGATCGCATCGGCCACGCGCGCGTTCTCGACGAGCGGCGCCTGGCCGATCAGGCCGATCGACAGCGTGCCGACCAGCTTGCGGTCGATGTCGCGCACCCGCGCGACAAATTCGGAGGTTGCCGCGACGAGCGTGCGCGCGGTGGCCGCGAAGCGTTCGCCCTTCGACGTCAGGCGAAAGCCGCCGCGCCCGCGATCGCACAGCTTGAAGCCGACGCGCGCTTCGAGCGCCGACAGCTGCGTGCTGATCGTCGACTGCCGCACGCCGAGCGACGCCTCGGCGGCCGTGATGCCGCGTGCGTCGACGACGGCCAGAAAGACCCGGATGAGCCGGAGATCGAGATCGGAGGTATTCGAGAACATGCTTCCAGCCGCTGCGCGTGTGCGCGTTGCCCGGCCGGCACGACGCGCATCGCGCGCCACGCCGGCCGCCTTCGCCGATGAACCGAACCGGACGCGCGCCGCCATCGGCAGCAGCGCGCGTCGCAACCGTCATTCAGGTGCTACCGCAAGCGCGCGTTCCATGCCGAACACCGCCGGCCGCAGCCGCCGGTAGCAGAGGAACGCCACCGCGCACAGCACGATCGCCGCGATCAGCGCCGACTGCGTGCCCGCGCTCTCGATCAATGAACCGCCCGCGACCGAGCCGACGCCATAGCCGAGCGCGACGCAGCCCGGCGACAGCGCGGCCGACTTGCCGACCAGGTCGTACTGCGGAATCGTCGCGTAGATCAGCAGCGCGCCGCCGGTCCAGCAGCCGATGAACACGATCGCGCCGAGCGTGAACGTCGCGGCCGAGGCCGGCAGCGCGAGCAGCACGGCCGCGACCGCGCAGCCGCCGAGGTTCACGAGCGCCCAGCGGCGCAGGCCCGCGCCCGCGCCGAGCTTCGGCATCGCCGCGCAGATCACGAGGCTCGCGATGTTCGCGGCGCCGAGCACCAGCGACACCGACTTGCCGCTCAGGCCCGCCGCGGTGCCGATCTTCTCGAGGAAGGTCCACACGACGCCGACGCCGCCGTACAGCGCGAGCTGCGCGCACAGCACGAGCATCGCGCCCTTGCGGTCGATGCGGCCGGCCACGCCGTCCGGTGCCGGCGCGGCCAGCGTCTCGCCGCGGCGAAACAGCGGCGTCGCGAGCACGAACACGCCGAGCACGCACGCGACGAACCCGAACACGCCGTGCGCGCCCCATGCGTCGCTCAGCATCGGGAAGATGTAGGCGAGCAGCACCATGCTCCACGTCACCTGCCCCATCAGCATGATCCCGAGATTGCGTTCCGGCGCGCGCGAATACGACAGGTAGCGCAGCGCGATGCCGTTCAGCCCGCCCGAGCCGACGCCCGCGATGAACTGCAACGCCGAATACGCGACGAGCCCGTGCGTCGCGAGCGTGCCGAGGTTCGCGCCGGCCGCGAGCGTCACCGCGCCCGCGAGCACCCACCGGACCGGCTGGCGGCCGAGCACGAACGCGACGAGCAGCGTGCCCGTCGATTCGCCGAGCACCTCGATGAAGCTCGACAGCCCGAGCGCGGCCTCGCCGAAGCCCCAATGACGCTCGACCTGCCCGACGATCGCGGGCAGGCCGAGGAAGACCGTCGGCCCGAGCATGCCGAGCAGCAGCATCACGACGACGAACAGCGCGCTTTCCTGTCGCGCTTCATCCTGCAGGTTGACTACATTCATCTGGTGTCTCTCTCCGTGTCCGCGGGGCGGACCGTGTCCTCTGGGGATCGTTTTTTGGTATCGGCATGACGGGGCGGCCCGGCGCGGGGCCACCCCGTCGTCGCTTACATCGGGAAGCCCATCGCCTTGATGCCGCTGATCCACGCGCGCTTCCAGCCGCCTTCCGCATCCGCGCCGTCGAACGCATGGAACGTGATCTTCGCGGCCATCCAGCGCATCGGTTCCGGCGGGATGTAGCTCGGGCTCTGGTTCGCGATGTCGAGCTTGCGCTCGGGGCTGTCGCGATCGAACAGGATGTTCAGCCCCATGAACGCGCCGAACCGGCTCGCCGCGACGCCGAAGCCCGTATAGCCGGCGACGAACACGGCCTTGTCGCCGAGATAGCGCTTCGCGAACACCGAGCCGCGCGAGCAGTAGTCGATCGGGCCGCCCCACGCGTGCGAGAAGCGCACGTCGCTCAGTTGCGGGAACGTGCGGTAGAACGCTTCCGCGAGCCGGTAATACGTTTCGCGCTGGCCGTCCTGGTGCGGCTCCGGATCGCCGTCGAAGTGATAGCTCACCAGCCCGCCGAAGATGATGTTGTTGTTCTTCGTCAGACGGAAATAGTTGAGCTGCGTGCGCGTGTCGTACACGCCCTGGCGATTTTTCCAGCCGATCCGCGCGAGCTGCTCGTCGGTGAGCGGCTCGGTCGCGAGCACGTGGTCGCGCACCTGCATCACGCGGCGGTTGATGTCGGGAATCCCGACTTTCGCGGTGCCGCTGCCGAACACGACACGCGGCGCGCGCACGCTGCCCTTCGGCGTCGTCACGAAGACGGTGCTGCCTTCGTCGGTCACGGTCACGAGCGGCGTGTGCTCGTACAGCTTCACGCCGAGCTTCAGCGCCGCGCGCTTCAGCCCCCACGCGAGCTTCGCCGGGTGCACGATGCCGCTGCGGTTACGCGACCACAGCGCGCCCGCGAACAGCGGCGAATTCAGTTGTTCGAGCGTCTCCTCGCGGTTCAGCAGCACGACGTTGTGGCCGTACTCGCGATGCAGGTCGTAGTCGCCCTTCAGGTGCGCGATGTGCTCGGGATCAACCGCGACCGTCATCTCGCCGTTCCACTCGATATCGGCATCGATGTCGTAGCGCTTCAGCGTGTCCTCGAAACCGTCGAGGTTGTGATGGCCGAATTCCTCGAGCTGCGCGATGTCGTTCGGGAACACGCGCACCGCGTTCGGCAGCCCGTGCATCACCGACGTCGAGATGATCCCGCCCGCGCGGCCCGATGCGCCGTGCGCCACCTTGCCGGCCTCGATCAGCACCACGTTCAGGTGCGGCATCTGTTCCTTCGCCTGCACGGCCGACCACAGCCCCGTGAAGCCGCCGCCGACGATCAGCAGGTCGGCCGTCACGTCGCCGACGAGTTCCGGCTCGGTGGCCGGCGCCGCCGGGTTGTCGAGCCAGTACGGGAACAGCTTCGTATTCGCGAGCGCCGCCTCGACGCCCAGTGCGACCGGCGCGCCACGCATTGCGTGCGCCTGCTCCGGTGCAGTCTCTCTTGCTTTGACTTCCATTTCCATGATCCCAGCCATCACACGCGAAAAACGAAACCGCCGCCGGGCGCGCGTCACACGGACGACGACACCACGGCGGCGGTTTCGGGCATCACGACTTCTCGAGCAGCACGTAGAACTTCTTCGCGTCCTCGATCGTCTCCCAGCGGCCCGCGAAGCCGGCCGGCAGCAGGTAGCCCTGGCCCGGCGTGAATTCCTTGCGATTGCCTTCGACGTCGGTCAGTGCGATCCGGCCCTCGACGAGCCACACGGCTTCGTCGGCCGCGGTTTCCGGAAACTCCACCGAGCCGACTTTCCCTTCCCACCAGCCGATGATGTAGTTGCCGCTCTTGCCTTCCGCCGCGCGCCAGTCGCTCTCGTCCATGCCGAAGTCGAGCTTCGTGAATTCGCCGATGCCTGCGCCGAGCGGCAGGATGTCCTTGATCAGTTTGGTCATCTGAGTCTTTCGTCTCTTGATTGAAAAAAGCAGAGACAAAGTTACTCATTTACACTGCCCCGGTATGCCCCCCTCCGGGGGGGACAAGCGGTGTTTTCCGGTTTCCGACAGGTCGCAAGGACACCTGCCGGTATTTCCCCCTAATGACGTTTTTCGTTGCCGACGCTACAATCGCGCCGCCTTTCACCCGGGGAACCGCATGCTGCTCAACGTGAACCCCTTCCACCGCGACAACGACCGTTTCAACGTGTCGTTCAAGGCGCTGGGCGAGCTGATCGAGACGGTCGGCACGCCGCACTTCGTGCCGCGCCTCACGCAACTGCTCAATGACGTGGTGCCGCTCGATGTCGCGCATGTCGAACGTTCGCGCGTCGACGGCTCGATGCCCACAGGCTATCGATGCGAATGGATCGGCAGCAGCGGCATCGACACCGAATCCACCGAAATCTCCGACGTGATGACGCTCTACTACGAGCGCTTTCTCGACAGCGACCCGCTGTTCGCGGGGCTGCGCGGCAAGACGGGCACGATGCTCGTGGTGCGCGACATCGCGGCGATTCCGCCCGGCGAATTCCGCCAGCGGCTGTTCGACGACGTGCGTATCGGGCACGAATGCGTGCTCGCGCGCGGCACGCGCTATTCGCAGCATTCGATCGCGCTGGAGCGCGGCCGCGACCGGCCGCCGTTCACGCTCGCCGAGATGAACCGCTTTCGCAGCATCAGCGACGTGCTGTTTCCGCTGCTCGAACTGCATGCGTCGACCACGGCCGTGCGGCGCATCGCGCATCCCACACCCGAAGTCCATCCGCTCGCGCAGTTCGATGCGAGGATCGCGGCCGACGGCGTGAAGCTGTCGAAGCGCGAATATGAAACCTGCAAGCACCTGCTGTCCGGCAAGACCGTGCCGGAGACGGCCGAGATCCTCGGCGTGCGGGTCGCGTCGGCCGAGTCGTACGTGAAGCGCGCGTTTGCGAAGCTCGGCGTACGCACGAAGCGCGAACTCGCCGCGTGGGGTTCGGCCACCACCGCGCTCCCTGCCGCCGGCTCGCACGACGGCGCCGCGCCGTCGGCCATCCCGCGCTGACGCGCCCGGCCGCGCCGCGCGGCCGCATTCGGTTGCGCCTCGTCGATGCGGCAGCGCCACTTGCATCGAGACCCGTCGATGTAAACGTTGCGACTTCAAAATCTTCGCGCGAGCGTTCTCCTCTACCATCGGCCGATCGCTTTACCTCAGAAAAAAGGAGACGGCCCATGCCCCGCGAACTGAATCAACCGATGGGCGGCAACGAGATGCCGCGCTTTGGCGGCATCGCCACGATGATGCGGCTGCCGCAAGCCGAAACGACCGACGGCCTCGACGTGTGCTTCGTCGGCGTGCCGCTCGACCTCGGCACGTCGAACCGCTCGGGCTCGCGCTTCGGCCCGCGCCAGATCCGCACCGAATCCGTGCTGCTGCGCCCGTACAACATGGCCACGCGCGCAGCACCGTTCGATTCGCTGCAGGTGGCCGACATCGGCGACGTCGCGACCAACCCGTACGACCTGAAGGACTCGGTGCGCCGCATCGAAGAGGCGTACGACGAGATCGTCGCGAACGGCTGCCGGCCGATCACGCTCGGCGGCGACCACACGATTGCGTGGCCGATCCTGCGCGCGCTGCACAAGAAATACGGCCAGGTCGCCGTCGTGCACGTCGACGCGCATGCGGACGTGAACGACACGATGTTCGGCGAGAAGATCGCGCACGGCACGCCGTTCCGCCGCGCGGTGGAAGACGGCCTGCTGCAATGCAACAAGGTCACGCAGATCGGCCTGCGCGGCACCGGCTACCACGCGGACGATTTCGACTGGTGCCGCCAGCAGGGCTTCACCGTCGTGCAGGCGGAAGAATGCTGGAACAAATCGCTCGCGCCGCTGATGGCGCAGGTGCGCGAACGCGTCGGCGACACGCCGGTCTACCTGAGCTTCGACATCGACGGCCTCGATCCGTCGTTCGCGCCCGGCACCGGCACGCCGGAAATCGGCGGCCTCACCGTGCAGCAAGGTCTCGAGATCGTGCGCGGGATGAAGGGCCTGAACATCGTCGGTGCGGACCTCGTCGAAGTCGCGCCGCCGTACGACCCGACCGGCACCACCGCGCTCACCGGCGCGAACCTCGCGTTCGAGATGCTCTGCGTGATGCCGGGCGTCGCCTACCGCTAACCCGACCGACAGGATGACCCTCATGTCCACTGCCGAGCTTTCCCGTTCCACCGCCACGTTCGTGCTGCCCGCGGCGCACATTGCCGGCCAGCCCGTACGCACGCATGCCGACGCGCCCGGCGCGCCGATCTTCGACGCGTCGACGGGTGCCGCGATCGGCTGGCAGGAATTCGCGACGGCCGCACACGTCGACGCCGCGGTGCGCGCCGCGCGCGACGCGTTCGCCGGCTGGCGCGATACGCCGCCCGCCGAACGCGGCCGCATTCTCGCGAAAATCGCCGAGCGCGTCGAAGCGTCGCGCGATCGCCTCGCGGCGCTGCAGATGCAGGTGAGCGGCAAGCCGCCGTTCGAGGCCGAAGCCGATGTCGGCGACGTCGCCGCCACGTTCGCGTACTACGCGAAGCTGTGCGAAGACCCTGCGCTGTTCGCGGCCGAACCGGTCGCACTGCCGAGCGACGCCGTCACGGCCGAACGCTTCTACGATTCCGTCGGCGTCGCGGCGCTCGTCATGCCGTGGAACTTCCCGATGGTCACGACCGCGTGGAAGCTCGCACCCGCGCTCGCGGCCGGCTGCGCCGTCGTGCTGAAGCCGTCCGAACTCACGTCGCCCACCGAACACGCGCTGCTCGACATCGTCGCCGAAGCCGGCGTGCCGGCCGGCGTCGTCAACGTCGTGAACGGCGGCGCCGAGGTCGGCGCAGCGCTGACCGCGCATCCGCTGATCGACAAGATCTCGTTTACCGGCAGCACCGCGGCCGGCCGAAAGGTCATGCAGGCCGCCGCCGTCGACATGAAGCGCGTGACGCTCGAACTCGGCGGCAAGTCGTCGCTGATCGTGCGCGACGACGCCGATCTCGACGTCGCGGTGTCGCTCGCGGTCGCGGGCGCCTTCACGAACGCAGGCCAGATGTGCTCGGCCACCGCGCGCATCCTCGTGCACGACAGCGTGTACCGCAGCTTCATGGCCGCGTTCGAAACGGCCGTGCGTGCGCTCGTCGTCGCGCCGCCGGCCGCGGAACAGGTCGCGATGGGGCCGCTGATCTCCGCCGCGCAGCGTACGCGCGTCGAAGCGATGCTCCAGCAAGGCATCGATGCGGGCGCACGCGTCGCCTTCAGCGGCCGCGTGGCGGATGCCGGCGGCGACGGCTTCTTCATGGCGCCTGTCGTGATCGCCGAGCCGGCCGCCGACAACCCGCTGTGGACCGACGAAGTGTTCGGCCCCGTCGCATGCGTGAAATCGTTCCGTACCGACGACGAAGCGATCGCACTCGCGAACGACACGCGCTACGGGCTCGTCGCGACGGTCGTGACGCGCGATGCGGCCATCGCGAAGCAATTCCAGCAGCGCGTGCGCGCGGGGCTCGTGTGGATCAACGCGCCGCAGCTCATCTACCCGCACGTGTGTTGGGGTGGCTTCGGGCTCAGCGGAATCGGCCGCGAACTCGGCGTGGCAGGGCTGCGCAGCTATCAGGAACTACGCCACGCGATGCACGCGATCGACTGACCAGTGCGGCCGTTCAGGCCGTTGGCGGCACCGTGTCTAGTGGCACGGTGCCGCTTTTTTTTTGCCGATTGACGGAGCGAGGCCCCGGAAACCGGCGTGCATCGATCATGCGTTTGCACGGCGCGCGAGCCCCCGTCAATGCGACAGCGCCGCCGCATGATCGTGCTCGCGCAGCGGGCCAGGAATCGCGCACGCCGCGAGCCCGCCCTCATCGATCCACGCGCGCGTGCGTTCCGCGGCCTTGTCGATCAGCTGCGCGCACTGTGAGTAATCGTATGACGACACTTCCAGCGGACAGAGCGGCGGCACGACATGGATTTGCGCGCGCGCCGCATACAGTTCCAGATCGCGCACCAGTTGCCGCGCGATCACGAGCGTCAGCGCATGCGTCGCATGCGCGATCGCGCTGCGCGGCGGGACGCGCAACGCGCAGGCGAACCCGGCCGGCAGCACGACGATCCGCTTGACGCCGAGCGCGACCGCCACCGAGATCGGCGTATTGTTCGCGACGCCGCCGTCGACGAGTTCCACACCGTCGATGCTGACCGACGGAAACACGCCGGGAATCGCCGCGCTGGCCTGCACGGCGTCCACCACCGAGCCGGCGGACAGCACGACTTCGCGGCCGCTCAGCACCTCGGTCGCGACGATATGGAGCGGCAACGCGGCCTGCTCGATCCGCCGGTACGGCAGGTTCTTTTCCAGCAGCAGGCGCAGCGCATCGGCCTCGACCAGATGCGGCCGGTTGCGCAGCAGCATCGCGATGAGGCTGCGCATCGAGAACGGCATCACGTCCTGGCGGCGGATCCTGCACCACAGCGCTTCAAGCATCGCGACGCCGTCCGCGTCCGGGCGGCCGGCGAAATAGGCGGCATTGATCGCGCCCGCCGACGCGCCGATGACGCAACCGGGCCGTTCGCCGCTCGCGACCAGTTCGCGGAGCATGCCGACCTCGATCGCGCCAAGACTGCCGCCGCCGGCGAACACGAAGGCGGTCGTGAGAGTGGGATCGGACGTCACGGCGCGCCCTCCTGCGGTTGGCTGCGACAGCACTTTCGCCATGATGGATCGTGCGGCGCCCCGGATGTCCTGATGAAAACCCTGCCGGCATGCGGCCGCCGCCGTTCAACCGGCGATGCGCGCCGCGTTCCCCGGCCTCCCGCGGCGTCCCTTTCCGGAGAGGATTGCATCACTCCCTCCCCGTTTTCCGCGCCCATCCGTCCTGGAGTTCACGCGATGGCCGCGCATTTTTTGACTTCGATCAAGAAAACCGCGCAGAACGGCAGGTGCAAACGTGTGCCACGCATGCATCCCGCGTGATCCGTGGAATCACGGGTTCAGTTGTCCAGACGATCGCCGTTATTGCATCAACACCCGCCGATCGACGTCGTCTTGCAGCGAATCGGCGCCATCGCGGGCATGGAGCGGGGCAGCCAGGCGCCCCGCTCGCTTTTGAACAACGGATGCAGCAGCGCAAGTCGCGGACGAGGTAATCATGTTTGTAGCCATCGGGTGGATCGTCGTCATCGGGTCGGTGATCGGCAGTTTTGTCGGCGTGGGCGGCCATTTGCCGGCGTTGCTGCAGCCCTTCGAGTTGCTGTGCATTTTCGGCGCCGCACTGGGTGCGTTCGTCGTCAGCAATCCGGTCACGACGCTGAAGAAGACGATCAAGACCCTGCCGACCTGCTTCAAGGGCGGCGGCTACACGAAGCAGCAATACGTCGAACTGATCGCGCTGCTGTACGAGCTGCTGCAGAAGGCGCGCCGCGACGGCATGATGGCGCTCGAGGCCGACGTCGATGCGCCCGAGCAAAGCCCGCTGTTCCAGAAGTATTCGCATGTGCTCGAAGACCATCACCTGCTCGACTTCATCGTCGATTACTTGCGGATGATGTCGGGCGGCAACGTGAACGTGCTGGAGATGCAGGACCTGATGGACGAGGAACTGCATACGCACCATGCGGAGGCGTCGGTCGCGGCCAATGCGATCCAGAAGATGGCGGACGGCCTGCCGGCGTTCGGTATCGTCGCCGCGGTGATGGGGGTCGTGCATACGATGGGCTCGGTCGGCGCGCCGCCCGCCGTGCTCGGCAAGATGATCGCCGGCGCGCTCGTCGGCACCTTCCTCGGCATCCTGCTCGCGTATGGCTTCGTCGGTCCGCTCGCGGATCTGCTCAACGCGAAGGGCCGCGCGGCGGCCAAGCCGTTCCAGTGCGTGAAGGCCGTACTGCTTGCGTCGATGAGCGGCTACGCGCCGCCGGTGGCGGTGGAATTCGGCCGCAAGGTGCTGTTCACGGCCGATCGCCCGAGCTTCAAGGAGCTCGACGAGGCCGTCCGCGCGACGAAGTCGCCCAAGGCCGCGTAACGGAGGCGCCATGGCCGACAGTCGCTCCACCCCGTCGAAACAGTCCGTCGCGGCATCGCTCGTCGTCGTGCGCCGCAAGAAAGGCGAGGACCACGACGCCCATCACGGCGGCGCATGGAAAATCGCGTACGCCGATTTCGTCACGGCGATGATGGCGTTCTTCCTGCTGATGTGGTTGCTCGGCTCGGTCTCCAAGTACGACAAGCAGGGGATCGAGGACTACTTCAACACGCCGCTGTCGACGCTCCTGTCCGGCGGGCAGGACGCGCAGGCGCCGCGCCCGAGCGTCGTGCAAGGCGGCGGCCGCGACATGTCCGACCCGACGCCGGCGATCGACACGAAAGCGCAACCGGTGCCGGCCAGCTCGCCCGCCGCACTCGCCGGCATCGTCGATACGCAAAAGCTCGAACGGCTGAAGGCGAAACTGACCGCGGCGATTGCCCAAAGCCCGTCATTGCGCGCGTATCAGGACCAGATCCGGATCGCGATCACCAACGAGGGCTTGCGCATCGAGATCGTCGATTCGCTCAAGCGCCCGATGTTCGCGTCGGGCAGTTCGCAACCTGAAAGCTATGCCACCGCGATCCTCAGCCAGATCGGTACGGCGCTCGACGATGTCGAAAACCGCGTATCGATTGCGGGGCATACCGATTCGACGCCGTATCCCGACGGTTCCACCGGCTATTCGAACTGGGAGCTCTCCAGCGATCGCGCGAACGCGGCGCGGCGTGCGCTGGTGGCGGGCGGGTTGCGGGAAGACAAGCTGCTTCAGGTGCGCGGGCTCGCGGATGTCCTGCCGCTCGACAAGAACGTGGCGGACGAGCCGACCAATCGCCGCATCAGCATCCTCGTAATGAACAATGCGGCCGAGCAGGCGTTCTTTCACGACGGCGGCCGGACGACCGTGGACGAAACGGCGGGCGCCCGGGCCGCCGTGCTGCCCGCCGCGGTTACGCGGCAGCATTAAGCGCGTTCGCGACGGCCTTGGGCCGGAGATGTCCGGCCACGCGCAAGGTCCTCCTGCCCGGCAGCATGTCCGTCCGCTTCACGGCCACGGTCGGAATAGCCGTGAGCCCCATCGACTGACCAGTCGGCCGCTCAGGCCGTTGACGGCACCGTGTCTCACCCGCGGTGCCGTCTTTTTCTGCGTAGTCGATATATTCCGTAGAATATATCGACACCTGCACTTCCGGAGACTCGCCATGCCCCGCACGCCGACGGATCGCGCCCCGCAGCGCGCCGCACGGGAACAGCCGCTCGCGCGCAAGATCAGCGCGCTCAGGCCGCTGTCGAGCGACGCACGCGCGCAGCAGGTCACGGATGTCGTGGACGCGTTCCGGCGCCTGCGCGGCAGCGTCGTGCGCTTCATCCGGATGTTCTCGGCCGCGCACGCCGACGACACGCCGGACGATGCGCTGTCCGCCCTGGGTTTTCGTGAACTGCTGTCGACGCTCGAAGACGAAGCCCGCGCCGCCCGCTTCACGCGCCTGCCCGAGCTCGAACGGGTGATTAGCCACGCGCGCCGCCTCGAACGCACACGCGACGACGTGTTCTCCGACTCGTTCAGCAACGACCCGGCGGCGATGCGCGACGCGGTCGCCGCGCTGGAGCGCGTCGACGTGCTGTTCGTCGGGCTGTGCGTCGAGTACGTGATGGCGCGTCACGCGCCGGTATCGCCCGCCGTTTCGCCCGAGGCCGCAGCCCCGGCCCCTGCCCCTGCCCCTGCCGCACTGCCGCTCGCCGACCATTCAACCGTGCTCTGCTGACCACGCCACGCAGCCTTGCTCCGTGATTTCCCCGGAATTTCGTGCGTTATATTCCGTGGTATATTTCGAAAATCTTTCGCGCATCCGTCTCCGGCTCGACCACGCCGGATAGAGGTCAACATGCACGCTCCGCCCTTTCGCCTTGCCCGCACGGCGGATCTCTCGTCACCCGGCGGTAATTTGCCCGCGGCAACCGGCGTGCGGGTCGACGCATGCTGCGCGCCGTCGCGCGCGCAACTGACCGAGCTGAAGCGCCGCACGCGCCTGTCCGAGCTCGATGCGAACCTGCACTGCTCGATCATCGGCACCTGCCTGACCACGCACGAACTGCGCAGGCTCGTGCCGAAGTTCACCGACCTCGACCGCCAGCACGCGACCGACCTCGAGATCCATCACGCGGCCGTCGAGCTCGCGATCGACGGCACGGCCGGCGCCAAGGCGTTGCACAAGGCGCTCGACGAGCGCTACGCCGGCGCGATCCGCGCGTTCGACAGCGCGAAGGATGCGAACGAACTCCTCGCACGCTGGAAGGAAGCGCTGAAGAGCGGCGACATTCCGCCCGCGTACTGGGCGCTGATGACGCATCCGCGCACGACGATGGGCGTACGCCAGGCCGCGTTCGGCGACCTGCACATGCTGTCGCACCTGGTCGGCTCGGCCAATCGCGCCGATATCCGGCGGCTGGTCGCGCTGGAGGAAGAGAATGCGGCGCTGCACGCGAAGATCGAACGGCAGCAGGCGCGCCTGCAGGAAATGAGCGCGCAGCGCGACGCGGCGCTGCAGGAACGGGATGCCCTCGCCGCGCGCCAGAACGCGCAGCCGCTGGCGGCTGAAAACGTCTTGCGTGAGGAAGTGCACGAACTACGCGAAGCGCTGGCCGCACGCGACGAACGGCTCGCGTTGCACACGAGCCGCCGCGAGGCAGCCGAGCAGCGGATAGCCGCGGAACAGGCAAGCGCCCGCGCGATGCGCGCGCGGCTCGACGACCTGATGGCGATGGTGAAAACGCTGCGCGCCGAAGCGAGCGCGATCGAACAGGCGGTGCAGGCATCGGCCGACGATCCGGCCGAACGCGCAGCCGATCCGCTGTCGATCCTTCAGGGTACGCGTCTGGTGTATGTCGGCGGGCGCCCCGGCTCGAACCGCGCGATCAAGCGGATCGTCGAAACGGCGGGCGGCGAGATGACGCTGCACGACGGCGGCATCGAGGATCGCAAGGGCCTGCTGGCGGCGGCGCTACCGGGCGCGAACATGGTCGTGTTCCCGGTCGACTGTATCGACCACGATTCGATGAACCTGCTCAAGCGCATCTGCGAACGCCATCACATCGCCTACTACCCGCTGCGGACGGCGAGCGTCGCCAGCTTCGTCGAACTGATCGGGCGGCTCGATGCGCAGGCACGCGATGTCATCGTGCCGGATGCCGCCACGGGCGACGCATCGCGCTTCTGCCTGCGGCACGGCTAGGCCCTGGTACTCGTCGTCGCATCCCTTGCGCACTGCCCGTCATGGGCCGGTGAAAGCCCGTCGTCAGCCTGAAGCAGCCCCGCGGGAAAGCACGCACTCAGTGCGCCCTTAACGCCGCACCATTTTCGTGAGCGCGGCGATGTCGTCGGCGCAGGCCGCGTAAGCCCGCTCCTCGATCCCGCGATAGAGCCGGATGATCTCCTCGCCGACCGGCGTGAGCACGCTGCCACCGCCGCTCTGCCCGCCGTGTTCGGACACCGTCGCCGGCGACTTCAGCGAGCGGTTCAGCTCGTCCATCAGCAACCACGCACGCCGGTACGACATCTTCAGGCTGCGCGCCGCCGCCGAAATCGAACCGTGCTCGCGCACGGCTTCGAGCAGCGCGACCTTGCCCGGCCCGAGCGCGATCGTGTCGGCTTGCTGGATCCGCATCCTGAACCGCACCTCAGGCTTGGGGTGTGCCGGTGTCTTCATGTTGTCCTGCCCTTTGAACGATGCGGGCAAGCATACACGATGGCCGGTGCGGCGCGTGCCGGTTCAGAGTTCGAGCACGCGCGCGACGATGCCGGCCAGCCGCTTCACGTGGCGCGGCGCGGGCAGGAGGTCGGCGCCCGAGAACAGCAGCGGCGCGCCGTCGTCGATCGACAGCGGCGCATCGCCGCATTCGAACGCGACGATCACGTGTTCGCCGACGGGCGTGTTGAACAGCTCATGCCAGGAAAACGTGACCGCATAGCCGTCGTGCGCATGCGCGATGAACACCATGCGCTTGAAGTCGCCCGGCGCATCGTTGCGCAAGCCGGCCGCGTCGAGCAGGTCTTTCAACCGCGCGCCGCGATATGGCGCGACCGAGCGAATGAAGCGGTTCGTCGTGAAGCAGCGCAGGTCGAACGGCTCGGCCATTGCGCTCGCGTACCGGCGCAGGTCGTCGAGCGTCACCGTCATCGGCCGCTCGAATGCGCCCGTCAGCGCGATCGAGCCTGCCGCCGCCTGATGCGCCGAAGGCGCCGCCGTCCCTGCCATCTCCATCGCCCGCCTCCATGACGGCCCGCCGGTGGGCGTGCCTGCGTTGTATCGACGGGTATATTACGCCGCTAAAAAGCCGGCCGACAGAATGCGCGCCGCATGGGCGGCATAACGGCAGCCGATCGTGCCCCGCACCGCGTGGCGCTACGCCAGCACGATGTGCTTGATGGCTTTCTTGAGGCTCTTGTAGCTGTCGACCGATTCCGCCTTCGAGTCCGTCACCAGCGCGCCGATCCGCGCCGGCTCGCAGAAGCTGATCCGGCTGTTCGTGCCGAGCTTGCTGAAATCGGCCAGGATCGCGACGTCCGCCGCGTTGCTGACCATCGCGCGCGCCACTTCGGTTTCCATCCGATCGTAGTTGGTCGCGCCACGGACGGCATCGACGCCCACCGGCGACAGCAGCGCGAGGTCGGCACGGTAGCGGAAGATTTCGGCCACCGTGCCGTCGCCGACGGTCGCGGCCGCGCGGCTGCCGATCATCCCGCCGAGCAGGATCGTTTCGTTGTTCGCCTGCGCCGGGTCGCTCGAGCGCATCTTCAGTGCGACGTCGATCGAGTTCGTGACGATCGTGAGGCCTGACAGCTTCGCCAGTTCCTCGGCCAGCAGCGTCGTGGTCGTGCCCGCGTCGATGAACAACGTCTGCGAGCCCGTGACCAGCCGGGCCGCCGCGCGGGCGATCGCCAGCTTCGCCTTCACGTGCGTCTGCGCGCGTTCGGCGATCGGCGCTTCGTCGCCCACCTGTACCGCACCGCCGTGTACGCGCTTCAGTTCACCGAGCGCCTCGAGGTCGACGAGATCGCGCCGCACGGTTTCCCGCGACACGTTCAGGTCGGCCATGATCCGGTCGGTGGAAACGCGCTGCATCTTCGATAACAGAAGCCGGATCCTCTGGTATCGCTCTTCTTGCCACATGGAATGTCCTCGGAATGAACGTCAATGTTATTCGAACGGCGAACTACGCTGCGCTCTCCTCCAACTTTTTGATGCCGACGAGGGTCTGCAGGGATTGACGGACCGCCTGGACCTCGCTGCTCGTCATCTTTGAAAACACCACGTGGATGCGATCGTCGTCCGGCGCGGCGTCGTCCTGTTCGATGATGAACTGGACGATGCGCGCCTGGTCGATGCCGGGCATCGCCTGCAGCGACGTCAGCTTCACCGCGCCGCGACTCGCGAGGATACGCACGCCCCAGCGCTGCCGTGCGGCGAAGAAGCGCTTCTCGATCGGCTTCAGGCCGGCCAGGATCGCGAGCACGATCGCCGTCGCGGCAATCGCGGCCACGTACATGCCGCCGCCCACGGCGAGCCCGACCGCCGCCACGACCCACAGGCTCGCGGCGGTCGTCAGGCCGCGGATGATCTCGCCGCGCAGCATGATCGAACCGGCGCCGAGGAAGCCGATGCCCGACACCACCTGTGCGGCGACGCGCGACGGGTCCAGCGACACGTTCTTCGCGTTCTGGATATCCGCGAAGCCGAACGCCGACACGACCATCACGAGCGCGGCGCCCACGGCCACCAGCATGTGCGTGCGCAATCCGGCCG
Organism: Burkholderia lata; assembly: GCF_000012945.1. NCBI lineage: Bacteria > Pseudomonadati > Pseudomonadota > Betaproteobacteria > Burkholderiales > Burkholderiaceae > Burkholderia > Burkholderia lata. Next base: position 3,167,659 of record NC_007511.1, read on the forward strand.
CCCACGACAGACGCTCGCGCTCGATGCCGACGATGCTGCCGAGCAATGCCGCCAGCAACAGGCGGGACACGATTTCCAGCTGACTGATCATGCGAGGTCTCCTTGCTTTGCCTGGTCTACCTGATGAAGCACGGCCCGCCCGGGCCGCCGCCCGATTCTTCCTGCCCTCGCCCGCCCGTCGCCCAACCCGGCAACCGGCAAGTTGTATTTTTGTGCGATCTTGCGATTTTGTGCGTTCTAATATACGGTACGCAAAACTACAAAGCCAGACCCAAGTTCGTTCGTTTCATCCGATCAGCACGATCAATCGTCAGACCATTCAGGCAACACGATCCGGAACACTTGCTTAGGATACCCACATGATGAAGAAGGCATGGATGCTGGCCGCAACACTGCTGGCAGCGCTGGCGACGGCCCCCGCTCACGCGTCGGAAGGCGACGTCTGCAAAAAGGTGACGCTCGGCGATGTCGGCTGGAGCGACATCGCGGCCACCACCGGCGTCGCGATGATGCTGCTCGACGGGCTCGGCTACGAGGCGACCAAGACGATCGCGTCGCCGCCGATCGTGCTGGCCGGCGTGAAGAAGGCGCAGATCGACGCGTTCCTCGGCTACTGGGATCCGAGCATGACGCCGACGGTGAAGCCGTTCGTCGATGCCGGCGCCGTCCACCAGCTGCCGCAGCCGAACCTGATCGGCGCGCGCTACACGCTGGCCGTACCGCAATACGCGTCGGACAAGGGCCTCAAGAGTTTTGCCGACATCGCGAAGTTCCGCGACCAGCTCGACGGCAAGATCTACGGGATCGGCGCCGGCAACAACGGCAATGCGCTGATCCAGCGGATGATCGACAAGAACGAGTTCGGGCTCGGCGGCTTCAAGCTGGTCGAATCGAGCGAGGCCGGGATGCTCGTGCAAGTGACCCGCGCGGTGCAGGAGCACCGGATGATCGTGTTCCTCGCGTGGGAGCCGCACCCGATGAACATCAACTACAAGATCGCCTATCTCGACGGCGGCGATACCGTGTTCGGCCCGAACTACGGCTCGGCGAAGGTCTACACGCTCGTCACGCCCGGCTACCTCGACCGCTGCCCGAACGTCGGCCGGCTGCTGACCAACCTGAAGTTCACGACCGATGAAGAGAACCAGTTGATGGTGCCGATCATGAATCACGCCGATCCGGTCGCCGTCGCGAAGGAATGGGCGAAGAAGAACCCCGGCGTGCTGTCGAAGTGGCTCGACGGCGTCACGACCATCGACGGCAAGAACGCGAAGGACGCGATCGAGAAGCTCATCGGCGCCTGAACACGCAACACAAGGAACCACCTATGTACAAGAATCTCGCGCTGTTCGACCTCGACCACACGCTGTTGCCGCTCGACAGCGACCAGGCCTGGAGCCGCTTCATCACGCGAGTGGGGTGGCGGGAAGACGACGCGCACGTGGCGCTGATCGACGAACACTACGGGCACTATGCGGCCGGCACGCTCGACATGGACGCGTATCTCGCGGTAACGCTCGCGCCGCTCTCCCGCTATCCGCGCAAGGTGCTCGAACGCTGGCATGCACGATTCATGGACGAAGTGATCCGTCCGGCGATCACGCCGCAGGCGCGCGAGCTGGTCGACCGCCATCGCGAGAACGGCGATCTCTGCTGCATCGTGACGGCGACCAACGTCTTCGTCACGCAGCCGATCGCGACGGAATTCGGCATAGAGCACCTGCTCGGCATCGAGCTCGATACCGACGACGGCACGCCGGGCGGCGCGTTCACCGGGCGCAGTACGGGCGTGCCGAGCTTCCGTGAAGGGAAGATCGTACGCACGACCGCGTGGCTCGCGTCACTCGGCTACGCGCCGTCCGATTTCGAACGCACCTACTTCTACAGCGACTCGATCAACGACGTGCCGCTGCTGGATTACGTCACGCATCCGGTCGCCACCAATCCCGACTCGAAGCTGTTGCAAGTGGCAGGCACGCGCGGGTGGCCTGTCATGAAGTTGTTCTGATTCGGGCGATATTCTCTGCTGTCCATTTTTCATGTCTGGAGGGGTAATGAAATACGGAGCACGCAGCAACAGTCTCGATCATTCAGGAATCCGATTCGAATCGGATCGAAAGCCAATCGTCAAGTCGAGCCAGTCGGAAAGCCGCTTTCCGCACTGGCGCGGCGTTTTCATGATCGCACTCCTGTGCACGCTGGCCGCTTGCGGCGATGGCGACTCGGGCACGGCCGCCAGCGTGGCGGCCGCGCGCGCCGCCGCACCGGGCGCGGCGTCCACGCCTGTCCTGCACTGCGCGAGCGCGTGCCACTGACCGACGCCGGCCGCGAGGCCAGCCATCCACGACAGAGAGCGATCATGCAAAACAAACCCACAACACGACGTCAATTCCTCGCCGATGCGTTGAAACTCGCCGGCGCCACCGCGATCACGGGCATGCTGCCCGAAAGCATCGCACGCGCGCAGGCCATTCCGGCCGCCACCGTAACCGGCACGATCCAGGACGTGAAGCACGTCGTGATCCTGATGCAGGAAAACCGCTCGTTCGACCACTACCTCGGCGCGCTGGGCGGCGCACGCGGCTTCGGCGATCCGCGGCCGGTCGTGATCTCGAGCGGGTATCCGGTGTGGCGCCAGCCCTGGCTGACGTCCTACGTGTTCCCGTTCAACCCGTCCCCGCCTTCCGGCACCGCGAACGGCGACACCTACTACGGCGACCTCGACCACAGCTGGAGCGGCACGCACAGTGCGTGGAACAACGGCTGCTACGACAACTGGGCCGACGCGAAGGGCAGCGGCACGATGTACTACTTCACGCAGAACGACATTCCGTTCTACTACGCGCTGGCGAGCGCGTTCACGGTGTGTGATGCATACCATTGCTCGATGCTCGGCCCGACGGACCCGAACCGGCTGTATCTGTGGACCGGGTGCTGCGGCAACGTCACCGGCTATTCGCCGTACACGACCAACACGATGACGGGCACCGGCTGGACCACGATGCCGGAGCGCCTGAACTCGGCCGGCGTCACGTGGAAGTTCTACCAGGACAAGGGCAACGGCCTGGATGCCGGCCACGGCTACGGCGAATACAACGGCTCCAAAAGCGATCTCTGGTGGAACGGCAATTACGGCGACAACGTCATCCTGAACTTCAAGCAATACCAGAACCTCGGCGCAAGCGATCCGCTCGCGCCGGCGCTCAACGGCACGCAGATCGACCCGTCAGGCGGCGGCAAAGAATACGACACGAACCTCTTCAGCCAGCTGCGCGCCGACGTCGCCAACGGCACGCTGCCGCAGGTATCGTGGATCGCCGCGCCCTACGCCTACTGCGAACATCCGTCGTGGGCCGCGAGCGGCGGCGAATGGTACGTGAGCAACGTCCTCAATGCGCTGACGTCGAATCCGGCGGTGTGGGCCAGCACGGTGCTGCTCGTCATGTACGACGAGAACGACGGCCTGTTCGATCACATGCCGCCGGCCGTCCCGGCCAGCTCCGCCGCCGGCACCGGCCAGTCGACGGTCTCGACGGCCGCCGAATTCGTCGCCAGCAGCGGCGCCGCATCGGACGGCTCGGCCAGCGGCGATGTGCCGATCGGGCTCGGGCCGCGCGTGCCGATGTTCGTGATCTCGCCGTGGTCGAAGGGCGGCAAGGTCAACTCGCAGGTCTTCGATCACACGTCGGTGATCCGCTTTCTGGAAGCGCGCTTCGGTCTGCAGGAAACCAACATCACGCCGTGGCGCCGCACGGTGTGCGGCGACCTGACGTCGGCCTTCGATTTCTCCAACGCGGACCAGACGGTGCCCGCGATCCAGCCGCCGGCCAGCAACATGAACCCGAACGGCTCGACCGTCCTGATCCCCTATCCGACCACCACCGCGGTGCCGGCGCAGGCCACCGGCCGCAGCACCGCCTGCCGCCTGCCCTACGAGTTCTTCGTGCAAGGCAAGGTCAACCGCGCCGGCCACACGCTGGCGCTGACGATGACCAACACCGGCACCGCCGGCGTGCACCTGCAGGCGTGGGTCGACGGCACGAGCACGATCCCCCGGCATTACACGATCGCGGCCGGCGCGAGCCAGTGCACGAACCTGTCGGATTCGCTCGCGCTGAATAGCGGCGGCAGCTACGACTATTCGGTCTACGGGCCGAACGGCTTCCTGCAGACGTTCCGCGGCAGCATCGGCTCGTCCGGCAATACGGGATCGACCGCCGAAATCAGCCTGTGCTACGACGTGGCGAACGGCAACGTGCAGATCACGCTCGACAACTCGGCCGGGGCCAGCGCGACGACGTTCCAGCTCACCGACAATGCGTACGGGATGAACACGCGGCAGTCGTTCACCGTCGCCGCCGGCGCGACGCAAGCGGTCACGTGGTACGGCGACGCCGGCTGGTACGACGCCAGCATTCGCGACGCGAACGATCCGAACTTCCTGCGTCGTGTGGCCGGCTGCGTGCAGACGCAATCCGGTGCGCTGCTCACGGATTCGGCGATCGGCAATACCAGCAAGAAGTTCGTCGCGTCGCTCGCGTCGCAGGGCTCGACGTTCGGCACGCTGCGGTTCGACTACGTCGCGCCGCCGTGGAGCCACAGCCCGAAGAACTGGGTCGGCATCTTTGCGCATGGCGCGCAGCCGACCAAGGGCAGCTACAAGTCGTGGGCGTACCTGCCGAAGAGCAGCGGCTCGCTGCTGTTCTCGTCCACGGCCAACAGCACGCTGGCGTCGGGGCAGTACGACGCGTGGTACCTGTTCGACGACGGCTACACGCCGCTCGCGGGCCCCGTCACGATCACCATCTGACGGCAGGGCCGGACCGTGTCGGCTGCCCGCATGGGGCCGACACGCATTCGGGCGCGACGTACCCCGTTGCGCCCGAATGCTTTTCCAGCCGCACGGTACGCGCTAGACGAGCAGATCCTCGTAGAACGCGCCGAACGGCCGCGTCGGATGCGCGATCTGGATTTCGAGAATCCACAGCCCGGCCGCCGGTGCAGCATCGAAGTCGCCGAGATTGCCGGCCTTGTAGATCGCGTGCGGAAAGTCGCTGACGCGATGCCCCTTGATGTCGACGTTCAGCCGGAAGCCGTGCGCGTCGGCGCGTTGCGCGGCAAATTCGTACAGCGCGATGCCCGCGCAGCCGGTGGTGCGCCAGTGATGCTCGACTTCGTCGTAGATCACGCGCGCCGCGTGCGCGCACGCGTGCATGTCGGGATCGTCGCCGCGCACGAACGTCGCGCCCGCGTCGCCCTCATGCTTCGCCCATACCGCGCCCAGGTCGATGAAGAAGATGTCGTCGTCGGCGAGGACGGGGTCCGCCACCGAGCGCTCCTTGAACGTGCGCAGCGTGTTTTCCCCGAAACGCACGAGCACCGGATGCCAGATCCTGTCCATCCCGAGCGCTTTCAGCACGCTCAACCCCAGCACATTGGCCTCCGATTCCAGCATGCCGGGCCGGATGCCCTCGGCAATCGCGTCGACCGCCTGCCATGTCATGGTTCTTGCGTGCTGCATCGCGTCGAGCGAAAAGGCTTCGCCGACGGCTTCGCGGTGCGTCGAATTCAAGATGGTGCTCCCGTGCGGGTGAAAGGGGGTGGGGTCGGTCGTTCGTCGTTTCGATATGCACAGGAGAATATATCGATTCGCCGATCGGTGCCGAGTCGCGCTTCGCCCCCCCACAGCAAAACGGGCGCCCCGATGGAGCGCCCGTCAGCGTGACGCGTCGATCAGAACTTGTGACGCAGGCCGATCCGCGTGACGAACTGCGTGTTCGCGCCCGCGTTGCCGATGAACGATCCCGACGAGCCGATCTCGGCCTGCACCGGCACCACGCGACCGTTGATCGTGTTGCTGCCCGACGCCTTCTGGTAGGCCGCGCTCACGTACACGTCCGTACGCTTCGACAGCGCATAGTCGACCGCGGCGTTGACCTGGTGCCACTTGCCGTCGTAGCGGCCGTCGAGCTTCGAGAACGTATAGCCGAGACCGCCGCTCAGGGCCGGCGTGAACGCATAGCGGCCGCCGATTTCGTAGTTGTTCAGCTTCGACGTTTCGCCCGACAGCGGCACGAACTTCGTGTGCGTCCAGTTCGCCCACACGAGCGCCGCGGCGATCGCATAGCGCGCGCCGACGCCGACCGTCTCGAGGTCGCGCAGCCCTTGCGTGTTGACGTTCGCGATGCTCACGCCGAATGCGGGCTGTGCGCCGTTCGGGAAGCGGATGTTCGTGTACGCGGCGCCGATGCCGAACGGCCCTTGTGCATAGTTCGCGCCGAAGCTGTACGCGCTCGACGAACCCTGCGAACCGTTCGCGCCGGTCGTGGTCGGCGTGCCCGCGAACTGCGTCGAGTTCGAGAAGCCGTACATCGCGCCGAACGTGAGGCCCGCGAAGTTCGCGCTCTGGAACTTCACCGCGTTGTTGATGCGGCTCGACGTCAGCTGGTCGAGGTCGTTGATGTGATACGCGTAGTTGCCGGCCGGCGTCTGGCTGCCCATCGAATAGTTCGCGCCGATGTAGTCGGTCGAGAACGAGTACTGGCGGCCGAACGTCAGCGAGCCGATCCCGTTCTTCGACAGGCCGACGAACGCCTGGCGGCCGAAGATCGCGCCACCCTGGCCGATCGAGCCGTCGCCGCTGCTGAAGCCGTTCTCCAGCACGAACAGCGCCTTCAGCCCGCCGCCGAGATCCTCGGTGCCGCGGATGCCCCAGCGGCTGCCCGACGCGACGCCGTCACCGTACTTGACGAGCTTGTCGTGCCCGCCCGTCGTCGCGACCTTGTTCGAATACGTGATACCCGCATCGATCAACCCGTAGAGCGTGACGCTGCTTTGCGCGTGCGCGGCGGTGCCGAACATCCCGAGTGCGGCCGCGGCCACGATGGTCTTTTTCATGCTCACTTCCTTTTGTTGTTGACGCGCGCGCCTGCATCGCAGCGTGACGCGCGGCGTATTGACGAAGAACCGACTGATGAACGAGCGCAAGCCACAGGATCGCCACACGCACCAACACCTCATGCGCGTGCACGATGTTCCGTTTCGATGCCAGTGTGGGCTTGCTGAAGCGGCATGCCGCGGGGCGGCCGCTCGTATTGCAGCGTCGAACAGCGTGCGCTCCGGTTGCGCATGCCGCGACGACGCGTTGCTCCGGCGATGCAGGTCAGAATCTCTTCCGGCTTTCGTGGAGCGGTGGACGACGTGGCGCCTGACGACGCCACGACCTTCGATATATTTTTCGGAATATATCGAGTTGTCACCAAACGGTAAACAATTATTCGGGTTCCTGTCGTCTTTCATCCACATGCGGCCGACGGCCTCGCGGATCGAATGCACGACTCATCGCGGCCGTCATCGCACCGAAGCAAACACGGGGCCTACGCCGAAATCCAGCATAATCAGGCGGTTGAACGAGCGCCTCAACCGGCGCGCGCGCCCCGCACACGTTTGCGTCGCCGTCCGGTCCATCGCTTGACCGCGTTTCACCGGCACGGACGCAGCGAGTCTGTGCCGGTCGCGAGCGCGGCGAATTGTGCAGGTGCAAAAAAACGAAGCAAGGACAATCGCGATGCGGCGCACATCAGGGCGCCGACCCTCGCATCACGGACACCACCACGCCATCCCGCAGAAAACAGGACACCGACACATGGACCGAACCGAGCACATCAGCATCGAACAGACGAGCGGGCTGCCCGCCGACGAACTGGACCGATGCGACTTCTCGTTCGACATCGCCTGGGAATTGAACGCGCCGTATCAGGACCTGCTCGATCTCCGCGCGCTACCGACGCGGCGCAAGCACTACGGCTTCGATCCGGCCGGCTGGGCGGACGAGGCGTCCGGCAAGACGGCGCTCTTTCGCGCGACGGCCGGCGGCCGGCTCGCCGGGTTCGTGGCCATCGGCCAGAGCTGGAACGGCATGGCCGAGATCGCGGAGCTGGCCGTCGACCGCCACTGCCGGCGGCAAGGCATCGGGCAGTTGCTGCTGGCGGCCGCCGAATCCTGGGCGCGCGGCCACGGGTTCGGCTTCATGCGGCTGGAAACGCAGTCGAACAATGTCGCCGCGTGCAGCACCTATGCGCGCGGGGGCTTCGTGCTGGGCGGGCACGACCGCCTGCTGTATGCGGACGACGAGAACGACGGTGAAGTGGCGTTGTTCTGGTACAAGGACCTGCGCGACGGGCAGACCGCGCGGATCCGCACGGTCGACCCGGAATCGATGCGGCCGGTGGGCTGATGCACGGCCGCCCGCGCTTCATGACCGAATCATTGCCGCTTTACGTCCGCGTCGCGACGATGAACAGGCGCGGGAACGGCAGCAGCACGGTGCCGTCGGCGAGTGCCGGATAACCACCCGGCCCCGCAATTGCATCGCGATACCGCGAGAGAAACGCCGCGCGCTCGCCATCGTCGAGCGCCGCGAGGAACGGCCGCAGCGCACTGCCCTTGAACCATTCGACGACCGCGTCGGCGCCGCCGCGCAGCGGGTGGTAGTAAGTCGTCCGCCATACATCCACGCGCGAGCACAACGGCGACAGCAGCGCGTGGTAATAACGCGCATCGAACCGCTCGGTGCGCGCCGCCCCCTTCAGCTTGTCCGCCCACGGCCCGGCCGCGGCGACTTCGCGCATCAGCCGATGCGCGGGTTCGTCGAGGTTGTCGGGCATCTGCACCGCGAGATGGCCGCCCGGCGCGAGCCGGCCGACGAGTGCCGGAAACAGCGTGTCGTGCGCGGGCACCCATTGCAGCACCGCATTCGCGAGAATCAGGTCGTAGCCGCCCGGATCGTCCCAGGTGGAAATATCCACGACATCGAAACGCAGGTCCGGCAGGCGCTTGCGCGCGGCGTCGATCATGTCCGCCGATGCATCGATCCCGTGGACCGTTGCGTGCGGCGCACGTGCGATCAGCGCCTCCGTCGAATTGCCGGGCCCGCAGCCGATGTCGATCGCGGTACGGATCGGCGTGTTCGGCACGGCGGCCAACAGATCGCGGATCGGCCGCGTGCGCTCGTCTTCGAATTGCACGTACTGGGCGGCGTATCGGTCGAGTGGGGTCGTCATGTCGTTTCTCCTGGTCGGCGTGGACGGCCTTGGCTTCTACGCGGAGGGGATGCCAGCGGCCGTCGATCCCACGCATTCTGCGATCGTCACGGAGTTCAGTAAAATGAATTTAATATCGTGATTGAGTCATATTTCTGATGAAAATCGATACGCTCGGTGTCCAGGCCTTCGTCGCAATCGCCGACGGCGGCAGCTTCCGGCAGGCAGCCGAAACGCTGCACGTCACACAAACAGCCATCACGCAGCGGCTGCGCAAGCTCGAAACCTTTCTCGGCGTCGCGCTCGTCGAGCGCACCACGCGCCGCACCACACTCACCGAAATCGGCCGGCGTTTCCTGCCGCAAGCGCGCCGGCTGCTGAACGAACTGTCCGACGCGCTCACCGAAATTCGCGAAACCGGCCTGAGCCAGCGCGGCGACGTCACGATCGCATGCGTGCCGACGGTCGGCGTGCAATACCTGCCCCGCATCCTGCGCGCCTTCTCCGCGCACCGGCCGCACGATCGCGTGAAGATTCTCGATCACGCGTCGGCGTCGGTTCTGCAGGCCGTGCTGCATCGCGAGGCCGAGTTCGGCATCGGCATCGCCGGCGACCAGCATCCCGAACTGGTCAACGTGCCGCTGACGAGCGACCCGTACGTGCTGGTGTGCCGCGACGATCATCCGCTCGCGAAGCGGCGGCGCATTCGCTGGGCCGCCCTGCAGCCGCACCCGCTGATCTTCGCCGGCGAAGTGAGCGGCAATCGCGGGCTGCTCGACGGTGCGCTGAAGACGAGCGGCGTGTCGCTGCATTCGTTCTACGAAGTGCAGCGCAGTTCGACGGCGCTCGGGCTCGTCGCCGAAGGGCTCGGTGCGGCCGTGGTGCCGAAGCTCGCGATCCAGAAGAACGCGTATCCGATGATCCGCACGATCGAGCTCGTCGAGCCGGCGGTGTCGCGCACGCTCGTGCTCGTCACACGCAAGAGCGCGCAACTGTCGCCGGCCGCCCGTGCGTTGTACGACATGATCGTCGAGCAGGCGACCCCCTGACGATAGTGTCAGGGGGTGGGTCACGCAGCAGCGCCTTCGGGGTAGTATCGCCACACGCGGTCGCAACGGCCGGTGCCTACCCGGCGCCGCGCGCGTCATGCCGTCGCTGCAACGGCCGTTCCTCACCACCCCTGCACGGAGCACTGCATGGCCTATCGCAACTATCACAAGCGCAAGATTGCAGACCGGGAACTCCATCCCGAAACCCAGATGATGTCGTACGGCTACGATCCGTTCCTGTCGGAAGGATCGGTGAAGCCGCCCGTGTTCCTCACGTCGACGTTCGCGTTCCGCACGGCCGAGGACGGCGCCGAATTCTTCGACGTCGTGGCCGGACGCAAGCCGTCGCCCGAAGGCGAAGGCGCGGGCCTCGTCTACAGCCGTTTCAATCACCCGAACCTGGAGATCGTCGAGGATCGCCTCGCGCTGCTCGACGATTCCGAAGCCGCTGTCGTGACGTCGAGCGGCATGTCGGCCATCGCCGCGATCCTGCTGACCTTTCTGCGGCCGGGCGACTGCGTCGTCCAGTCCGTGCCGCTGTATGGCGGCACCGAAACGCTGATCTCGAAGTTCCTGCCCGAGTGGGGCATCCGCTCCGAAGTGATTGCCGACGGACTGTCCACCCACGCGATCCGCGCCGCGCTCGAAGCGGCCGCGCAAAAGGGCAACGTGCGGATGTGCTACATCGAGACGCCCGCCAACCCGACCAACGCGCTGTTCGACCTCGAAGGGCTGCGCAGCGAGATCGACGCGTTCGAGGCTCGCCACGGCTATCGTCCGCTGTCGGTCTGCGACAACACGCTGCTCGGGCCGCTGTACCAGAAGCCGTCGCGGCAAGGCATCGACCTGAGCGTGTACTCGCTGACGAAATACATCGGCGGGCATAGCGACCTCGTCGCCGGCGGTGTCACGGGCACCCGCGAGCTGATCACGAAGATCCGCTCGATCCGCAGCACGCTCGGCTCGCAGCTCGACCCGCATTCGTGCTGGATGATCACGCGCTCGATGGAAACGCTCGTGCTGCGCATGCAGCAGGCCGCCCGCAGCGGCAGCACCGTCGCTCGCTGGCTCGCCGACAATCCGCATCGGCCGGTGCGCGTGCTGCACCCCGAGCTCATCGACGAACCGGCCTATCAGGCCGTCTATCAGCGCCAGTGCACCGGACCCGGCTCGACGTTCGCGTTCATCCTCGACGGCGGCCGCGAGCAGGCGTTCAGGTTCATCAACCACCTGACGCTCTTCAAGTCGGCGGTCAGTCTCGGCGGCACGGAGTCGCTGATCTGCCATCCGGCATCGACGACGCATTCGGGCGTGCCGGCCGACGCGCGTGCGGCGGCGGGCGTGTCGGAAGGGTTGATTCGCGTGTCGGTCGGGCTCGAACATCCGGACGACCTGATCGCCGACCTGTCGTACGCGCTGGAGCATTGCTGACCCGCGTGGCATGCGCCCCGTGGCGGTTCGCACGGGGCGGCGCCGGGATGCCGGCGTTCGAGCCGCGTAATCGTGCTTACCCGAGGATTCGCACCACGAACACCACGCGGCATCGATACCTGATCGGCAATCTGCAACACGCGCCGGACGTGACCATGACGATCGCGCACACGCTCGACAAGCCGGACCCCGCGTCCTACCGGTACTGCACCGGGCGCGTGACCGTCGAGCTCGACTACCCGGAAACGTCGGGCGGATCGACCACCCAGGTCAGGAAATTCCCGTTCGACGGAAAATGGTTTCCGCTGGATCAGCGGTCGTTCGAGATGCACGTCGGCGACTTCATCCTGCCGCCGGAATTGTGCTGCCAGGGCATCGGCACGCTGTGCTGGTCGGAAATTCGTCGAACGCTTCCCCTTCCATCGAGCTTCCCGTTTTTTCTCAGCGGCGGCCTCAGCGACAAGGATGCAACGATCACCGGCAAGATCCTCGGAACGAAGCGGACGATCGACAACATCGCCCGCCGCGACGCATTCTGGCGCCGCATGCTCGATCCGGCCTCACCGCCGTTCATGTCCGACCAGAACGGCGAGGGGTCATTCAGAGGCCTGTTCGTCGATCCGGTCGCTCACTCCAGCTACGTGCCGAAGGCGATCGCGACGAAAATTCCGACCGCGTAAGGCGAGCCGCCTGAACCGGTTCACAGCACCTTCACCATGAACACGCGCGACGCGCCTTCCGGCTCGCACGGTACCTCGCCGAACGCTTCGTAGCCCTGCTTCCGGTAGAAATCCGGCGCCTGGAACGAGATCGTGTAGAGCACCGCACGCGCGCACCCGCGCCGTTTCGCTTCCGCTTCGGCCTCGCGCAGCAGCCGGCTGCCGAAGCCGCCGCCGCGCAGCGATTCGGGCAGGTAGAACAGATCGATGAAGAAGAGGCCGAGCGACGTGCGCCCGGTCAGGCCGCCCAGGATCTCGCCGGTCGTGGGATCGGTGACGTACACGTCGAGCGCGGCCGCGTCGGCGCGCCCCGTCATCGCGTGATTGAATTCGCCGAGCTTGCGGCTGATGAAGTCGTGAGCGGCCGGCTGCTCGGTGTCGGTGAGCCGGAGGGTAACGTCGGGAAGGGCTGTCATCGGGAGCACGCGTGCGTGAAAGGGCCGCCGGGTGTATCGCAACCGCAGCGGGCATCGCACGACTATAGCGTGTCGCCCGCCGCATGGCGAACGCGCTACTCACGCGCGATATCGCGTGCCATGTGGAATTCCCACGTGTCAGTCATCCGCATCGGGAACCCGAATCCCGGTGCCGACGGCACCGTCGCGAATCGCGACGGCTGCGCCGCCTTGCAGGTGGCATCGTCGCCGTAGCCGACCAGCTCGGTCACGAGCGAGCCCGCATTCTTCAGCGATTCGTCGGCTGCTCCGTCAGCCATCGACGGCTCGAACCCGCTCTGCAGGTTCGCGCGCAGCACGACCCGTCCGATCGACGGCGCATACCACGACACTTCCTTGCTGTAGCCGGACACCGTGCATTCCGGCTGGTCGCAATGCATGTTCATGTCGCGCAGCGTCGCGTCGGTCGTACCGGGATCGCTCTTGGTCCACGACGTGGTGCGCACAATCACGAACGTGTCGTACGTGCCCGCGCCAACCTGCCGCTTCTCCGTACCGATCACCTCGCTCGACGCAACCGCCTTGTAGCGGTAATGCCATGCCCATCCCCGGCCGATGTTCGCGGTCACCGTTTCGTCGAAGCGATCCTCCCACTGCTTGCCCTGCTTCAGCGGAAACACGATCAGCCTGCGCTCACCGTGCCGCGCCGGATTCGGCGTCGTATAGGTCGCGATATCTTCGTCGATCTTCATCGGCGCGGCGGCCGGCCCGACGTCGTAGCTCGCGACGCCGTCATGCACGGCCTTGAGCGTCATCGGCGTCACACGGCCCTCGCCGACGCTGTAGCACCACGTCGTGCCGACGGCCGGCAGTGTGCGGGAATCGGCGGCCGGCGCGGCGGCGGCCCATTGCCCGTGACTCATCGCGACGACGGCGGCGGCGAAGCCGATCGCCGGCACCATTCTTCTTGACAGATGGCAGAGCATGGCAGGAACGCATGTCGTTGAATTGTCCGACATGATGCCAGCAAAGCGCGCGGTTCACGACTGCCCGGTTATCCCGCCCCGCAGACCAACGCAAACGGCGGGTCCGTCACGCGCCCGCCGTCTCTTTCGTCACGCCATCACACCCGCCCTCACGCCACCGCGAACGCCGCCTTCATGTCGGCGATGCGCCGCCGCTCGCGCGCGATCATCATCCGGTTCACGACGATCACGCCGATCGTCACCGCCGTGATGAACAGCGTCGCCAGTGCGTTCATCTCCGGGTTCAGCCCCAGCCGCACGCGCGAGAACACCACCAGCGGCAGCGTCGTCGAGCCCGGCCCGGACAGGAACGCCGACAGCACCAGGTCGTCGATCGACAGCGTGAACGACAGCAGCCACCCCGACAGCAGCGCCTGCGAGATCAGCGGCAGCGTCACCACGAAGAACACCTTCAGCGGCGTCGCCCCCAGATCCAGCGCCGCCTCTTCCAGCGACTTGTTCATCTCCTTCACGCGCGACTGCACGATGATCGCCACGTACGACACGCACAGCATCACGTGGCCGATCCAGATCGTCACCATCCCGCGACCCTTCGGCCAGCCGAACATCTGCTCCAGCGCAACGAACAGCAACAGCAGCGAGATGCCCTGGATCACTTCCGGAATCACCAGCGGCGCATTGATCATCCCCGTGTACAACGTGAAGCCCTTGAAGCGGCCGAAGCGCGCCAGCACGAAGCCCGCCCACGTGCCGATCACGACCGACGCGGTGGCCGTCAAGAGACCGATCTTCAGCGACAGCCACGCGGCGGTCAGCAGCTCGTCGTCATCGAGCAGCGCCGAGTACCACTTCAGCGAGAAGCCCGACCACACCGTCACCAGCTTCGACTCGTTGAACGAGTACACGACCAGGCTGATGATCGGGATGTACAGGAACAGGAAGCCGAAGGCGAGGACGCCCGTCGACAGCGGTTTGCTCGGCTTGATCATTTCGCGTCCTCCAGTTCCTTGACCTGGTAGTACTGGAACAGCGCCATCGGCACCAGCAGCAGCATCACCATCGCGACCGTCACCGCGGACGCCATCGGCCAGTCCATGTTGTTGAAGAATTCATCCCACATCACGCGGCCGATCATCAGCGTGTCGGCACCGCCGAGCAGTTCCGGAATCACGTACTCGCCCACCGCCGGGATGAACACCAGCAGGCTGCCGGCGATGATCCCGTTCTTCGACAGCGGCAGCGTGATCCGCGTGAACGCGACCCACGGCTTCGCACCGAGGTCGTACGCGGCTTCGAGCAGCGTGAGGTCCATCTTCACGAGGTGCGCATACAGCGGCATCACCATGAACGGCAGGTACGAATAGACCATCCCGATGTAGACGCCCGCGTCGCTGTGGTAGAGCCGCAGCGGCGTGTGGATGATGCCGAGCGCGATCAGCGTGTGGTTCAGCAGGCCGTCATCCTTCAGGATGCCGATCCAGGCGTACACGCGGATCAGGAACGACGTCCAGAACGGCAGCATCACGGCCATCATCAGCACGTTGCGGCGGTTCGGTTCCGAGCGTGCGATGTAGTACGCCATCGGGTACCCGATCAGCAGACACAGCACCGTCGATACGGCGGCCATCTTCAGCGAGCTGAGGTAGGTCGCGATGTACAGGTCGTCCTGCAGCAGGAACGCGTAGTGCGACAGCTGCAGCGCGAAGTGCACGACGCCGTCCTTGAACTCGACGAGCGACGTGTACGGCGGGATGCCCATCACCTGGTCGGCGAAGCTGATCTTCAGCACCAGCACGAACGGCAGCGCGAAGAACACGGCGAGCCAAATGAACGGCACGCCGATCGCGACGCTGCGGCCCGACGGCAGGAAGCGCTGCAGCATCGAGAAGCGGCCCGGGCGGGCGCGACCGGAGCCGGCGCTCGCGGCGCCGGTCGGCACCGGCGCGGACGGATTGGAGGCGGAGGTTCTCATCGTGGTGTCCTCACTGCGTCAGCACGACGCCGCTGGCCGGCGACCACGACACGAACACGTCGTCGTTCCACGCCGGTGCGTTGTCGGTCATCAGGTGCGAGCTCGACAGGTTCGACACCACCGTCTTGCCGCTCGGCAAGCGCACGTGATACAGCGAGTAGCTGCCCATGTACGCGATGTCGGTCACGACGCCGCGCGCCCAGTTGTGTTTCGAACCCGGTTTTTCGCGCGACACGTGAATGCGTTCCGGGCGCACCGAGATGCCGACCGGCATCCCGAGCGGGCCCGTGATACCGTGGCTCACGTACATGCGCGCTTCGAGGTCGTCGCTTTCGACGAAGATGTGATCGGGCTCGTCCTCGACCACACGCCCTTCGAACAGGTTGGTCGAGCCGATGAATTCGGCCGAGAAGCGGCTGTTCGGGAATTCGTAGACTTCGCCCGGCGCACCGATCTGCACGATCTTGCCTTCGCTCATCACCGCGAGGCGGCTGGCCATCGTCATCGCCTCTTCCTGGTCGTGCGTGACCATCACGCAGGTCACGTCGACCTTCTCGATGATGTTCACGAGTTCGAGCTGGGTCTTCTGGCGGATCTTCTTGTCGAGCGCGGACATCGGCTCGTCAAGCAGCAGCAGCTTCGGGCGTTTCACCAGCGAGCGGGCCAACGCGACGCGCTGCTGCTGGCCGCCGGAGAGCTGGTGCGGCTTGCGCTGCGCGTACTTGCTCATCTGCACGAGTGCGAGCGCATCGGCCACGCGCTCCTTGATCTCATTCTTCGGCGTGCCTTCCTGCTTCAGGCCGAATGCGACGTTCGATTCGACCGTCATGTGCGGGAACAGCGCGTACGACTGGAACATCATGTTCACCGGGCGGCGGTACGGCGGCAGCGACGCGAGATCTTCGCCGTCGACGAAGATCTTGCCGGACGTAGCCGTCTCGAGCCCGGCGAGCATGCGCAGCAACGTCGACTTGCCGCAGCCGGAGCTGCCGAGCAGCGCGAACAGCTCGTTCTTTGCGATCGTCAGGTTCACGTTGTCGACGGCGGTGCTGTCGCCGAATTTCTTCACGACGTTTTCGATGCGCACGAACGTGTCGTTCGGCTTGAGCATGGTCGTCGGCGGTCGATGCATCGCATCAGGTGTACTGAATGAATCCCGTTTCATGATGGTCCGTTTTAAGCAGGTAAGCGAATCTCAGGCGTCAGGCGCGACCGGTCGGGCGGTCGCGCGGTGCTGGCGGAGAGGGATCGAGCGATTCCTCGTCCGGAACGAATGGCGCAATGAAACAGGTCGGGTTGAACGCACGGCGATCGGTGGCCATCAGTGGCGACCGACCGGGGGCGTCGCGCTGGCTGTCATGAAGATTTCATCGGTTTTCATCGGGCTTTCCGCACGTTTCTGTCGTCTCCAGTGCGAATTTTTAAACCCGTCAAAAACCTTTTGGATCGCGGATTTCCGTTCCGGACATTGAACGGGATCGATGTTTGGCGAGGCGGGAAAACGGGGGCACGAGCCGGCCCGTGCAGCAGCGCGGGCGCCCGGCGGCACGGGTGCCGCCGGGTGAAACGGAGGGTGGGGAAAACGAGCAGCCGGGCGGCTGCCACGCGCGGCCGGTGCGCCGCGCGGATCACGTCACTTCGCGTTCAGTTCCTTCCAGCGCCGGTAGACGTTGATCGCGTCACCGTGCTTCTGCTGCACCATCGGCAACCGGCGTTCGTCGATCGGCTTCGCATATTCGGCATAGAACGTGTCGAGCTCGAAATACTTGCGGTCGTCGCGGTAGAACGGCGCGTAGTCCTCGCGCGTCGTGATGTAGACCACGCGCTTCGGGCTGCAGTAGTACAGCGAGCCGAGACACATCGGGCACGGGCTCGCGAGAATGTAGATCTCGCAGTCGGTCAGGTGCTCGGTGCCGAGCTTGCGGCACGCATCGCGCACCGCAAGAATCTCGGCATGCGCGGTCGGGTCGCTCGTCTGCGCGACGAGGTTCGGGCTTTCCGCGACGATCTCGCCGTCGCGGACGATCACCGTCGCGAACGGGCGGCCGCCCTCTTCCACGTTCTTCATCGCAAGATCGATCGTGCGTTTCACAAAATCCATGGCTGCGTCCTCGTTGAAACGGAATAGCGGGAACGTGCGTCGGCCGGCGGCCGACGCACGTCGGGCGGAAGCCTGCGCGGCACCGCTGTCGCGGCGCCGCACCGGCGTCAGAACGGCTTGGTCGGCAGGTACTTGCCGTCGAGCGTGATCACCGCGCGCGAACCGCCTTCGGGATCGTCGACCTTCTTCACGTCGAGCCGGAAATTGATCGCGCTGATGATGCCGTCGCCGAACTTCTCGTGAACGAGCGCCTTCAGCGTCGTGCCGTACACCTGCAGCATTTCGTAGAAGCGGTAAATGGTCGGATCGGTCGGCACGCGATCGTCGATGCTGCCGCGCAGCGGGATCGACTGCAGCAGCAGCACTGCGTCGTCGTCGAGGCCGAGCTTGTCGGCGACGTTGCGCGCAGCGTCCACCGGCAGCGCGTGCTGGCCAAGCAGTGCGGCCGTCACGAACGCTTCGCTCAGGCCCGTGCCTTCGGTGAGCTGCGCGAACGACAGGTTCTTGCGCGCCTTCGCGAGCACGACGGTCTCGGCAAGCGCGTGGCGGGCGGTCTGACTGTGCTGGGACTGGATCATGGCAATTCCTCGTGGTGGGGTAGGAGCGATTCAGGCCGCGACGGGGAGCGTCGCGGGCGTGGCGCGGACCGCGGGATGGTCCGCCAGGGAGACGAACCGGCCGGTCGCGCCGTCGTAGGCGTCGATGCAGCCCGATTCGATGTCGTAAACCCAGCCGTGCAGCGCGAGCCGCCCTTCTTCGAGCGCGAGGCGCACGGCAGGATGCGTCTTCAGGTTCGCCAGCTGCGCGACGACGTTCTCGCGCACCATCGAGTCGATCCGTTCGCGTTCGCTGCGATGCGTGCGTGCCTCGTTCACGACGCGCGCCGAATCGGCATAGCGCAGCCAGTGGCCGACGGCCGGCATGTGGTCCATGCACTGGCAGGTGGCGATCGCGGTCATTGCGCCGCAATCGGAATGGCCGCAGATCACGACGTCGGTCACGCGCAGTGCGGCCACCGCGTATTCGACCGACGCCGACACGCCGCCCGGCTCGGGGCCGTATGACGGCACGATGTTGCCGGCGTTGCGGATCACGAACAGGTCGCCCGGCTCGCGCTGCGTGACGAGTTCGGGCACGAGCCGGCTGTCCGAGCACGAAATGAACAGCGCCCGCGGGTTCTGGCTGCGCGCGAGGTCGCGGAACAGCGCGGCGCGTTCCGGATAGGCGTCGCGCTGGAACTTCAGGAAGCCTTCGATGATGTCCTTCATCGCGTGTTCTCCGGTGTGGGTGGAATCGATGAAGGGCAGGTTACGCCGGACTTCCAATAACGTAAAAGACTGATTTATGATCTGCCCGATAAGCAGGACTTATAGGAACCGCCATGCTGCTGCGCCATATCCACTACTTCCTCGCCGTCGCCGAGCACCGCAGCTTCACGCGCGCGGCCGCCGCGCTGCATGTGTCGCAGCCCGCGCTGTCCCAGCAGATCCGCCAGCTCGAGGAGACGCTCGGCGCGCAACTGTTCGACCGCACCGGGCGCGTGACGCGGCTGACCGACGCTGGCGACGTGTATTTCCGCTATGCGCGGCAGGCGCTGCACGATCTCGCGGAAGGCCGGCGCGCGATTCACGACGTGCAGGATCTCAGCCGCGGCTCGCTGCGGATCGCGGTCACGCCGACCTTCACGAGCTATCTCGTCGGGCCGCTCGTCGAGGCGTTTCACGGCCGCTATCCGGATGTGACGCTGTCGGTGCGCGAGATGTCGCAGGAACGCATCGAGGCGCTGCTCGTCGACGACGAGCTCGATGTCGGTATCGCGTTCGAGGACGTGCAGACAGCGGACATCGAAGCGCAAACGCTGCTGGTCGAAACGCTCGCGCTCGTCGTGAATCGCGAGCATGCGTTCGCCGGCAAGCGCAAGGCGGGCCTGCGCGCGCTGCACGATGCGCCGCTCGTGCTGCTCACGGCCGAGTTCGCGACACGCGTGCAGATCGACCGCTATTTCCGCGAGCACGACGTGCGGCCGCGCGTATTGATGGAAGCGAATTCGCTGGGGGCGGTGATCGAGATCGTGCGCCGCACGAACCTCGCGACGCTGCTGCCGGCGACGATCGCCGCCGGGCACGGCGATCTCGTCGCCATCGCGCTCGATCCGGCCGTCCTGCGGCGCACCGCCGTGCTGCTGCAACGCAAGGGGGCGTACCGGAGTGCAGCCGCGCGCGCGTTCGTCGAACTGGCACTGGCGCAGCAGGCGGGGCCGGTCAGGCGCGCGCGATGACCCCGGCCGCCGGGGCGCGCGTCATGCGCGCGGGCACCGCCAGCAACCGCTCGTCGCAAGCGAACCGACTCACGGGAACAACACCATGTCGAACCTGATACGCCGCATGATGCTCAACCCGCTTGCCATCGCAGCGCTGCTGGTGGGCGCAGCCTGGTGGGTCCACGCACAGACGCGCGCCGACGGCCCATATCGGGTCGTGGGATTCAACTACACCGATCGTGGCGTCTACAGCTTCGTGGTCGATGGCTTCGGCGCCGGCAGCGTGCACGCGCGCCAGTTTGGCGGCGGGGGCGGCACCGTGTGCTGCATGAGCGTGCCGCGTGGCAAGAAAGCCTGGCACGTGAAGATCACATACGATCTGACGCCCGAAGAAGACGCCCGGAACCAGGCGCCTGAAGTCGTCGAAACCGATGTCGCCGTGCCGGCATTGCCGAACCGGCACGACGGCTATATCGAGTTTCATTTCCTGGCTGGCCGCAAGATCGATGCTCGATGGGTCGCATACCCGACGATGCCGCGCATGCGCGCCGGCGGTTGATCGCGCAGCGCGCAGCGTGCGGACGCCACGCGGCCGGGCAAGATACGTGTGCGGTGTTGCGTCAGTTGTACCCGAGAATCGCCACCGACGCGACGTCCGGCCGGTCAATCGTATTCCCGACGAGCGACGTCATCGGCTCCTGCAGCACGGCCTGATACGAGGTCACGCGCGGCTCTTCCGGCGCACCGGCCTCATCCATCGCCGGTTCGTCGAACGCGGCATCGAAACCGCTGTAAAAACCCGCTTGTGTCTGCGAAAAAGTCATCTCCATTCCTTTCATTGATTGTGTTTTCGATGTTCTAACCGACCTGCTTCAACGCCGCCGCAGGCACCGGTGAGCCGTCATGCACGGCCTCCGATCGCGCCAGCTGCGCGCGCGTGCGCCGCGTGATGTGAATCACCGCGAACACGACCGGCGCGATCAGCAGGCCTTCCGCCAGTTCGGGATCGACCGGCAGGTTCATCACGTGCAGCGCCTTGAACGCCGCCGTCGCGAGCGAAAGCACGTAGTACGAAATGGCCGCTACCGACAGCCCTTCAACCGCGTGCTGCAGATGAAGCTGATTGCGTGCGGTGCGCTCCATGCCCGCCAACAGGCGCGTCACGTCCTTTTCCTGCGCGAGATTCACGCGTGTGCGCAGCAGGTCGACCGCCCGCGCGATCCGCGCGGCGATCTGCTCGTGGCGCGCCCATACGCTGCGGCAGGTTTCCATCGCCGGCGCAAAGCGGCGCTCCATGAATTCTGCGATCGTCGGCATCCCTTCGATGCGCTCCTCGCGCAGCTCGTGGATGCGTGCCAGCACGAGCTTTTCGTACGCACGCGACGCGCTGAAACGCGCGCCCGATCCCGACAGCGCTTCGACCCGCACCGCGAGATGCGTGAGCTTGACGAGCAGCGCCGTGTCGTCGCCGTCGGCTCCGCTTGCATCCATCCGCTGCATCAGCGCATGCAGCGCCGCGTGGATCTCGTCGAGCTCGCGGCTCATCCGGCGCGCGACGGGCAGCGCGAGCAGCGCCATCATCCGGTAGGTTTCGATTTCATACAGGCGTTGCAGCAGCCGGCCGCCCTGCTCCTCGCGGAAATCCTCGTCGATCACGAGAAAGCGCATGAAGCCGTCGTCGCGCACGTGCCAGTCGCAGAACACCTTGCCGCCGCCGAGCACGTTGCTGCCGACGAGCGCGGGGCCGTCGATCCAGCGGCGCAGGTCGCCGCACACGAGCCGCGCGGCGTCGCCCGACAGCAGTTCCATCCGCACCGCGACGAAGCGGATGCCGGCGAGCCGCGCGAACCACGCGGCCGGAATGCCTTCGATCGCGAGATCGTCGAAATAGCCGGTGTCGCGACGCGGCGCGACGAACGTGAAGGTCGAGAATTCGGTGTGGCGTTCCCACTTCAGGTGCCAGCCGCTCGGCGACTGCACCGCGTAGTGCGTCGCGCCTTCGTGCGGCGCGGCGATGCCGGTCTCGCGGCACAGTGTGTGCAGCAGCGTTTCGTGGATGTCGGGCTGGCCGTCCGCGTAGATCGCGTAATGCGTGAGCGACACGGCTTCGGCGAGCCGCAGGAACGGCCGCGCATGCAATTCCGCGGCCAGTGCGGCGCGCAACGGATGGTCCATCATCGATACACCACGCTTTCCTGATCAGTCCCGCACGCCGGTTCGACCGGCCCGAACGCCGCGCCACCCTCGGGTGAAACGTCAGCGTGATCGCACTATGGCAGACACACAGCAACAATAAAAACGCATAATGCTGATCGTTACGTTCAGTTTTCCTGATACCTATGAAGATGCTCGATCACGACGTGTTGGCCACCGTCGTCGCCGTCGCGGAGACCGGCAACATGACCCGCGCCGCCGAGGCCGTGAACCGCTCGCAGTCGGCCGTGAGCATGCAGATCAAGAGCCTGGAAGACGCGATCGGGCGGCCGCTGTTCGTGCGCAAGCCGCGCAGCATCGTGCTGACGCGCGAAGGTGAAGTGCTGCTGGGATTCGCCAGACGAATGCTGGCGCTGCGCGACGAGGCCTGGGCGGCCGTGGTGCGGCCGGAAGTGACCGGCAAGGTCGTGATCGGCGTGCCGGACGACTATGCGTCGTCGCTGCTGCCGTCCGTCCTGAAGAAATTCTCGGCGACCTACCCGAAGGTCGAGATCCAGGTGATGGGGCTGCCGAGCAGCGCGCTCGCACCACTGATCAAGGACGGCACCGTCGATCTCGTGTGCGGCACGCGCATCAAGGGGCTGTCGGGCGACTTCATCCGCCATGAGCCGATGGCGTGGGCCGCGATGACGAACGGGCCGCGCGTGTGGGAAGAGCGGCCGCTGCCGATCGCGGTGTTCATGCCGGGCAGCGTCGCGCGCGAGAACGCGATCCGCAGCCTGGAGCGCGCGAAGGTGCCGTACCGCACCTCCTATGAAAGCCCGAGCCTGCTCGGGCTGCTCAGCATGGTCGAGGCCGGCCTCGCGGTCGCGCCGCTCGCGCGCTGCGCGATTCCCGCGCAACTGTCGATGCTCGGCCGCTCGCACGGGCTGCCCGACCTGCCGCCGCTCGAGCTGATCCTCGCGCGCAGCACGAAATCGAAACGGCCGCCGTGCGACTTTCTCGCGGAACAGTTGATGGAAGACCTGCAGCGGCAGACCGGGCAGACCGGCGACGCGTGATCAGCGCGTCGCGCCGAACCCGGCCGCGCCCAGCGCCGCGTTGACGTTCGCGGCCACCGCATCGACGAGTGCCTCGAGCGTATCGCCGCGCACCTGCGCGTGTTCCGGTGCGAGGAGCTCCTTGCGTTGCCAGCCCCACTGCGCACCCGACGCGACCGACAGCGTCGCGCCGAAGCGATTGCCGTGGCGGAGGCCGAAGGTGCTCACGCGCCGCCCGGCCACATAGTCCTGTTCGGGCAGACAGAGCCGGATCTCGACGGCGACCTGATCGCAATCGTTGACGCGCGCGGCCGGGGTGACCGTCGCCGCGAACACCTTGCCGATCCGCCAGGTCACGCAGGTTTCCCACGCCGCGAGCGGCCCGCCGGCCGCGTCGACCCGTTCGGTGTCGACCGACCACTGATGCCGGTCGGGCACGACGATCGCCTGATGCAGCAGCACTTCGGCCACCCGCACCGTCGTCACGAGCTGACGCGCGAGCTGCTGGCCCGACGGCAGCGACACCGTCCGTACGCGGCGGCTTTCCGGCCGCGCGACATGCACTGCTTCCATGAGGTCCATGACCCCTCCGTATTCAGGATCGACGCCGCGCACGCGGTGTCGCACGCCGGTCCGACGCTTGCAGGCGGACGGCATGGCGACCGGGAATCGGGCGGCGGATCGAACAAGCCATCGAGGAACGAGCAACAACCGTTCCCCGCTTCACCGCGCCTTCGGCCCGATGCGCAAACGACGCGCGACCGGCCCGATCACCGCATCGGCCTGCTGCGCGATCAGCATGTGCAGCGTGAAATCCAGGTCTTCCGGCGCAATGTCGAAGTGCACGTGAACCACGTCGCGCACGGCGCGCGCGCTGACGACATACACACCGAGCGGGGAATGCAGCAGCGCCGCGAGCCGGGCGTGCGCGTGTTCGCCGGAATCGGCCGTCAGCGTGACGGGCAACTGCAGGCGCGGGCGCGGCGGCGGGAAAGGAATGACGTTGTTGTGAGTGCCGGCGCGCAACTGGCGGCCGGCGACATTGAAGGCGGGAACGGGATGAATGAAGGTCATGGAGCGGACGGAAGCCGTCTCGGCTGTTCGACACGTCCTCAGCTTAGAAGAGACGGCATAAACGTCGTGCAAAAAAACGCGGTGGCGGTGCAAAAAACGGCATGGGGGACATAACAGGTCACCGGCACCGGCTGGTGGCTGGTGGCTGGTGGCTGGCGGCTGGTGGCTGGCGGCTGGTGGCTGGTGGCTGGCGGCTGGTGGCTGGTGGCTGGTGGCTGGTGGCAGGCGGCTGGTGGCAGGCGGCTGGTGGCTGGTGGCTGGTGGCTGGCGGCTGATCGTAAGGTCGTTCGTTCGTTCGTTCGTTCGTTCGTTCGTTCGTTCGTTCGTTCGTTCGTTCGTTCGTTCGGTCGGTCGGTCGTTCGGTCGTTCGGTCGGTCGTTCGGTCGTTCGGTCGTTCGGTCGTTCGGTCGTTCGGTCGTTCGGTCGTTCGGTCGTTCGGTCGTTCGGTCGTTCGGTCGGTCGGTCGGTCGGTCGGTCGGTCGGTCGGTCGGTCGTTCGGTCGTTCGGTCATGCAGTCGTGCAGTCGTGCAGTCGTGCAGTCGTCATGCGCGCACGGCGGTCGCGCGCCACGGCTCGCATCAACCTCGCCTGCGCTGCGTTCGCCCCCGCGTTCGCCCCGCTATGCGGCGAACGCCTCTAGCGATGCGCGCCGCCGCTCGTCGACCATCGATTCGATCATCGACACCAGATCGTCGGTCAGCGGATCGCAGATGCCCGGCGAGCGATGCAGTTCGAGATCGGCCGCCGGCAGCGACGGAAAGCCGTCCGCCTCGTCGAGCACGCGCCAGTTCTCGGGCAGCGTACAGCGGTCGATCATCGTCACAGCCGCGCCGTGGTTCACCGCGATCTTGATGCCGGTCGGGCTCTGGCTCGTGTAGACGACATGAAACGACCGGTCGGCCGTCGCGAGCGCCTGCAGCCCGCGCTGCCGGTAACAGCACGTTTCCGGGAACAGCGCGAGCGGCACCGACGCATGGCTGTCCAGCGCGAAATCGCGGTGCGCGGCCCACACGACGTCGTGCCGGCCGAGCACCCGCCCGCCCGCGCCGGGCCCGTGCCGGACAACGAGCGCGACATCGAGCTCGCCGGCCTGCAGCCGTTCGAGCAGTTCGAGCGACATCCGGCAATGCACGTGCAGGCGCGCACCCGGCCGCATCGCATAGAACGACTTCAGCAGGTCGGGCAGCCACAACTCCGCATAGTCCTCGGGCAGCCCGAAGCGCACGACGCCGCGGTCGCTGCTCGCCTGCTTCAGCGCGAGGATCGCGTCGTTCTGCACCTGGATGATCCGGCGCGCGTGGATCAGGAAATTCTCGCCGTCGCGCGACAGCTCGAGGCGCCGGCTGTTGCGCATGAACAGGTGCGTGTCGAGCCGCTCCTCGAGCGTGCGGATGCGCAGGCTGATCGTCGATTGCGTGCGATGCAGTTGCCGGGCCGCCGCGGTGAAGCCGCCGCTCTCGACCACGGCGACGAATGCCCGGATCAGCTCCGGATCGAGCGAACTGAGCTTCGACCAATCGGGCTTTTGAATGGCAGCCATCGAAATTACTCGCTTTCGAAAAAAGAAGGGAAGACGAAAGATAGGGCTCGGAGTACGCCGATTGTTGTCCAGATGCGCTCGGCCCTCCAACCCCTGCCCGGGTATGACAAACCCGGAGCCGGTACGCGCATGCCCACCCGCCGATCCCGCCCCGCCGGCCGTCACGACAACGGCCGAGGCCCGCCCGGCGGGCATTCGCGTGCCGGATTCAGGGCTTTCCCGGAGACGACGAAAACTCATAGCCCGATCAGAAAACATCGATTCACCGGCCGCGCCACGGCCCACCACAATCGCCTCACACCCACTCATCGACGAGACACTGCAATGACCGCATCCCAACCCAGGCAGCTTTACATCGGCGAAGGCTTCGAAGGCCCCGGCGTCAACCTCGCGCACATCAACGTGCTGGTCGGCCCGCGCAACGGCCCGGCGGGCCAGGCGTTCGCCACCGCACTCGCGACGCCGTCGGCCGGCCATGCGCCGTTCGTCGTGATCGCACAGCCGGGCGTGCCGACCAAGCCGCTCACGCTGTACGTGAACAAGGCGCAGATCGCCAGCGATTTCCACGGCAATGCCACGTGGGGCGCGTCGCAGGCCGGCATCGCGAAGGCCGTGGCCGAAGCGCTCGAGAACGGCACGCTGCCGCCCGAAGCGGAGAACGACTGGGTCGTCGTGTCGGCGAACTGGGTGAACCCGCAGACCGACGATCTCGACGCCGTGTTCGAGAACAACTACCGCGCGTGCCGCAACGCGATCGTCGCCGCGATGGAAGGGCTGCCGCATCGCGACGCGGTGTTCGCCGCCGCACGCGACGTGTCGAACCCGTTCTACACCCCGAAGAAAAACTGACGACGACAAGCGGCCGACACAAGGCCGCACCTGGAGGAAACATGGAATACGTCCGCCTCGGCCAGTCCGGCCTGAAGGTGTCCCGCCTGTGTCTCGGCACGATGAACATGGGCACCCCCGAATGGAAGCCCTGGATCTTCGACGAAGCGCAGAGCGAGCCGATCGTGCGCCGCGCGCTCGACGCCGGCGTCAACTTCATCGATCTCGCGGATTTCTATTCGACGGGCGTCGGCGAGGAAGTGGTCGGCCGCATCCTGAAGCGCAACGCGCGCCGCGAGGAGCTCGTCGTGACGACCAAGGTCGGCTACGACATGGGCAGCTACCCGAACGCGGGCGGCCATTCGCGCAAGCACGTGCTCGACGGCATCGACGGGTCGCTGAAGCGCCTCGGGATGGATTACATCGACATCTTCATGCTGCACTTCTTCGACGTGAACACGCCCGTCGAAGAAACGATGAGCACGCTGCACGACATCGTGCGTGCAGGCAAGGCGCGCTATATCGGCGTGTCGACGATGTACACGTGGCAGTTCGCGAAGATCATGCAGGCCTGCGAACGAAACGGCTGGGACAAGCCGATCAACATGCAGCTGCAGCTGAATCTCGCGTATCGCGAGGAAGAGCGCGAGATGGTGCCGTACTGCATCGACCAGGGCGTCGGCGTATCGGTGTTCAGCCCGCTCGCGCGCGGCCTGCTCACCTGCGAGCCGCAATCGACGCGCAATCAAACCGACTTCTTCACCGCACAGATGTATGGCGACGCATCGTCCCTCGCGATCGCGGAATCGGTCGCGAAGGTCGCGAAGCGGCGCGGCGTGCCGCCCGCGCAGATCGCGCAGGCATGGGTGCTGAGCCGCCCCGGCATCGCGAGCATGCTGGTCGGCGCGGATTCCGTCGCGCAGTTCGACAGTGCGCTCGGCGCGCTCGAAACGCAGCTCACCGAAGAAGAACTGCACGAGCTGGAGCGCAACTACACGCCGTGCGACCTGATCAACGACTACACGGCCGGCAAGCGCATCGCGCGCGAGTCGCGTCCGGCGCAGGGCAGTTTCGCGACGGACTGAAGGACCGAGGCACTGAAGCACTGAGGCTCCGAGGCACTGAAGGAACGACACACAATGAACGAATTTCTGAGGACCGGCCATTACATCGGCGGCGAATGGCACGAATCGCACGGCGCGAGCGATGCAACCTATCCGGTGCTGAACCCGGCAACCGGCGAGACGATCGCGAAGGTCGCGAAAGGCGGCGCCGACGACACGCAACGCGCAATCGATGCCGCCGCGCACGCGTTTCCCGCGTGGCGCGCACTGACCGCGAAGGAACGCGGCGCCCGCGTGAAGCGCTGGGGCGAGCTGATGCTCGAGAATCGCGACGCGCTTGCCGAGCTGCTGACGCGCGAGCAAGGCAAGCCGCTCGCGGAAGCGCGCGGCGAAGTCGTGTACGCGGCGAGCTTTCTCGAATGGTTCGCGGAAGAAGCGAAGCGCATGTACGGCGACGTGATCCCGAGCCCGAAGCCCAATTCGCAGATCGTCGTCACGCGCGAGCCGGTCGGTGTGGTCGCGGCGATCACGCCGTGGAATTTCCCGCTCGCGATGATCACGCGCAAGGCCGGCCCCGCGCTCGCGGCCGGCTGCACGATGGTGCTGAAGCCGTCCGAGGAAACGCCGCTGTCGGCGTTCGCGCTCGCAGTGCTCGCCGAGCGCGCGGGCGTGCCGGCCGGCGTGTTCAATGTCGTGTCGGGCGACGCGGTCGCGATCGGCGAGACGCTGACGAGTTCGTCCGTCGTGCGCAAGCTGTCGTTCACGGGCTCGACGCGCGTCGGCAAGCTGCTCGCGAAGCAGTCGGCCGACACGCTGAAGAAGCTGTCGCTCGAACTCGGCGGCAACGCGCCGTTCATCGTGTTCGACGATGCCGATCTCGATGCGGCGGTCGAAGGCGCGATTGCATCGAAGTTCCGCAATACCGGGCAAACCTGCGTGTGCGTGAACCGCTTTCTCGTGCAGGACGGCGTGTACGACGCGTTCACGCGCAAGCTCGCGGACGCCGTGCGCAAGCTGCGCGTCGGCAACGCGCTCGCGGGTGAAGTCGACCAGGGGCCGCTGATCAACGAAGCGGCACTCGGCAAGGTCGAACGGCACGTGGCCGATGCCACCGCGAAGGGCGCGCACGCGCTCACCGGCGGCAAGCGTCACGCGCTCGGCGGCACGTTCTACGAGCCGACCGTGCTGACCGGCATGACGGCCGACATGCTGATCGCCGAAGAGGAAACCTTCGGCCCCGTGGCCGGCTGCTTCCGCTTCGCGACCGAGGAAGAAGCCGTGGCCGCGGCCAACGACACGCCGTTCGGGCTGTCCGCGTACTTCTACACGCGCGACCTCGGCCGTGCGTGGCGCGTCTCGGGTGCGCTGGAGAGCGGGATGGTCGGCGTCAACGACGGGATCATCTCGACCGAAGTCGCGCCGTTCGGCGGCGTCAAGCAATCGGGGCTCGGCCGCGAAGGTTCGAAGTACGGCCTCGATGAATACGTGGAACTCAAGTACACGCTGATGGCCGGCCTCGGCCGCTGACCACCGGCCGCTCCCCGCGGTCGACCCGCGCCGCGCGCCGCCCGGCCGCGCGGCGCTTCGCACGGCACGCGCGGCGGTGTTCCGCCCGCGCGCGCCGCTGCGCGCCCGAAAACAATCCAGGAGGCAGCTTGACTCAAGCCAACGTTCAATCCGGCACCGCACGCGCGTTGCCGCTGTCGCGTGGCGCCGATGCGCCGCACCGCCCCGTCGCGCTCGACGACGTGCCGCTCAACCGTTTCCACGTGAAGATCGCCGGCCTGACGTTCGGCGCGCATTTCACCGAGGGCTACACGCTCGGCACGATCGGCTACGCACTCGCCGCGCTCGGCAAGCAGATGCCGATCGACGCGTTCTGGATGGGGATGATCGGCAGCTCGGCGCTGATCGGCATCTTCTTCGGCAGTCTCGTGTTCGGCTGGTTGTCCGACCGGATGGGCCGGCAGAAGATCTTCCTGACGAGCTTCGTGATCATCACGGCGGCCGCGTTCGCGCAGCTCTTCGTCACGTCGCCGCTCGAACTGTGCATGCTGCGCGTGCTGATCGGCTTCGGAATGGGCGGCGACTTCACGGTCGGCCATGCGATCCTCGCCGAATTCTCGCCGCGCAAGCATCGCGGCGCGCTGCTCGGCTCGTTCAGCGTGATCTGGACGATCGGCTATGTCGCCGCGAACGTGCTCGGCCTCGCGTACAGCGACGCCGCGCCCGATGCCTGGCGCTGGCTGCTCGCGTCGGCGGCGCTGCCTGCGCTGATCGTGCTGGTGCTGCGAATCGGCACGCCAGAATCGCCGCGCTGGCTGCTTGGCAAGGGCCGGGAGAAAGAAGCGCGCGCGATCGTCGCGAAGCATTTCGGGCCGCACGTGATGCTCGACGGTTCGACCGAGCCGCATGCGCATGGCGGCTTCTCGCGGCTGTTCCAGCGTGACCTGATCCGCCGCACGGTGTTCAACTGTGCGTTCTTCGTGTGCCTGGTGATTCCGTATTTCGCGATCTACACGTTCCTGCCGACGATCCTGAAGACGATCGGCCTCGCCGAAGGCTTCGGCGCGGACCTGCTGCTGAACGGCTTCCTCGTGCTGGGCGCGCTGATCGGCATCTGGCTGACGATCCGGCTGTCGCGGCGCGGCTTCCTGATCGGCTCGTTCGCGGTGACGTGCGCGTCGCTCGTCGCGCTGGCGGTGCTGCCGTCGTCGGCGGCCATCGCGATGATCGTCGCATTCGCGATCTTCACGCTGACGATGTCGGCGTTCAGCAATCTCGTCGGCGTGTTCCCGCCCGAGTGCTTCCCGACCGAAGTGCGTGCAAGTGGCGTGGGGCTCGCGATCGCGTGCAGCCGGCTCGGTTCGGCGATCGGCACGTTCCTGCTGCCGGTCGGCATCGCGACGCTCGGCTTCCACGCGACGATGTTCGCGCTCGCGGGCGTGCTGCTGGTGGGGATGATCGTGTCGATCGCGTGGGCGCCGGAGACGAAGCATCTGACGCTGGAGGAGGCGTCGGGGCATTGATGAGGGCGGCGGGTTGTGTGACCGCCGGCTTTATCGCGCTCGATCAAGGCTTTCGCATCGACGCGACGCAGATGCGCCGCGGCGATGTTGCGCTCGATTCGGACGAACCCGGCGGTGGCCGGGTTCGTTCATTCCGGACGCGATGCGATGCGCGCGTTCGCTCAGAACAGGATCGACGCGTAGTCTCGCGCGCCGTGAAGGACGTGAAGAATGTCGATGCGCGTCGGTGGGTCGCCGACGACCCGATAGAAAATCTGGTAGTTGCCGTACACACGATGCCGTACGCCGTGACGCTCGAAGCGCGGCACCAGCGGAAACGCCAGTGGCATCGCGGCAAGACTCAGGCATTTTTCGCGAATCTCCCGCACAAACGTCACGGCGCGTTGCGGGTTGTCGCGTGCGATGTAATCCGCGATTGCCTCGAGTTCGGCAATCGCAAAATCGGACAGGTGCACGGTCAGGCCTGACGATCCGCCTGGGCCCGATACTTCGCCTCGAGACGATCGAAGACTTCCGCTGCGTCGGCGCCGCGTCCGGCTTCCGCATCGGACAGGCTGCGTGCGATCACCGCGTCCAGCGCATTCAGTTGCGCCTCGCGATCCTGGATCAGGCGCACGCCTTCGCGAAGCACTTCGCTCTTGGATCCGTAGCGCCCCGATTCGACCAGCTTCGCGACGTAAGTCTCCAGCTGCTGGCCCAGTTCCGCACTGATCATGTCGACCTCCCGGCCGGATTGAATTCGATTCACCAAGCGTATCGTGCCTATCAACTATTATCAAGAAGACGATCTCCGAAGGATCAGCGCGAATGTTTTCGAAGTGCCGATCGGGCGGATGGAAGGAACGGGAGGCGCTTCCGGCAGGCCGCTGCGGCGCCGGCATTCATCCGGTTTTCGCCTTCACTCGTGTAGCCTTACCGGACCCTCACCGTGCGGACACCGATCATGATTGAAGACATCGTCACGCCACAACCTAGCCTGAAGGTCTATCCGCCCGACGCCGACGTCTTTGCCGAGTCCAACGCCGCACTCGCGCGCCACCTGCATCCGCTCGTGTCGATCGACCTGTCGGCGGTCAATCCGTCGTGGGAGGGTTGGATCCACCTGCTCAGCCCCATCGAACCGTACGACGGGCTCGTCGGGCAGGACACGGCCGCGTATCACAACGACTATCTCCGCGCGAACTGGATCGGATTCCGGCTCGACGACGACAACCGCTACACGTTGCTCGGCGACCCGCGTTACTTCTATCTGGAAAACCCGCCCGGTACACATGACGCGGGCTATCGCGAGGAGCTGGAGGCGCACTACGCCGAGCAACAGGCCAGCATCGACACCGCGCGCAAGCGGTTCGCCGAATACGGCGTGCTCTACTCGTCCAACCAGTACGCGCCGGACGAGCGCGATTTCAGCCAGGAAAAGCCGTGCAACCTGATCGACCAGCTCGGTGGATCGGTCGGCTGGGGCAACTGGTCGGGCACCTCCGACTTTCCGGTCGACGACAGCGATCCCGACAACATCCGGCCGATCGGCCCCAACGGTGCGCGCTTTCGCTTCGTCGCCCGGGTCACCGGCTGGGAATACCGCGCGATGGGCGCTGACTCGATTCTGTTGTTCTACGAGCCGATCAGCCGCGTAGCGCTGCTGACGTTCGACTGGTCGTAACGCGGGCGCGACGGACGGTCGCTCCGTCTCGTGATTGGATTGGCCGTTTGGCGGACTCTGCCAGTGGGATTCGCGTCGATATGCTGGGGGCTTTCCATTCATCGCCGGAAGCCATGCCCGCGCCACCTGTCGATCTCGGCCATGTTCTGCCATACGAAACGTCGTACTTCGACGATCGGCTCGAGGTCGATCGAAACGACCTGGATATTTCCGCGTTGCTTGGGGTCGCCGATGACATTCCCGATGCACTACTCGTTGCGTTGTGCGGAGCACCCGCCGGATCGGACATTCAAGCCTATCTCGACAGCGCAGACAGGTTGACTTTCAGCGTCACCCATTCCGCGTTGATCCGATCCGAAAACCGCATCGCCGTCTTCCGAGAATCGGACACATTCGCACTCGAACTCAAAACAATCGATCTGGCTGATAGCGCTATCGCCGGCCTCGGAGCGGCCATGCTATGGCGGATCGCAAGAGCGTGCGATACGCTGGGAATCACCCGCATCAACGCATTGGCAGCGGGTGGCCGCAAGGCCGCGCCAAAACCCGGCGGGCGTCGACTGTTTGGGTACTACGCCTGGCCTCGGCTCGGTTTCGATGCGCCCATTCCCGACCAGCAAAGCGACGAAGCAGCCCTGTTCCAGTATTTCCAGAGCGACCCGGTCGGTCTGGCCGACGGGTCGCTGCGATCACTGCTCGCACTCTATGCGACGCGATTCGGGCGAGATTTCTGGCGCGTCGCGGGATCGCATCGCTGGATGACTTTCGATGTTACGCCGCACGGAAAATCCGTGCGGACGTTGCAGAATTACTTGATCGAAAAGGGGATTTACGAATGAACGCAAAGCACACTCCGATCGCAGGGTTCCGGATCACGCGCCGTGGTCGCCCGACGAGCGAACATCGTCCCGTTCGACTCTCGGAAGCCCGCCGCCTCCTTGATGCAGTCGTCACGCGCGAACTCCATCACAGCCTGGCTCGGGTCATGCGCAAATCTGCCATCGAGCACGACGCACGGGCCACCGTCACATCCACCTCCCCGCCGAAACGAGCCGTCTTCAACGTGGGACGCATCGATCCTTCGAAGTGCCAGTTGCCGAGCATCTCGGATGCCGAAGCAGAAGCCATGGCGCGCAGAGAAACACTCATGCACTTCGGCCTGGATCCCGACTCGTAACCAGCCGCGACGGAGGGAATCCGCATGGTCCAGGCCGTCAATGATCGTGGCTATCGCTGTTCCCGGTAACGATCGTTGACACACGCCAACACCGCGAGAAGAGCAGGACACGCGCGGACTGATCCGATTGCTTCCACCGAAAGATCAGCCGCGTCTCAGCATCGACGCACCCGCCCTACCCCCTCCTCCCCGCCTGCCCCCGCAACCATTCAGCAAACGCGACCACCGGCTCGACCGCCACACTCTCCGGCTCGACATCGAGCCAATACCCGAACGGCCCGATCGGCTGCACCGGCGACAACCGCACGAGGCTGCCCTCGCCGATCTCCTCCTCGATCATGTTGAGATCGACTACCGCGAGCCCCGCGCCCTTGCGCGCCGCGCGGATCGCCTGCTCCAGCGTGGAAAACTCGATACCGTCACCGATCCGCGCCAGCGGCACGCCCGCCTGCTCGCACCAGTCGGCCCACAGCGCGAGACGCTTGCCCTCATGCAGCACATGCAGCGACGGCAGCCGGCCGAGCAGCACATCGAGCGCATCGCCGCGATAACGCGGCGCGCCGACGAGCGCATGCCGCTCCATCATCAGCAGCTCCGACTGCATCCCGGCCCGCGCCGCGCGCCCGAAGCGGATGTGGCAATGGCAATCGTCAGCCGGCTCCGTGCGGATCGACAGCTCGACGTCGGGCAGCGCCTCCGCGAGCGTGCCGAGCCGCGGCGAAAACCACTGCGTCGCGAACGTCGGCGGCAGCGACACCGTCAGCCTCCGCTTCGCACCCGGCCGGGCGGCGGCGATTTCGCCGACGCCGCGCTCGATCGTGTCGAACGCCTGCCCGATGAACGGCAGCAACCGCTCGCCGGCATCGGTCAGGCGCACGCCCTTGTGATCGCGCTCGAACAGCCGCGCGCCGAGCGCTTCCTCGAGCAGCCGGATCTGCCGGCTCACCGCCCCCTGCGTCACGCACAGCGAAACCGCCGCACGGTTGAAGCTCAGGTGACGCGCGGTCTCCTCGAAAAATCGCAGTGCGATCAACGATGGCAGGCGTCGCATGATGTGTGTCCCTTTCGTTCGTATCGTTCGTATCGTTCGTGTCGTTGCCGGCCGGCATCGCCGGCCCTCCTGCAGGCAGCCTTGTCGCCACCCGGCGCGCCAGCCGCCGCGCCGTCAAAACCCCGAGGGCCCGCGCCCCCCGTCGCCTCCATTCATCGTCCCCGCGCCCGCGGCCACCCGCCTACAATAAGCATCCCGCACCAAACACGACACCGCCCCGTGAGACGCAAGATGCCGGCGCTGAACGCGCTGAAAGCCTTCGAGATGGCCGGCCGCACCGGCAGCTTCACGCGCGCGGCCGAGCTGCTCAACGTGACGCAAAGCGCGGTGAGCCGCCAGGTTCGCCAGCTCGAGGGCCAACTCGGCGAAACCCTGCTCGAACGCCGCCATCACCAGCTCGAGCTGACCGCGGCCGGCCGCGTGCTGCTGCGCGCACTGCAGCAATCGTTCGACAAGATCGAGCTGACCGTGCGCAGCCTGCAGGAAAAAACCCACCTGAACCGCCTGCGCGCGAACGTGCCGCCCACCTTCGCCGCGCGCTGGCTGATGCCGCGCCTCGGCCGGCTGCGCGACGCGCATCCCGAATTCGAGCTGAGCCTCACGACCCGCATCCACGACAGCCTCGGCGAATCGCGCGTGCTCGACTGTGCGATCCGGTTCGGCGACGGCGAATGGGACGGCTTCGACAACGCGCTGCTGATGCAGGAGCAGCATATCGCCGTCTGCGCGCCCGCGCTGTATGCGCGGCTGCGACAGGACGGCGCGCCGATCGACCTGAACCGCTTCACGCTGCTGCACGTGCTCGCCACCGACGACCAGCGCTACCTGACCTGGCAGCACTGGCTGAAGGCGGCCGGCATCGCCGACGTCGACACGCGCGGCGGCTACGAATTCGACCTGCTCGACCATGCGATCCGCGCCGCGATCGACGGTCTCGGCATCACGATCGCCGACCGCCACATGGTCGCGCGCGAACTCGCGACCGGGCAGCTGATGCAGGTGCTCAACGTGCATGTCGACGGCCACCAGTCGTACTGGTTCGTCACGCGGCCCGAGCAGACGAACCTGCCGCACATCGTCCAGTTCCGCGACTGGCTCCAGCAGGAAGTGTGGCTCGCGAAGCGCCATCTCGAACCATCGTCGCCGCTGCCGCAAGTGCCGCTCGCCTAGCGCGCGATCCGTCCCCGATCGCCCTCGACCACCCGCCGCGGGCGACACCTTACCGGCTTCCACGCCCGTCCGCATTCGGACCCGTCGGAAAATACGACAGCCCTCCGCTCGCCCCGCCCAGGCCCCGCGCCACGGCAGCCTTGCCGGACGGGCGACTCCGGCCGACTTGCCGAGTAACGTGCGTTTTTCTCATGCTCGGCGCGAAAATAAGTCGTTTGTCGTGCGCTAAACGCATGAACAGAATGGCCTCTATCCCTTGCCACGCGTGTTCGCCACTCGAAGCGATCCGCCTGCATTCATCGGAGGAGTCACTTCATGCGCACCGAACGCAACTACGTGAACGGCCGTTTCGTCGCCCCGGAAAGCGACACGTTCATCGTCGTCCACAATCCCGCCACCGAAGCGCCGTTCGCGCGCGTGCCGGCCGCCACGCCGGCCGACGCGCTCGCCGCCGTCGACGCCGCGGCCGCCGCGCAGAAGGCATGGCGCAAGCTGCCGAGCGCCGAGCGCGCCACGTATCTGCACCGCTTCGCCGACGCACTGACCGCACGCGCATCCGAAATCGGCGCGGCGCTCGCGCAGGAGTCCGGCAAGAGCGTCGAGGACGCGTCGAACGAAGCCGTCTACGCGGGCCAGATCACGCGCTACCACGCCGAGTGGGCGCGCCGGATCGAGGGCGAGATCATCCCGAGCGACACCCCCGACGAGAACCTGTTCCTGCAGCGCGAGCCGATCGGCGTCGTCGCGTGCCTGATCCCGTTCAACTACCCCGTCTACACGCTGCTGCGCAAGGTCGCGCCCGCGCTGATCGCCGGCAACACCGTGGTCGTGCGGCCGAGCAACCACACGCCGGTGTCCGCGTTCGAGATCGCGAAGGCGGCCGGCGATGCCGGCTTCCCGCCGGGCGTCATCAACATCCTTACGATGGACCACGCGACGGCCGAAGCGCTGTGCACGCATCCGGCAGTCGGCATGATCACGCTGACCGGCAGCGTGAACGCGGGCCGCAAGGTGCTCGACTACTGCAAGGCGAACATCGCGAAGCCGTCGCTCGAACTCGGCGGCAAGACGCCCGCGATCATCGAGCCCGACGCCGACCTCGAACGCGCGGCCGCTGCGCTCGTCGCATCGAAGACGACCCACTGCGGCCAGCTCTGCACGGCGATCGAGCGCGTGTACGTGCACGACAGCGTGCATGACCGCTTCGTCGCGCTGCTGAAGGAGAAGATGGCGGCCGTGCGCATCGGCGACCGTGCGGAAGACGCCACGCGGATGGGCCCGCTCGTCAGCGCATCGGCACGCGCGCACATCCACGGGATGGTCGAACGCGCGATCGCGGCCGGCGCGACGCTCGAAACCGGCGGCGCAATCCCCGCCGGCCCCGGCTTCTTCTACCCGGCCACGCTGCTCACCGGCGTGCGACAGGACATGGAGATCGTGCAGGAGGAAACCTTCGGCCCGATCATGCCCGTGCTGCGCTACTCGACGATCGACGAGGCGATCGCGCAGGCGAACGACCACCAGTTCGGCCTGTCGTCGGTGCTCTACACCGAGCACTACCGCACCGCGATGACCGTCGCGAACGCGATCGAAGCCGGCGAGTTGTACGTGAACCGCACGCCGGCCGATCCGTACCAAGGCTTCCACGCCGGCTGGAAGCGCTCGGGCCTCGGCGGCGACGACGGCAAGCACGGGATGCTCGAATTCACGCAGACGCGCCTCGTCGTCATGAAGTACTGACGCCGTCACGCCGACGCCCCGTTTCCGGCGCGCGCACTAGAACACCACGCCGCGCGCGCCGCCCCTGACCCAACCAGAACATAAGAAATCTGCAGGCCTCCGTATCTAGGACGCCTGATGGAGGAAGACATCATGCCGACTCAACCGTCGACACCCGCCGCATCGCTCGCGTTGCACGACAAAGCGCTCGACGCCCACGCGTCGCCGCATTCCCGCGCGCAACGCTACCTGCAACTGCTGCTGCTCGTGATTGCCGCGGGCGCGATCTACCCGATGCTGTATCTGCGGCAGGTGTACCAGCCGACGATGCTGCAGTTCTTCCATATCGACGACGTGCAGCTCGGCTACCTGTATTCGTCGCTCGGCACGATCTTCCTGATCAGCTATTTGCCGAGCGGCTGGCTTGCCGACCGCCTGTCGCCGCGCTGGCTGATCTGCTTCTCGCTGCTCGCCACCGGCGCGCTCGGACTCGTCTACGCGACCGGGCCGTCGTTCGACATGCTGGTGCTGATCTTCGGCGGCTGGGGGCTGACCACCGGCCTCACGTTCTGGGCCGCCGTGATCAAGCGCGTGAACATGATCGCGGGCCCCGACGAACAGGGCCGTTTCTTCGGCCTGCTCGACGGCGGGCGCGGCCTCGTCGAGGCGCTGCTTGCGACGATCGCGATCACGCTGTTCGCGTACGTGACGCAGGCGCGCGGCGGCACCGATGCAGCCGGCTTCAAGCTCGTCGTCCACCTGTACGCGTTCTTCTGCATCGCGCTCGGCGTGCTGCTCGCGCTGGTGAAGGACCAGGCGAGCACGCGCGACCGTGCAGCGTCCGAGAAGCGCACCAAGGGCAACGTGCTGAACGACCTGAAGACGCTCGCGGCGATCCCCGAGCTGTGGCTCGTCGCGGCGATCGTGTTCTGCGGCTACCAGGTGTTCTGGGCAACCTACAGCTTCTCGGCGTACCTGCACGAAGGCAATTTCGGGCTGAGCGCGACAGCGGCCGGCTTCATCACGACGCTCAAGCTGTGGATGCGCCCCGTCGGCGGCATCGGCGGCGGCTTCCTCGGCGACCGCGTGTCGAAGGTGTCCGTGCTGTTCTGGGCGCTGGTGCTCGCCGCCCTGTCGCTCGTCGGGCTGATCGCCGCGCCCGCGCACAGCCCGCAGGCCATGCTCGTCGTGCTGGTGCTGTTCATCGGCATCCTCACCTACGCGATCCGCGGCCTGTACTGGTCGCTGCTCGACGACTGCAAGGTGCCGACGCATTGCGCGGGCCTCGCGATCGGCCTGATCTCGGTGCTCGGCTATTCGCCGGACGTGTTCGTGCCGCTGATCAACGGCTACGTGACGCAGACCTACCCGGGCGCGCACGGCTACCAGCTCTATTTCGGCTATATCGCGGCCATCGCGCTCTGCGGCGCGGGCGCCGCCGCGTTCCTCAAATATCGCCTCAACCGCATCCAGGAGTCCGCATGAAGATCGTTTCGCTCGAAACCCATATCGTCGCCGTGCCGCCGCCGCATGTCGGCGGGATGTACTGGATCTTCGTGAAGCTGAAGACGGACGACGGCATCGAAGGCGTCGGCGAGATCTACTCGGCGACGTTCGGCCCGAAGGCAATGGCCCCGATCATCGACGACGTGTTCGAACGCCATCTGCTGAACCGAGATCCGCATCACGTCGAACGGCTGTTCCGCCAGGCCTATTCGAGCGGCTTCACGCAGCGCCCCGATCTCACGATGATGGGCGTCGTCAGCGGCCTCGAGATGGCCTGCTGGGACATCATCGGCAAGGCGGCCGGCAAGCCGGTGTATGAACTGCTCGGCGGGAAGATCCACGAGCGGCTGCGCTCGTACACGTACCTGTACCCAAAGAACGCGAAGGGCGAATACGACTACGACGATCCCGACCTCGCGGCCGAATGCGCGGCCGAGAACGTGAAGCTCGGCTTCACGGCCGTCAAGTTCGACCCGGCCGGCCCGTACACGGCCTTCTCGGGCCATCAGCTGTCGCTCGAAGTGCTCGACCGCTGCGAGCTGTTCTGCCGCAAGGTGCGCGAAGCCGTCGGCAGCAAGGCCGACCTGCTGTTCGGCACGCACGGGCAGATGGTGCCGTCGTCGGCGATCCGGCTCGCGAAGCGGCTCGAGAAGTACGACCCGCTGTGGTTCGAGGAGCCGGTTCCCCCCGGCCAGGAAGAAGCGATCGCACAAGTCGCGAAGCACACGTCGATTCCGATCGCGACCGGCGAGCGCCTGACGACCAAGTACGAATTCCACAAGCTGCTGCAGGCGGGCGGTGCATCGATCCTGCAGCTGAACGTCGCGCGCGTGGGCGGCCTGCTCGAAGCGAAGAAGATCGCGACGCTCGCCGAAGTGCACTACGCGCAGATCGCGCCGCACCTGTACAACGGCCCGGTGGGTGCAGCAGCCAGCATCCAGCTCGCGACCTGCACGCCGAACTTCCTGATCCAGGAAAGCATCATGACGTGGGGCGGTTTCCACGCGGAAGTCGTGAAGACGCCGATCCGCTGGGAAGACGGCTACATCATCCCGTCGAACGAGCCGGGTCTCGGCATCGAGCTCGACATGGACGTCGTGCGCCGTCACACGCCGTACACCGGCGAACGCCTTCACCTGCAGATGGGCGAGCACCCCGTCGACGTGAAGGATCTCGCCCCCGCGAAGGGCTGAGCGCAAAGGACAGACATGAGCTACGACTACATCATCGTCGGCGCGGGCTCGGCCGGCTGCATCCTCGCGAACCGCCTGAGCGAATCGGGCCGGCACTCGGTGCTGCTGCTCGAAGCGGGCGAACGCGACGCGTCGTTCTGGTTCAAGGTGCCGGTCGGCTTCACGAAGACCTACTACAACCGCCGCTACAACTGGATGTACTACAGCGAGCCCGAGGCGCAGCTCGCCGATCGCAAGCTGTACTGCCCGCGCGGCAAGGTGGTCGGCGGATCGGGCTCGATCAACGCGATGGTCTACGTGCGCGGCCAGCGCAGCGACTACGACGACTGGGCGAACGCCGGCAATCCGGGCTGGGCGTACGACGACGTGCTGCCGTACTTCCGCAAGCTCGAAACCCACGCGGCCGGCACGACCGATCCGCAGCATCATGGCTCGACCGGGCCGATCCACATCACGTCGATGAAGGCCGACGTGCATCCGATCGTCCACGAGTTCCTGAAGGGTTGCAGCCAGCTGAACCTGCCGCGCACCGAGGATTTCAACGGTGCGCAGTTCGAAGGCGCGGGTATCTACGACCTGAACACGAAGCACGGCGAACGCTGCTCCAGCAGCTTCGCGTACCTGCGTCCCGCGCTGGGCCGCGCGAACCTCACGCTGCGCTCGGGCGTGCTCGTGCGGCGCGTGACGTTCGACGGCACGCGTGCGACCGGCGTAGTCGTCGCGGGTGAGCACGGCGACGAAACGCTCGTGGCCACGCGCGAGGTCATTCTCGCGGCCGGTGCGGTCGATACGCCGAAGCTGCTGCAACTGTCGGGCGTCGGCGATCCGTCGCTGCTCGCGCGCCAGCGCGTGCCGCTCGTGCATGCGCTGCCGGCCGTCGGCCGCAACCTGCAGGACCACCTGTGCGTGAGCTTCTACTTCAAGGCGAACCGCCCGACGCTGAACGACGAAATGGGTACGCTCATCGGCAAGATGAAGATCGGGCTGCGCTACCTGCTGACGAAGCGCGGCCCGCTCGCGATGAGCGTGAACCAGGCGGGCGGCTTCTTCCGCGGCACGGATGGTGCGCAGGAACCGAACATCCAGCTCTACTTCAACCCGCTGTCGTACCGGATCCCGAAGAGCGACCGCGCGAGCATCAAGCCCGAGCCGTATTCGGGTTTCCTGATCGCGTTCAACCCGTGCCGGCCGACGAGCCGCGGCACGATCGAGATCGCGTCGAACCGCGCGGAAGATGCCGCGAAGATCCACATCAACGCGCTCACTACGCAGAAGGATCTCGACGAGGCCGTGCAGGGCAGCAAGGTGATCCGGGCGCTGATGCGCGCGCCGGCGCTGAAGTCGATGACCGTCGAGGAAATCTCGCCGGGGCCGCAGGTCGATTCAGACGAAGCGATGCTGCAGTATTTCCGCGAGCAGTCGGGTTCGATCTACCACCTGTGCGGCTCGTGCGCGATGGGGCCGGACGCGGCAACGTCGGTGGTCGATGCGGCGCTGCGCGTGCACGGGCTGCAGGCGCTGCGGATCGTCGATGCGTCGGTGTTCCCGAACATCACGTCGGGCAACATCAACGCGCCGACGATGATGGTCGCGGAGAAAGGCGCGGATCTGATTCTGGCGGATGCGGTGCGGGCGGAAATGGCCGGCGTGCAATCGACGCGACGTGAGACGGTCGTGCAATAACACGGTGCCGGCAGGTTCGACGGCCGCCGCCGCCGAGCGTCATCGGTTCGTAGCGTCGACGACCTGCCGGCACACGTTCACGATCAGGTCCCGCAGCCCCGCATGCACCGCATCGCGTTCGAAGCGCGGATGCCACATGATCGAGATCGCGAGCGCCGGGGTCGCGACCGGCAGGTCGAACGTCACGACGTCGTGCCGGGCCTGTGCGGTGTGCTTCTCGGGCACGTGGGCGATCCAGTCCGAGCGCTGGGCGAGCTCGATGCCCGACTTGAAGTTCGGCACCACCGCGATGACGTTGCGCTCGCGCCCCTGCTCGCTCAGCGCATCGTCGATCGGCCCGTGAAAGCGTCCCTTGCGCGACACGCTGATGTGCGGCACGGACAGGTAAGCATCGAGCGTCATCCGGCGCCGCGCCAGCCGATGCCCCTTTCGCAGCACGCCGACCATGCGGTCGTCGAACAGCTTGCGGATCATGATCTCCGGCCCCGTCTCGCCGACCACGCCGATTTCGATATCGACTTCCCCGCTGCGAAGGCGCGCCACGGTCTTCTCGTGCTTCGGCAGGAAGCGCAGCCTCGCATGCGGCCACGCATCGTGCGCCTGCGCGATGATGGGCACCGCAAACGAATCGATGAAACCGTCGTTCGCGCTGATGTTGAACACGCGCTGCGCGTCGATCGACCGGTGCTGCGCGCCGAGCAGCAGTTCCACATCCTGCAGGATGCGGTCGAGCGGCTCCTTCAGCCGCCGCGCCGTTTCGGTCGCCACCATGCCCTTTCCCGCGCGCACCAGCACCTTGTCGCCGATCGCGTCCTGGACACGGGCGAGGGTCCGGCTCATCGCGGACGGACTCAGATCGAGACTGCGTGCCGCACCCGACACGCTTTCCTCATCGATCAGCGCTTTCAGCGCCAGCAGCAGGTTCAGGTCGATCCGGTTCAATGCCGCGCTCCTCGCAGATTTGCATCGGATGCATCATATATCTGCCAAACCTGCACTGTACACACACCCTCCTCGCTCCTACCATTCGGGCAATCGAACGGAGGAACGCATGGAGACGACACAGGCGCACGACGAGCCATTGCGCGAGTCGCTGCTACGGGACTGGCAGGACCACACGAAGCAGCCGACCACGGTCGCGGCCCGCTTGCGGGAGCGGCTTGCGTTCCCGATGGGGGAACAGGATCTCGTCGAACTGGCGGCGCTCGCGACGCATGTATTCGGCGAGCATCTCGGCGACTGGCAGGCGGGAATGGGCTATCTCGACCAACTCATGGACGCGCATGACGACGTCCCGGCCGATTCGCTCCGGCGCATCGACCGCCAGCATGCGGTGCTCGAACGACTGGAGGACGTGAATGCGTCGCTCGACAGGTTCGACGCCGACGATCGCGTCTACATCACGGCGCTCGCACTTCCCGCGATCACGCTGCAGCGATCGGTGGAGGAAGCAGAAACGGCCTTCGCCGAAGCGATGCAACTGCTCGCGTCGAACGACTGCCATGCGTACCGCCGGCTGTTCGGCGTGGTGACGGCCAATCTCGTGTGCGACCTGCTGGATCGTTCGGCGTTGTCGGCCGCCAGACGGCGCCTGCTCATCGTGCTCGCGGAGAAAAGCCATGCGCTCTGGCTTCAGGAAGGCGACGAGACGGACCGGGAGAAGTCCGCGTTTCGGCTGATGCAGAGTTACCAGAAATGCCGGATGCCTGAGAATTACAGAAGCGGGCGCTATCCGCGATATGGGTCGATCGAGCCGTAAGCGCAAACGGCGCACGGGCCGGAACGCAGCGCCGTGCGCTGGCGGGTTGAGCTAATCCGCAATCGTGACCTGGATCGTCCCGACTGCAACGTGTGGGACATCGCCCTCGCCAACTATCCGGTCTGCCCCTGCGGCGTGCGGCGTCTCAGTCATGCAGACGCGGCGCGCAGCCGCCATCAACCGTCTTCGAATATGAGGCGCCGCGGTCGTTGAACTGCGGGCCGATCCATCCGCCTCTCGCATTGCCTCTCGCCTCCCGCCCATCTTCGATTGTTGTCGGTCGAACAACACGATGTGTGCATTCGCGGTGCTTCCGCCTTTCATCCCCCTGACTACAATCCGTCTCACGCCCGGTTGAAAGGCGAGCGAAGCGGAACGCGCGAAATTCGTGGTCGTGCTCGTGAACCGCACTCTGCAATGCGACTTACCCCACTTG
Source organism: Burkholderia lata (assembly GCF_000012945.1). NCBI lineage: Bacteria > Pseudomonadati > Pseudomonadota > Betaproteobacteria > Burkholderiales > Burkholderiaceae > Burkholderia > Burkholderia lata. The sequence continues at coordinate 3,211,699 of NC_007511.1, forward strand.
ATAAAGAGGACTCTTGATGATGAGCGAAACCACCCGCAATGTTCAGCCGGTTATCTCCGACCTCGGCAAGGAAGGTTCAGGCGAACTCGTGCCGTCCCGCTACGCCGTCCGCGTGGGTGACGTCGACGTCGTGCTGATCAGCGACGGCATTCTGCCGCTGCCGACCTCCACCATGTCCACCAACGTGAGCGAAGCGGACCGCAATGCCTGGTTCGATGGCCGTTTCCTGCAACGCGACATGTTCGACTGGGCGCTGAACGTCGCGCTCGTGCGCAGCGGCGACCGCCTGATCCTGATCGACTCCGGCGTGGGCGACGGCTTCGAATACTTCACGCGCGCCGGGAAGTCGGTGATGCGTCTGGAATCGGCCGGCATCGACTTGTCCGCGATCACCGATATCGTGATTACCCATATGCACATGGATCACGTCGGCGGACTGAACGTCGACGGCGTCAGGGCCAGGCTGCGCCCGGACGTGCGCATTCACGTATCGGCCGCGGAAGTGGCGTTCTGGAAAAATCCGGACTTCAGCAAGACGGTGATGCCGGAAACGGTGCCGCCGGCACTCCGCAAGGCGGCCGAGAAGTTCGTGGCGCTCTACGGCGAAAACATCGTCCAGTTCGATCAGACCGTGGAAGTCGCCGCAGGCGTGTCGGCGCGCGTGACGGGCGGGCACACGCCCGGGCACTGCGTCGTGGACATCGCATCGAATGGCGAGAAGCTGACGTTCGCGGGCGATGCGATCTTCGAAGTCAACTTCGATCATCCCGAGTGGCAAAACGGCTTCGAGCACGATCCTGAAACGGCGGCCGCCGTGCGTATCGCGCTGTTCAATGAAGCCGCCGAGACTGGCGCGCTGCTGGCCGCCGCGCATGTCGCGTTTCCGTCCATCGGTCATATCGCAAGGAACGGCGACGGATTCCGGTTCGTGCCGGTTCTGTGGGATTACTGATCACTGAAAGGCTCTCGGCGATCGTGACGGGACCGGCGCATGTCCACGAGACTTGAGACGGCTTCTTGCAGACGATCACGAGTCGTCGCCGTGGCACCGGCAAAAAAAAGCACGCCGCATATCGCGGCGTGCCGTTCTTCATGCCCCCGCCCCGGCTTCCCGCAGGGAACGGCCGTCGTTCAATTCACGCTCGAACGCTTCTCCACGAACCTTCTCACATAGTCATCCGCCGGCCGCGACAGGATATCGTCCGGCGTCCCGACCTGCACGAGCGTACCGTCACGCAGAATCGCGATCCGGTCGCCGATCCGCAGCGCTTCGTCGAGATCGTGCGTGATGAACACGATCGTCTTCGACAGCGTCGTCTGCAGTTCGAGCAACTGATCCTGCATCTCGGTACGAATCAGCGGATCGAGCGCGGAGAACGCCTCGTCCATCAGCAGCACGTCCGTATCGGCCGCCAGCGCGCGCGCCAGCCCGACACGCTGCCGCATCCCGCCCGACAGCTCGTCCGGATAGTGATCGCCATAGCCGTCGAGCCCGACCTTCGTCAGCCAGTTGCGCGCCGCCTCGGCCGCATCGTGCCGCTTCTCGCCGCGCGTGCGCAGCGCATACGCGGCGTTGTCGAGCACGGTCTGGTGCGGCAGCAGCCCGAAGTTCTGGAACACCATGCTGACCTTGAAGCGGCGCAGTTCGCGCAGCCCGTGCGCATCGAGCTTGATCACGTCGCTGCCGTCGATCACGATCTCGCCGGCCGTCGGCTCGATCAGCCGGTTGAAGTGCCGCACGAGCGTCGATTTCCCGGAGCCCGACAACCCCATGATCACGAAGATCTCGCCCGACTCGATGCCGAGGCTCACGTCGTTGAGCCCGACGTTGCAGCCTGTTTCGGCCAGCACCTCGGCCTTGCGCTTGCCCGAGCGCAGCAGGTCGAGCACGCGCGCATGCGCGGCGGGCGGCCCGAACAGCTTGTACACGTGTTTGACGTCGATGGTCGCCATGTCTGTCTCCGTTCCTATGCACGCGACGACTGCGTCGCCTGATTCGAATCGACGCCCGCCGACTGCGCCTTGCGCGGCAGCCGGTACGGCACGCGCGACGCGCCCTTCTGCCGGCGCTGCTGCGCGAGCCGCCGCCGGGCGCGACGCTCCTGGCCGAAGCCCTGGCTGATCCGGTCAATCACGATCGCGAGAATCACGATCGCGAGGCCGGCCTGCGTGCCCTTGCCGACGTCGAGCGTCTGGATGCCCGCGAGCACATCCTCGCCGAGCCCGCGCGAGCCGATCATCGACGCAATCACGACCATCGACAGCGCCATCATCGTCGTCTGGTTGATGCCGGCCATGATGCTCGGCCGCGCGAGCGGCAACTGCACGTTGACGAGCAGTTGCCAGCGCGTCGTGCCGAACGCACGCGCGGCTTCCGTCACGTCCGGATCGACCTGGCGGATGCCGAGATCGGTCAGGCGGATCAGCGGCGGCAGCGCGTAGATGATCGTCGCGAGGATCGCGGGCACCTTGCCGAGGCCGAACAGCATCAGCACCGGAATCAGGTACACGAAGCTCGGCAATGTCTGCATCACGTCGAGCACGGGCAGCAGCATCCGGCGCAGCCAGGCGCTGCGCGACGCGAGGATGCCGACCGGCACGCCGATCGCGACCGACAGCACCGTCGAGACGAGCATCAGCGCGAGCGTCTGCATCAGCTTGTCCCACAGGCCGAAACAGCCGATCGCGTACAGCAGCAGCATGAAGAGCACGCCGAGGCCGATGCGGCGCGTCGCATTCCACGCGATCGCGCCGACGACCAGCAGCACGAGCCACGGCGGCGCCACGCGCAGCGCGCCTTCGAGCGGCACGAGCAGGTAGCGCAGCACCAGCACGCTGAAGTGATGGAAGCCGTCGCCGTATTGCGCGACGAACGTCTCGAGCGCGCTGTTCACCCAGTCGGCGATCGACAGGTGCAGAAAGAAGCCGTTCATCTTGGTTCTCCGTCGCGCCGCGAAGGCGCGTGACGGCGGCGGCAGGCGCGGGCCCGCCGCCGCGCGCAGGTTACGCGCCCTTCAGGCTGCCGGCGATCTTCTGCGCGACGTCGGCCGGCACCCACTGCTTCCACATGTCCTGGCGGGTCTTCAGGAACTGCGTGGCCATCGCCGCGCCGTCGATCTTCTTCGTGGTCATCTCGAGGATCGTCTGGTTCAGGAAGTCCATCGGGAAACGCACCTTGCCGAAGACGCCGACGAGATCGGGGTTCGCATCCGCGAACGGCTTCGACACGCCGACCGTCAGCCGCGACACCATGTATGACGACGCGCACTGGTGCGTGCTGCTCTCGTCGCGCAACGTCTTCCAGCATGCTTCGTTATAGGCCGGCATCTTCAGCGCGGTGAACTTGTATTTCGCCATCAGCGCGGCCGGGCCCCAGTAATAGAACACGATCGGCGCGCCGCGCTGGTACGCGGACGCGATCGCCGCGTCGAGCGCCGCACCGGTGCCCGGGTGGAAGTTCGTGTACGACTGGTCGAGCTTCAATACGCGCAAGAGGCGCGTGTTCACGCGCTCGCAGTCCCAGCCCGTCGGGCAGTTCAGGAAGCGGCCTTTGTCCGGCTCCTCTTCGTCCGCGAACACCTGCTTGTACTTCGGCAGATCGTCGACCGACACGAGCCCCGGCGCGACCGGCTTGATGTTGCGCGCCGGATCGCCCTTCACCACGTAGTCGGGCACGAACCAGCCTTCGGTCGTGCCGCCCGGCAGCGTGTCGCCGATCAGCTTCACGGCGCCCGACGAGACGGCCTTCGCGGTGATCTCGCTGCGGCCCGTCCACTGCTCGGCCCAGATCTGCAGGTCGTTGCGCGCGAGCGCCGTTTCGGTGGCGGCCGTGCTGCCCGGCACGACGTCCGTCTTGCAGCCGTAGCCCTTCTCCATGATCTGCCGCAGCACTTCGGTCGCGAACGACCCGCTCTCCCACGTGATGCCCGCGAAATGGACCGTCTTGCCGTCGGCGCACGCGCCGCCGGCCGCGTGGGCGGCAGGCGCGGACAGGATCGCCGCGGCGGCGAGAAGGACCGTTTTCAGTCGTCGAATCTGCATGGTGGGTCGTCTCCAAATCGAATCTGTTGTTTGTGCGTCGCGGCATGCGCGGCGACCGGCGAATCGTGAATGCATCCACGTCCGGTCAGCCTGCATGTTTCCGCCGCCAATTTGTTTAGGGAAACGAGTAATTCCGATCATTGCTATCGGCAGCGTCAATCGATCTCCGGGCATCCGGCCAGGCCCGCCAGACGGGCTTCACGGCCGATTTTCCGAGCTTGCGCAGGCCCCTGCGCGCGCAGCGACGCGACCTCGCGCGGCGCCTGCCCGGCTCGCCGCGAGCCACGACGCCGCCCACCCCGTTTCGACTGTCGAAACGGCCTGTCGCGCCCCCATTGGCGAACCCGATCCCATCCATCGAAATTACTCGCTTTCGATTCCTTTTCGGCTTGGGAAGAATGCGCGGTGTCATCGGAGGAGACACGACCCGACGCTGCCGGTTGCCGCGCCGCCGCGCCTTGCGCGATCCGGCGCCGCACGCGCTGCGCAGGGTCGCCCCGGATGACGGGGCGCACCTCGCCGGACGCGCCCACGACAACCGATACAAGCTGGATATCCCGGAGATCTCTCAATGAAAAAGACCCTGACGGCGCTCGCCGTAACGGCAACCTTCGCAGCCCCCGTGTTCGCGCAAAGCAGCGTCACGCTGTACGGCGTGATCGACGAAGGCCTGAACTACACGAACAACGTCGGCACCGGCCACGTCTACGAAATGGCGAGCGGCTACGCGCAGGGCAGCCGCTGGGGCCTGAAGGGCAGCGAGGATCTCGGCGGCGGCATGAAGGCGATCTTCCAGCTCGAAAACGGCTTCGACGTGAACACGGGCCGGCTCAACCAGGGCGGCCGCATGTTCGGCCGCCAGGCCTACGTCGGCCTGAGCCAGACCCAGTACGGCACGCTGACGTTCGGCCGCCAGTACGACTCCGTCGTCGACTATCTCGCGCCGACCACGGCCAACGGCAACTGGGGCGGCTACCTGCTCGCGCACCCGTTCGACAACGACAACACCGACAACTCGTTCCGTCTCGACAACACGGTGAAGTACGCGAGCCCGAACTTCGGCGGCTTCCAGTTCGGCGGCGCCTACAGCTTCAGCAACAGCACGAACTTCTCGGACAACCGCGCGTACAGCTTCGGCGCGCAGTACCAGAACAACGGCCTGCTGATCGGCGCTGCGTACCTGCAGGCGAACCACCCGGGCGACGGCTCGGCGGGCGCGATCACCGCGAACGACGCGAGCTATATCGCCGAGCGCATGCGCGTGTTCGGCGCGGGCATCAACTACACGTTCGGCCCGGCAACGGTCGGCTTCGCGTACACGAACTCGAACTACAAGAACCCGACCGGCAACGGCTACCTCGGCACGCCGGGCGCGATCATCGCCCCGGGCGCGACGGTCAGCGCGATCAAGTACCAGAACTTCGAGGTGAACGGTTCGTACCAGATCACGCCGGCGTTCATGGTGGGCGCGCAGTACGTGCTGTCGCTCGAGAAGTACGACGCATCGACCGGCGACGCGAAGCCGAAGATCCACTCGGTCGGGCTGATGGCCGACTACAACCTGTCGAAGCGCACCGACGTGTACGTGCAGGCCGCGTACCAGCACATCGCCGGCGACAAGACGAACTCGATCCTCGACAACGCGTTCATCCCCGGCACCGACGCACCGTCGTCGACGTCGAACCAGGTGGCCGTGCGCCTCGCGCTGCGCCACAAGTTCTGACGCAACCCGGTTCTCCGTTCTTCACGCGACACCCGCGCGGGTCTGCCCGAGGTGTCTTTGCCCGCCCGCAGGCGCAAGCCTGCCGGCGGGCTTTTTCATGGCGCCTCGCCGCTTTGCAGCGCGCGTGCGCGACAGCGGCTGCCCCGTCGAACCGGACCCACACGTTCGACGGCCTCGCGAGAATCCACGACAATCGCTTTCAGCCTTTCATGTCTGCGGGTGCCCGTCTCGATCCCACGCCCGGCCGATACGCTCGCGAGGCCTGCGCTGTCCGTCCGGCGTCGCAATCCGCGCCGCGCCCGGATCGATCGACGATCAGCGCAAGCGGCATGAAGGCCGTTCGCGCTTGCGCATTACTCACAATAGTTTGCAGTTTTGCGTCAAGCCGGTCGATATGATCCGACTGTCACGATCGAATCGGTGCCGGCCCATGCAATCCTGCGGCCGCGCGCCGCAAAGAGCCTGAACGGCTCGACGAACATAACGCATCGGGGGCCACGGCAATGGAGCGCAATACAGACCAAGAATCACACGGCGCCGCCGGCTTCTGGCGACGCACCGCCGCGTTTGCGATCGATTCAATCCTGCTCGGCTTGATCGGGCTGGCAATCGCGATCCTGTTCTTCGATGCCCTGTCGACGATTGGCGAATGGGGAAGGCTGATCGGCTTCCTGATCGGGTCCATCTACTTTGGCCTGCTCGAGGGCGGGCATCGGCACCAGTCGCTCGGCAAGCGGGTCATGAATATCCGTGTTGCCGATAGCGCCACCCCCGACGGCTCCGGTCCCGGGTACGTTCGCGCCTGGGCACGGTACGCGCTGATCGCCGTTCCGCTGACACTCGGCGGCATCAGCTTTATCGACCTGCCCGCGCTTCACGATCCGGGCATGGCATGGCTCGCCACGGCAAACGGCACGATCGTCTTCTTCTGGGGCCTGGCATTGCTGTATCTGTTCGTTTTCAACAGGCCGAGCCGCCAGTCCGTACAGGATCTGCTCACCGCCAGCAGGGTCGTGCATGTCGCGGCGCCCGTCGAGGATACCGCTCCGGTTGGCCGGAAACACTGGGCGATCCTGGCCGTCCTTGGCCTGCTTCTGTTCGTCGGCAGTCGTTTTGCCACAACGCGGCTGATCGATGACGATCGCATGGCCGATATCCACCAGATCCAGCGTGCGACATCCACCGTTCCGGGCGTGATCCAGAGCGGTGTCTGGATCGGCAACAGGCGCGTCGTCGGCCCGGCGGGCCAGCCACCGCAAGCGATCGCCACCCTCACCGTGCTCACGAGCACGCCGGCGCTGATGAACAAGGTCGGGGCGACCGCTGTCGCGCACGCAGCGCTGGCCTCATCGGCCTGGCTGCGACAACAGGATCTCGTCAACGTGGTGAGCGTCCGCGCGGTCAATCTCGGCATTGCGACATGGCGAACCCAGTTTTTCATGGGTCGCTCGCCTGCGGAATGGACCGCGATGGCCGGCACCGGGTCGACGTGAGGAAGCAAAAATGAGTGACATCGGCATCGACCTGCCGCTCTGGATCGTCCCGGTCATTTACGGCGCCATCTACTGGCCATTGACGCTATTTTTCGGGGCCCTCTGCCTGTATGTCGGCGTGACGCGCCTGCGCGGCATCGGCCGAATCGCCTTCACCGTCATCGCACTCCCGCTCATCGCCGTAGCGTGCCTCGGGATCTACTACGCGATCGCCGGATATTGAGCAGCGGCGCATTGCATGCGTGATCGCACGATATCCGCGAAGATCCGGGCGCGATCCCGTCATCGCGGCTCGTGATGCGCCAGCCCGCCCCGTCAACCGTGACAGGTCGACAGACGGCGATACGTCGATACACTGTGCGCCACCCCACCCGAAGGAGTGTCACTTGAAGCACTGGCGCCGCGCGCTGTTCACCTTCGCCGCCGGCCTGCTGGCCGCCTCGACGTCCCATGCCCGCCCGATCTGCACCGTCGTCGCCGACGCCGCCACCGGCCAGGTACTCGTGCAGCAAGGCGACTGCGCGACCCGCGTGACGCCGGCGTCGACGTTCAAGGTCGCGATCAGCCTGATGGGCTTCGATGCGGGCGTCCTGAAAGACGCGCACACGCCGACGCTCGACTTCCACGCCGGCTACCCCGACTGGGGCGGCGCGCCGTGGCGCGAGCCGACCGACCCGGCGCGCTGGATGAAGCTGTCGGTGTTCTGGTACTCGCAGCAGGTCACGCAGGCGCTCGGGCAGGCGCGCTTCCAGCGGTACACGAACGCATTCGGCTACGGCAATGCGGACGTGACCAGCCAGCAGGGCGAACTGAACGGCGTGATGGGCGCATGGGTCAACGCGTCGCTGCGTATCTCGCCGCTCGAACAGGTCGGCTTCATGCGCAAGATCGCGAACCGGACGCTGCCCGTCAGCGCGCACGCATTCGACATGACCGAGCGCATCACGCTGATCGACACGCAGCCCGACGGCTGGGTCGTGCACGGCAAGACGGGGACCGGGTCGCCGGGGCGCAAGTACGATGCGTCGCACGCATACGGCTGGTTCGTGGGGTGGGCGGCCAAGGGGCCGCGCAAGCTGGTGTTCGCGTACCTGATGCAGGACGACAAGCGGCAGACGCCGAATGCCGGCCTGCGCGCACGCGATACGTTCCTGGCGACGCTACCGGCCCTCGCCGAACCGGGCAGGCCGCAATGAGCACCGGGCCGCGCAACGCGCGGATCGACCTGCTGCGCGGCGTGTCGATCGTGCTCGTCCTGCTGCATCACTTCAACATCCCCTACTCGCTGCGCGACACGTCGCTCGCGCGCCTGATCGGCTGGGATGCGGTGCATGCTGTGGCGCGCAACGGCAACTACGGCGTAACGATGTTCTTCGTGATTTCCGGCTACCTGATCACGTCGAATGCGCGCCGCCGCTGGGGCAGCCTCGGCGCGGTCGACGTGCGCGCGTTCTACGTGTCGCGCGTCGCACGCATCGTCCCGTGCCTGCTTCTGCTGCTCGCGCTCGTCAACGGCCTCGCGGCAGCCGGCGTGCCGATCTTCCAGAACCATGCGCCGGAAGGCATCGCCGTGTCGTTCTGGCTCGTGAATCTCGCGTCGCTGACGTTCTGGATGAACGTGCTGATCGGCGCGTACGGATGGGTCAACTACGCGCTCGGCGTGCTGTGGTCGCTGTCGGTCGAAGAGGTGTTCTACCTGTCGTTTCCGCTGCTGTGCATCGCATTGCGCCGCGATGCGCGGCTGGCCGCGTTCTGGGTGGTCATCGCCGCGATCGGGCCCGTGTACCGCTTCACGCACGCCGGCGACGAAGGCGGGTTCCTCTATGCGTACTTCGCGTCGTTCGACGGGATTGCGATTGGCTGCTGCACCGCGCTGCTGGCCGAACGCATGAACGGGCAGCGGCTGGCCGCGCCGCTCGTGCAGTGGCTCGTCGCGTCAGCGATGGCCGCGCTTTATCTGGCCTGGCCGATCGCGGAAAGCCATGTCGCCGGCGTCACCGCGATGGCGCTCGGCACGGCCGTGCTGCTGATCGGCGCGCACGTCAACGGCGAGCGCGTGCAGGGCCGCCTGCTCGCGCCGCTGCACCGGGCCGGCAAGCTCAGCTATGAGCTGTACCTGTTCCACCTGATCGTGCTCGGCGGGCTGCGTACGATCTGGCCGCCGTCGGCCACGCACGGCGACACGAAGCTGCTGTTGCTGATTGCGTATCTGGCGTTGTCGGCCGCTCTGAGCGCGGCGATCGCGCGCGGCTACGCGACACCGCTCGACCGCTACATCAAGCGGATCGCGTCGCGGCCTTCCGCGCGCGTGCCGGACGGCGCGCGCTTCTAGCATGTCATCGGCAATGGCTGCCGGTCAGCCATAAAAAATCGGCCAGGGCCCGGCCGTATCGCTTGACGATACCGGCCGGCCTGACCGCAAGCCCCGCGTACAGACGGTCAAAATCGCCGATCAGTCGAGATAGTCCGCGTATTCCTTGCGCGTATAGCTGGCGAGCGTCTGCCACGGCAACGTCTCGCGCCGCGCGGCCGGCGCCGGCGTCAATGTCAGCTTGCGCACGACACGGCCGTCGGCGCTCCGGTATTCGACCGACAGCGGCGCCTGCAGCGTCTCGTTCCACAGGATCCGGTTCACGCCGCGCGCGCCGGGTGTGTCGACCGCCTGCTCGTACCAGCGGGTACCGGGCGTGTCGCCGCGCTTCGCGACCGCGAGCCGCTTCAACTGCGACGGCGGTGTGACGTAGTACGCGTTGTCCCACGATCCGTCGAAGCCCGTGGTTTCGTACTCGGCCGGCGGCACGCTGACGACCGTCCGGTTCGCCGTATCGACGTACTCGATGCGCGCCGTCTTGCCGTCGTAGGTCACGTGCCGCGCGGCTGCCTGGAAGTTGAAGTGCTTGTGGCCCGCGTGGGCGGCGGCCGGCTGCACGCCGGTGCGAGCGCCCGCGTCGTGATCATGGTCATGATCGTCACCATGACCACCTGCCGCCGCGACGGGCAGCACGCGTTCGACCCACACGTGAGCGTCGCGCCGCACCATCCGTTCGCGATACATCGTCGTGCGCGTCACGCCGTCGGCCGACACCGTACGGCTTTCGTGCAGCAGCACGGCGTCGAGATCGGCCGCTGCAAGGGCCGGCAGCGCAACCCACCCGGAAGCGAGCGCGCAGAGAAGCTGACGTTTCATCGGGCGTTCCCGTTCCTCAAGCAGTCAACGGATTCAGAAACCGAACGCCGAGCGCACGAGACCGAACACCTTCGTGTTGTCGATCGTGCCCTTGAACGCCTTCGCGTCCGCGCCGTCGGCGAACAGCATCACGTCGCCGCCGCCGTGCGTCTCCGAGCCCGCGCTGCCCATCCGCACGCCCACTTCCTGCAGATACGCCTCGTTCGTCGCGGTGGCCGAATCGACCGACGCGCGCACGTTCGGCCGGTTCGCGCCGTTGCCGAACACGAGCGTCGTGTAGGTGTTGCCGTCGGCGTCCTTGCTCGGCTGGCCGTCGCGATAGTTGCGGCTGATGTCGAGAATCGGGTTGCCGCGCTTCGAATAGCCGTTGATCGTCATCGTGTGGTCGTGGTCGGCCGTCACGACGATCAGCGTGTTCGACAGGTCGACCTTCGACAGCGCGACGCGGATCGCTTCGTCGAACGCCGCCGTGTCTTCCAGCGCGCGCTTCGCGTTGGTGCCGTGCAGCGCGTGATCGATCCGGCCGCCTTCGACCATCAGGAAATAGCCGTTCGAATTCTTCGACAGCACGTCGATCGCCTTCGACGTCATCTCCGCGAGGCTCGGCTGCGTCGGACCTTCGCCCTTGCCCGCGACGCGGTCGAGTTCATACTCCAGATGGCTCGTCGAACTGAAGAGGCCAACCAGCTTGCCGTTGCCGGCCTGCGCGAGCTGATCCTTGTTCGCGACGACCGTGTAGCCCTTCGCCTTCATCTCGTTGAGCAGGTTGCGGCCGTCCGCACGCCCGCGCTTGTTGGCCACCGGATCGAACGGCGTCCAGTGGTTGCGGCCGCCGCCCATCAACACGTCGACGCCGTCGCCGAGCGCCGCGTTGTAGCCTGCGCCGCCCGGCGACGCCTGCGCGGCGATGTCGTACTGCGCATCGCGATGGCAGATGTGCGAATAGGTCGCGGCAGGCGTCGCGTGCGTGAGCTCGGTCGTCGTGATCGCACCCACCGCCTTGCCGCGCGCTTTCGCGAGCTCCAGCAGCGTCGCGACCGGCTGGCCGTTGCCCGTCACGCAGTTGTTGACGGTCTTGTTGCCGTTGGCGTCGTTGCCCGGCGCGACCGCGCGCGTGTCGGACGACATCGACAGCACTTCGTTGTTCATCTTCACGCCGGTCATGTACGCGGCCATCGACGGCGCGCTGTCGGTCGTCTGCGCGTCGTTCGAGAAGGTCTTGACGCGCGCGGTGCGAGCCAGCTTCTCCATCGTCAGTTGTCCCGACTCACCGACCTTGTAGATCCGGCTCGCCGTCACGGTCGTCGGCCCCATGCCGTCGCCGAGAAAGAAAATCACGTTCTTCGCCTGGCCGGCGGCCTGCGCCGCGCCGCATGCGAAACCCGCGACGGCCAGCGCCGCCGCGATGCACTTGATGGTCGACATCCTGTATTCCCCTGTACCCGTATGGTCGGCGCTCACAGCTGCACCGCGTTGCGCACCAGCTCGAACACCTTGTTGTTCTCGATCACGCCGTGGAATGCATCCGCGCCGCGGCCGATCGCACCGAGGAACACATCGGTGCCGCCGTGCGTCTCGTTGCCCTTGTCCATGCGCACGACCGCCTCCTGGCGATAGTCGTCGGCGCCCGTCACCGCATCGGTGAGTGCCGTGCCCGCACGGCTGCCCTGCACGCGGTTCTCGCCGTTGCCGAAGCCGATGATCGTGTACGGCGCGCCGTCCGCGTCCTTCGCGACCGCACCCGTCTGGTAGCTGCGCAGCACGCCCAGCACGCCGGGCTTGCCCGCCTCGGTCTTGCCGGTGCGCGCCGCATAGCCGTTCAGCACCAGCGTGTGATCGTGGTCGGCCGTGACGACGATCAGCGTGTTCTTCAGGTCGGGATCGGTCTTGCGCACCTTGTCGATCGTGGCCTTGATCGCGTTGTCGAACGCGACCGTGTCCTGCAGCGCGCGCTTCGCATTGGTGTCGTGCAGCGCGTGGTCGATCCGGCCGCCCTCGACCATCAGGAAATAGCCGTTCGGGTTCTTCTGCAGCACGTCGAGCGCGCGCGTCGCCATGTCGGTGAGGCTCGGCTCCTTGGTCGCGCCGCGATCGAGGTCGTAGCTCATGTGGCTCGACGAGAACAGGCCGACCAGCTTGCCGCCCTTCGTCGCGTCGGCAGCCAGCAGGTCGTCGCGGTTCTGCGCGACCGCATAGCCCTTCGCCTTCAGCTCGTTGACCAGGTTGCGCCCGTCGGTACGCTTGCCGCCGCCGTCCTTCGGCACGAAGAATTGCGTGCCGCCGCCGAGCACGACGTCGACGCCGTCGCCCAGCGCGCCGTTGTAGCCCGCACCGCCCGGCACGAGCTGCGCGGCGATGTCGTTCTCGGCGTCGCGATGGCACACGTGTGCATACGTCGCCGCGGGCGTCGCGTGCGTGACGCGCGTGGTCGTCACGACCCCGGTGGCCAGCCCCTGCGCCTTCGCGATCTCGAGCAGCGTCGTCGCCGATTTGCCGTTGTTCGCGCCGCAGTTGCCGGTGAGGCTCGCGGTCGGCTCGATCGCCTTCGTGTCGGGCGACATCGAGATCACTTCGTTGTTGGTCTTGACGCCGGTCATGTACGCCGACATCGACGGTGCGCTGTCCGTCACCTGCGCATCGTTGGAATAGGTCTTCACGAACGCGGTTTCCGGCAGCGTGTCGATCGTCAGCGCGCCGTCTTCACCGACCGCAAAGATGCGCGCGGCCGTCAGCGTCGTGATCCCCATGCCGTCGCCGAGGAAGAAGATCACGTTGCGCGCGGCCAGCGGCTTCGTGGGGCCGGGCGCCGTGCTGGTCGGGCCGTCGTCGCTGCCGCATCCGGCAAGTGCAAAGGCGCCCGCACACAGCAGCGCCGCCAGTTTGATTCGATTCATGTTGCCGGTTCCCCCCGCCATTGATGCTTTCGAAATGAAAGGCGATGGTAGGAACCTGATGTGACGACAATATGAATGGTAATTGGAAGGTATAGAAGGATTTATGAAAGGCGCAAGCGAGGCGCCGCGATCGGGCGCCCCGCGCGCAGCGGCATCATTCCGCGTGTTCGGCGGTGACGCTGCGCACGGTCACGATGCGCGCAGGCGGTATGTTTGCCCACACGATCCGGCTGCCGCAGGCAACAAATGCCGAATCGCCGAGCGGATGACGGCCAGGCGGCCGCAGGTCGTACGTGAACTGGATCATCACGCCGTCGGCCGACAGCACGCGATGGCATTGATCGACGATCGCCGCCACATCCTGACGCGGCAGCGTGCGCAGCGGCAGGCACGACACGATCGCGTCGACGCGCGCCTCGGGCGGCAGCAGCCGCTCGAGCTGTCGCGCGTCGCCCGACACGATCGAGATGCCCGGAAAGCGTCGCCGCAGATGCTGGACGAACGCCGGCGAACGCTCGACCACGACGAGCCGCCGTGGCGCGACGCCGCGTTCGAGCAACGCCGCGGTGATCGCGCCGGTGCCGCCGCCGAGCTCGACGACCAGCCCGTCGCCGTCCGGCACCGCATCGGCCATCTCGCGCGCCAGCTGCCGCGAACTCGGGCACAACGCGCCCACCGCGGCCGGACGGCCGACCCACTCGCGCACGAACAGTGCCGAGACACGCCACGCGTTCGGCCACATCATGGGCAGCCCTCGAGCAGTTGCGCCGTCGGCCTCGATGCGTCGGCGGCTTCGTGAAACAGGGCTACGGCGACACGGGGTTTCGGCATGCGCATCCTCCTGGACGAATCGGTCCGTCGCAGGAAGAGCGACGTTCAAATCGATTCTAGGAAACGCAAACTTAAGGCGACGTGAAGATTGTCCCTGATTCCGCTGATCAATTCGTGCCCGATCGGCCGCCGGATGCCCGGTCAGCGATCGATACGCTGCTGGAAGTGCGCGGGATAGCGCTCGCCGACGATCCTGATCTGCTGCAGCGCGGTCTCGATCGCAGCGAGATCGTCGGCCGTCAGCACGACTTCCGCCGCGCCCACGTTCTCGTCGAGCCGGTGCAGCTTCGTCGTGCCCGGAATCGGCACGATCCACGGCTTGCGGGCCAGCAGCCAGGCCAGCGCGATCTGCGCGCGCGTCACGCCCTTGTCGGTCGCGATCCGGCCGAGCAGATCGACGAGGCCCGCGTTCGCGTTGCGGTTTTCCTCCGAGAAGCGCGGCACGACATTGCGGAAATCGTTCTCCGCGAACGTCGTGTTCGCATCGATCGCGCCGGTCAGGAAACCTTTACCGAGCGGGCTGAACGGCACGAAGCCGATCCCGAGTTCCTCGAGCGTCGGCAGGATCCGCGCCTCCGGCTCGCGCCACCACAGCGAATATTCGCTTTGCAGCGCGGCGACCGGCTGCACCGCGTGCGCGCGACGAATCGTCTGCTCACCGGCTTCCGACAGCCCGAAATGCGCGACCTTGCCTTCGCGGATCAGGTCCTTGACCGTGCCGGCCACGTCCTCGATCGGCACGTTCGGATCGACGCGATGCTGATAAAACAGATCGATGCGATCGATCTTCAGCCGCTTCAGCGCCGCGTCGGCCACGTCGCGGATATGCGACGGCCGGCTGTCGACACCCTTCATCGCCTGGCCGTCCTCGAAGCCGAACTTGGTGGCGATCACGACCTCGTCGCGAAACGGCGCGACCGCCTCGCCGACCAGCTCCTCGTTGACGAACGGGCCATACGCTTCCGCCGTGTCGAAGAACGTCACGCCGCGCTCGAACGCGGCACGGATCAATGCGATGCCGCTCGCGGTGTCGGTCGCGGGGCCATAGCCGTAACTCAATCCCATGCAGCCGAGCCCGATTGCCGAGACTTCGAGGCCGCTCTTACCAAGCATGCGTTTTTGCATGACGCTCTCCTGCTGAAGATGAAAAGGTTCGACTGAATGCCGAGGAAGCCAGTGTAGGTTGATGGATAGCGCTCAACAATCGGCGTACCATTTCATGCGTTCCTGAGGAAAATTCACAAATGCTCCGCACCGGCATCGGCGAACTGACGACCTTCATCACGATCGCGGAACAGCGCAGCTTCAGCGGTGCGGCGCGCATCCTGGGTGTATCGCCGTCGGCGCTGAGCCATGCGGTGCGTCACCTCGAAGCGCGGCTCGGCGTGCGCCTCTTCAACCGCACCACGCGCTCCGTCGCGCTGACCGAGGCCGGCGAGCAGCTGCTGCTGCGCGTGCGGCCCGCGGTGGTCGATCTCGAAGATGCGCTGAACGACGCAGCCACTGCCCGCAACCGTCCGTCCGGCCAGATCCGGATCAGTGCATCGGAAGCCGCTGCGCGCCCGTTGATCCGGCATGTGCTGCCCGCGTTCGTCGCACGCTATCCGGACATCCATGTCGAGTTCGTCACCGATTCGCGGCTGATCGACATCGTCGAGCATGGCTTCGACGCCGGCATCCGCGTTCATGAAGACGTGCCGCGCGACATGATCGCGGTGAAGTTCGGCGATACGATCCGCTTCGTCGCGGTGGCGTCGCCCGACTACCTGTCGCGACACGCGCTGCCGGCGCGGCCGCAGGATCTCGTGGATCACCGGTGCATCCGCTACCGGTTCGAAAGCGGTGCGCTCTATCGATGGGATCTGATCCGCAAGGGCAAGCGCGTCAGCGTGGATGTCGACGGGCCGATGACGCTCGGCAACCAGGGGCTGATGATCGATGCCGCGCTGGCCGGCATCGGCATTGCGTGGGTCACGGAATCGCGCGTAGCCGAGCACGTCGCCGCCGGGCGGCTCGTGCGTGTGTTGCCGGAATGGAGCCAGGATTTCGGCGCGCTGTGCCTCTACTATCCGGCGAACCGGCATCCGCCGGCGGCGCTGCGGCTGTTCGTCGAGGCCGTGCGCGAGTGGGTGGCGGCCGGGCGCGAAGCGACGCCGGCCTGAGCGCAGGCGCAGGCAAACACACCGGAACATCCTCGCGGGGCTGATGCCGTGCCGCTCGGCGCACGAATCCTGCCTGCCCGCCCCTTAACGCGTGGCGCGCATCAGGATGTTCGCGAACGGCAAACCTTCGTCATCCTCATCGCGACGCGAAACTTCCTCGAAGCCGAGCCGCGCATAGAACGCGCAGGCATCGCGATTGTCGGCGTACACCTCCAGATCGAGTGCGCCCTTGAGCGCGAGCGCATGCTCGACCAGCGCGCGGCCGATCCCGTTGCCCTGCATTGCCGGCGCGACAAACAATCCCCCGATCGAACCATCGAGCAGCCCGATAAACCCGACCGGCTCGCCGGTCCGACACGCGACCCAGGTTTCCGCCTGGGGTAGATAAACCGTTTCGATCAGCGCGCGCTGCTCGCGCAGCCGCGCCTCGCCGAGAAACGGATGCGCGAGCCGCGACGCATCGAACCAGATGGCCGACAGCGTGTGCAGGTCGGATGCCTCGTAGGCACGAATCTCGATTGCCATATTTTTGTGTTGTTCAATTCGTCCTGCGACGAAGAACGCACCCCGGCGCGTTCGTCGATGCAATACACCGCGCGCGCTGCCGGAAGCATCGCGCGCGGCACCGCATTACCGCAGGTTGGTTCTCGCCAACTCGACGATCTCGTCGCCGCGCCCGCTGAGGATCGCGCGCAGCATGAACAGGCTGAAGCCCTTCGCATGCGCGATCTCGATCTTCGGCGGCATCGCGAGCTCGTACTTCGACGTGACGACGTCGACGACCGCCGGCCCGTCATGCGCGAACGCCATGCGCAGCGCTTCCTCGACGTTCTCCGAATGCTCGACGCGCACGCTGAAGATGCCCGCGCCCTTCGCGATCGCCGCGAAGTCGGTCGGGCTCAGGTCGACGTTCGTGTCGAGATAGCCGGCCGCCTTCAGCTCCATCGACACGAAGCCGAGCAGGCTGTTGTTGTACACGACGATCTTGATCGGCAGCTTGAGCTGGCGTGCGGTCAGCAGATCGCCGAGCAGCATCGACAGCCCGCCGTCGCCCGACAGCGACACCACCTGCCGCCCCGGATGCGCCCCCTGCGCGCCAAGCGCCTGCGGCATCGCGTTCGCCATCGACCCATGATTGAACGAGCCGTGCAGCTGCCGCTTGCCGTTCATCGTCAGGTAGCGCGCGGCCCACAGCGTCGGCGTGCCGACGTCGGCCGTGAAGATCGCGTCTTCCGCCGCGACTTCGTCGACGATCTTCGTCAGGTATTGCGGATGGATCGCGCGGCCCGGCGGCTCGGCTACCGCGAGATCGTCGAGCCCCTTGCGCGCGGCCGCATAGTGCTTCAACGCGTTCTCGAGGAAGCGCCGCTGTGTCTTGCGCGTGAGCCGCGGCAGCAATTCCGCGATCGTTTCCTTCACGGTGCCGACGAGGCCGAGCGCGAGCGGCGCACGATGGCCGAGCTGCGAGCCCTTCCAGTCGATCTGCGCAACCTTCGCGTTCGACGGATAGAACGGCCGGTACGGAAAATCCGTGCCGAGCATCAGCAGCGTGTCGCACGATTCCATCGCGTGATAGCCCGAGCTGAAGCCGATCAGCCCCGTCATCCCGACGTCGAACGGGTTGTCCCATTCGACGAACTGCTTGCCGCGCAGCGCATGCACGACCGGCGCGCCGAGCGTATCGGCCAGCGCGACCACTTCATCGTGCGCGCCTTGTGTGCCGCTGCCGCACAGCAGCGTAACCGCGTCGGACGCATTGAGCAGCGCCGCGAGCCGGTCGAGATCGGCATCGGCCGGCAGGATCGACGGCGGTGCTGCGTCGCTCCACGCCGGCAGCTCGTCCGGGCCGTCGCCGAGCGCGATGTCGCCCGGCAGCACGATCACCGCGACGCCGCGCTCGTCGATCGCGGTGCGCATCGCGCGCGCGAGCACGCGCGGGAACTGCGACGCGTTGGTCACGAGCTCCGCGAAGTGGCTGCATTCGCGGAACAGCTCCTGTGGATGGGTTTCCTGGAAGTAGCCGAGGCCGATCTCGGTCGACGGAATGTGCGCGGCGATCGCGAGCACCGGCTGGTGATTGCGGTGGCAATCGTAGAGTCCGTTGATCAGGTGCAGGTTGCCGGGGCCGCAACTGCCCGCGCACACCGCGAGCCGCCCGGTCGACGCGGCATCCGCGCCGGCCGCGAACGCGGCGCTTTCCTCGTGCCGCGTATGCATCCAGCGGATCGAGCCGATCTGGCTCAGGCTGAACGACAGGCCGTTCAGGCTGTCGCCCGTCACGCCCCAGATGCGCTCGACGCCCGCTGCCGCCAGCGTCTTCGCCAGATATTCCGCCATCGTCTGTTTAGCCATGCTGTCCTCGCTCGTTGATGGGTCGTCACACGAATGAACCGGCTCCGGTGGCTGCCTGCGCCGGCGACCGGACGAGCATACGCGATCGGTTCGCGCGGCGTCGTGAAGGTGCGACGCGCTGGCGCGTGTTTCGTTCGGACCCTTTCGATTGCGTCGGGAGACTGTCGCGGTTTTGTCGGCAAACGGACGGCTTGGCGGGTATGCCCGGCGCCGGTCCCGCGTGCATTCGCCGATCACGCGCGCTTACAGCGGCAGCGCATGCGTCGACAGAATCTCCTTGAGCACCATGAACGAACGCACCTGCCGCACGCCCGGCAGGTACAGCAGTTGTTCCGCGTGCAGCCGGTTGAAGCTCTCGTTGTCGCGCGTGCGCACCAGCATGAAGTAGTCGAATTCGCCGGTCACGACGTGGCATTCGACGCACCCCGACACTTTCTGCGCGGCCTTCTCGAAAGCGGCGAACGCTTCGGGCGTCGAGCGATCCAGCACGAAGCCGATCACGACCAGCATCCCCGCGCCGAGCGGCTTCGGGTCGAGCAGCGCCACGATGCCGCGGATCAGCCCCATGTCCTTCAGCCGCTCGACGCGCCTCAGGCACGCCGGCGCGCTCAGCTTCACCTTCGCCGCGAGGCTCACGTTGGAGATCGACGCGTCCTGCTGCAACTGCCGCAGGATCGCGCGGTCGATGCGATCGAGCGCCGGTGCGGCGTCGGCCGGCGATGCGCTGCCTCGATCTAATTTCATTGCGTCATCCTCCTTCTCAGCGAATCAAAATTGCTTATTACGTTCTCATATCGTCGGTAACGTAGTCTTCCGCAAATTATTTCGCAAGCTCATTTCTCGCGCTTCTGCCTTTCATTTTTCCAGTCGGAACACGGCCCGCCGGCCGCAACCGAGCGAACCGATGACCCGCCCCGCCCACCGCTTTCCGGAGCACGTCGATGAACCTGCAACGTTTCCCCCGTTATCCGCTCACGTTCGGCCCGACGCCGATCCAGCCGCTCAAGCGCCTGAGCGAGCACCTCGGCGGCAAGGTCGAGCTGTATGCGAAGCGCGAGGACTGCAACAGCGGCCTGGCGTTCGGCGGCAACAAGACACGCAAGCTCGAATACCTCGTCCCCGACGCACTCGAGCAGGGCGCGGATACGCTCGTGTCGATCGGCGGCGTGCAGTCGAACCAGACACGCCAGGTCGCGGCCGTCGCCGCGCATCTCGGGATGAAATGCGTGCTCGTACAGGAGCACTGGGTCAACTACGAAGATCCGGTGTACGACCGCGTCGGCAACATCCAGCTGTCGCGCATGATGGGCGCGGACGTGCGGCTCGTGTCGGACGGCTTCGACATCGGCATTCGCCGCAGCTGGGAAGAAGCGATGGAGAGCGTGCGGCAGGCAGGCGGCAAGCCTTACCCGATTCCGGCCGGCTGTTCTGAGCATCCGCTCGGCGGGCTCGGATTCGTCGGTTTCGCGGAAGAAGTGCGGGCGCAGGAGGCGCAACTCGGCTTCAAGTTCGACTACATCGTCGTGTGCTCGGTGACGGGCAGCACGCAGGCGGGGATGGTCGTCGGCTTCGCGGCCGACGGCCGCGCCAACCGCGTGATCGGGATCGATGCGTCGGCCACCCCCGAGCGCACGCACGAGCAGATCACGCGCATCGCGCGGCACACGGCCGAGCTCGTCGATCTCGGCCGGCCGATCACCACGGCGGACGTCGTGCTCGACACACGCTACGCCGGCCCCGAATACGGGCTGCCGAACGACGGCACGCTCGAAGCGATTCGCCTGTGTGCGCGGCTCGAAGGCATGCTGACGGATCCGGTGTACGAAGGGAAGTCGATGCACGGGATGATCGACAAGGTACAGCTCGGGGAATTCGAACCGGGGTCGAAGGTGCTGTATGCGCATCTCGGCGGCGTGCCGGCGTTGAGTGCGTACCACGAGACTTTCCGGAACGGTTGACGCTGTCGTGACGAACTGCCGGCGTGACAGGTGCTGATCGTCCGCCGCCCGTCGGAAGCGTGCGAAACATCCGGCCCGCACGCCGGATCACGCCGACGTGTAAGCACGCCGGTCGTCCCCACGCAGGACGCCGGCGTCCGGTTTTTTTGCACACGTACGTCCTGATCAGAAAAATCCGACAAGACTGAGCATTAATCCATGACCGCTCGTACTTGTTCAATATTCAACAGCGAAAGCGTTTCGTACCATCGGCCGGCATCCTGATTAACCGGTTCGACCATTGACGTGCCGGGGCAGATGCCCACACGCTCGAGGTCAGAAATTCGCACCGCTCGCTGTTTCACCTGCCTGTCTGCCATCCGCGATCCGGCTCGACAGTCGATCCCTCCACCCGGCCGCAATCAGGTGGCCGCGCTCCGTGCCCACTCCGCGCCCGGCGCTGGCGGCACGCTTCGCTCCGTTCTGCGTTGCGCGTGCGTAGTCGGCGTCGCGCTGTCGCAACCCGATCTCGCGCAAGCGCAGGTGCCGAATGCCGGGCAGTCGCTGCGCGACGTTGAAACCGTCCGTCCGACGCTTCCCGCGCCCGCATCGCCCGAAATCGCGATGCCGCCGTCGAGCGACGCGTCCCCGCCCGCCACACCATCCGATGCTGAAGCCGGCGCGCGCGTGTCCGTTCGCGCATTCCACATCGAAGGCAACCAGGTACTCGACTCGGCGCGGCTGCAGGTGCTGCTCACCGATCTCGTCGGCCGCGAGCTCGGCTTCGACGAACTTCGTTCCGCGGCCGACCGGATCACCATCGCTTACCGCGAACGTGGCTACGTATTCGCGCGTGCCTACCTGCCTCAACAGGATATCGAGGACGGCATCGTGCGCATCGCGATCGTCGAGGGCCGCTACGGCAGGATCGAACTCCGCAACAACTCGCGCGTGCTCGACGGCGTGTTGCGCCGGCCGCTCGGCGCGCTGCAGCCCGGCGCCGTCGTGCGCGGCGCCGATCTCGAACGCAGCCTGACACTGCTCGACGAACTGCCGGGCGTCGCGGTCAGCGGCACGCTGCGCGCGGGCGAGGCCCCCGGCACCACCGACCTGATCGTCGATGCGGCGCGCGCACCGTTCGCCACGGGCTCGCTCGAACTCGACAACTACGGCGATCCGGTCACGGGCCGCTACCGCGCCACCGGGGCCGCAACCGTCAACTCGCCACTGCGGCTCGGCGATCAATTCTCGCTACGCGGCCTCACCAGCAATACGAACCAGCAGTACTACCGCGCCATGTACCAGGTGCCGATCGGTCCCGCGTCGACACGGATCGGCGTCGCGTTTTCCGACATGGGCTACCGGCTCGGCAAGCAGATGCGTCCGCTCGGCTATCACGGTCGCGCGAGCGTGCGCAGCGCGTTCGTCACGCAGCCGCTGCTGCGCAGCCGGCGCGCGAGCGCCAGCGCGCAGGTCACCTACGAGAACAAGCACCTGCGCGACGACTACGGCGTGTTCGAGCGCGTCAGCGACAAGCGCGTGGACCTGTGGTCGTTCGCCGTCACCGGCAACAGCAACGACGACCGGCTCGGCGGCGGCCGCAATGTGTTCTCGGCGACGCTCGGCATCGGCCGGATGCGCGGCGACGATCCGCTCGGCATGAACCAGTTCTCGCACACGCACGGCAGTTTCGCGAAGCTCAACGTGAGTGCGATGCGCCTGCAGGCGCTGGGCTCGCGGCTGCAGTTCCATACGCAATTCAGCGCGCAGCTCGCGTCGCGCAATCTCGACTCGTCGGAAAAATTCAGCCTCGGCGGCCCGTACGGCGTGCGCGCCTACGCGCTCGGCGCGGGCAGCGGCGACCAGGGCTGGCAGGCCAGCGCCGAGCTGCGCTATCTCGCCACGCCGGGCTGGCAGGTCAGCACTTTCGTCGACACGGGCCGGATGCAGATCAACAAGCAGCCGTGGGTGCGCAACGAGCTCAACACGCTGCAACTGTCCGGCACGGGTGTCGGTGCAAGCTGGTACGGCGCCAACCGGCAGATCAGCATCACCGCCGCATGGCCGCTCGGCAACGCGGACCGCTCGCAGGCGGTCACGCGTGCGCCGAGCGTCTGGTTGCAGGCCGCACAGTATTTCTGAGCGGCCGGTAAAGCGGTCCGGCCACGTCTTCGCATCGGCCGGACCGCACCGGCGGGCAGCCCCGCTGCCCGCATTCCGAAAGGGCGAATCCATCCGCCCCACCTGCTTCGGTTCGTCGCGCACCCAGTGTCGTGCCGGCGAAGCGAACCAACCCTGAGGAAACAACAACGATGAACAAGACCTATGCATTGGTATGGAACGGCGCCCAGCGATGCTGGACCGCGGCCGGGGAAACCGCGCGCCGCCGCGGCAAGGCAACCGGCGGCAAGCGCGCCGCCGTGACCGCCGTCTCGCTGCTCGGCTTCGCCGCGCTGCCCGCTTTTGCGCTGCCCACCGGCGAGACAATCATGTCCGGCCAGGCCGACATCGTGCGCACCGACGGCGGCCGCACGATGAACATCAACCAGCACACCGACAAGCTCATCACGAACTGGCAGGACTTCAGCGTGGGCGGCGGCGAACGCGTCAACTTCCACCAGCCGAACAGCCAGTCCCTCGCACTCAACCGCGTGATCGGCACCAACGGTAGCCGTATCGACGGCCAGATTTCCGCCAACGGCCGCGTGTTCCTCGTCAACCCGAACGGCGTGCTGTTCGGCTCCGGCGCACAGGTCAACGTCGGCGGCCTCGTCGCGTCCACGCAGAACCTGTCCGATGCAGACTTCCTCGCCGGCAACTACCGCTTCTCCGGCTCCTCGACGCAAGCCGTCACCAACGACGGCACGATCACCGCTGCCGACGGCGGCAGCGTTGCGCTGCTCGGCGCGCGCGTCGCCAACAACGGCACGATCCAGGCGAAACTCGGTAGCGTCGCGCTCGCCGCCGGCAACGCGTTCACGGTGAATTTCGACGGCAGCGGCCTGCTGAACCTGCAGGTCGACGGCGGCGCAGTCGATGCGCAGGCGTCCAACGGCGGCCTGCTGAAAGCCGACGGCGGCGAGGTGCTGATGACTGCCCGCGCGGCTGACAACCTGCTCGGCGCCGTGGTCAACAACACCGGCACGATCGAAGCGCGCGGCCTCAGCTCGCGCGGCGGCAAGATCACGCTCGATGGCGGCACCGTGAACGTCGGCGGCAAGCTCGACGCGAGCACGGCCGACGCGGGCGCACCGGCCGGCGCGGTCACGACGCGCGGCGAACGCGTGAAAGTCGCGAACGACGCGCAAGTCGATACGCGTGCGGGCAACACGGCCGGCACGTGGACGATCGAAGCCGCCAACGCGGGCGTGAACGGGGCGAATGTCAACGGTCAAGCAATCGACGCCGACACGCTGTCGCGCAACCTCGGCACGACGAACGTCGCGCTGACGAACACGAAGGGCGACCTGACGGTCGGCGGCCCGGTCGCGTGGACGAGCGACAACGCACTGACGCTCACGTCGCAGAAGGGCAACGTCGACCTGAATCAAACGCTGTCGGCCACCGGCGCGAATGCGAGCCTGGCCCTCAACGCCGCGAACCGGATCCGCGTAAACGACGCCGTGACGCTCACCGGCCGTAACGCGCACCTCGAGCTGAATTCGACCAATGGCCACACGCTTGCGAACGACAAGGGCGTCGTTACGCTGTCGGGCGACAACGCGTCGTACAGCTCGAATGGCGAAGGCTACAAGGTGCTGCACACGCTTGCCGACCTGCGCAACGTCGACGCGGACCTGAACGGCCGCTACGTGCTCGGCAACGGCATCGACGGTGCGAACGCCGGCTTCAACAGCATCGGCGGCAGCAAGACGTTCAACGGTACGTTCGACGGCCTGGGCAACACCGTCCGTCGCCTGACCGTCAGCAACCCCGGCAACACCAGGGTCGGCCTGTTCTCGGCGAACTTTGGATCGATCGGCAACCTGAAACTCGATTCGCTCAACGTCAACAGCGCGTCGACGTCCCCCAACGCATTCATGGGCGGGCTCGTCGGCATCAACTACGGCGGCCGGATCCACGACGTCGCGGCCACGAACATGAGCGTCGTCCACAACGGCAAGGGGATCGCCGTGATCGGCGGGATCGTCGGCGTGAACTACGACGGTGCAATCGACAACGCCCACTTCCGCGGTCGGATTGACGGCACCCGCGACACGATCAGCATCGGCGGCATCGCCGGCCAAAACGAAGGCACGCGTGCAACGATCGAGCGCAGCAGCGCGAGCGCCGACATCAAGATTGCACGGACCTACCGCTTCCCCGTGTATGGCCAGGGCGCGGGCATGCTGGTCGGCCGAAACACCGGGACCATAGCAAATTCGTCCGCCAGCGGCCGCATCGCAGCCGGCGAAGGCTTGAACGTCGGCGGGCTCGTTGGCATGAACGACGGCGGCACGCTGCGCAACGTGTCGGCGGTCACGACGATCTCGGCGGGCGAGGGCAGCAATGTCGGCGGGCTGGTCGGCCGGGCCCTCGGCGGCTCGATCGAGCACGCGTCGGCCAGCGGCTCGATCAAGACGATGCATGCCGCGGCAACGGGCGGTCTCGTCGGACTGAACGAACGCGGCCGGATTGCCAACGCATCGTCCGAGGTCGAGATCGATGCATTAGGCGGCGGCCCGGTGGGCGGCCTCGTCGGCCGCAACGACCGCGGCGCTATCGAAAATGTGAGCGCAGCCGGCAACGTGCAAGCCTACGTCGCGGCACCCGTGGGCGGGCTGGTCGGCCACAATACGGGCACGATCGAGAATGCGTCCGCCAGCGGCAACGTGACCGCCGGCACACGCTCGAACGCGGGGGGGCTGGTCGGGACCAACGGGGGTACGATCGCGCAAGCGTCGGCCAGCGGCAACGTCACGGCCGGCAGGGAATCGAACGCGGGCGGGCTCGTCGGCCTGAACGACTTCAACGGCGCGATCCGCCAGTCGTCGTCGTCCGGCACCGTCACCGCGGACCTTTCGTGGGTTGGCGGCTTGGTCGGCACCAACGTCAACGTGATCGAAAACAGCCAGTCATCGGGTTCGATCGACGGCGTGAACTCGGATCTCGGTGGCCTGGTAGCGCTGAACATGGGCACCATCCGGTCGTCGCAGTCGAGCACCCGGATCGGCACCGGTCCGTTGCCGGTACCGATCCTCCGCGGCAGCCTGGTCGCCCTGAACTTCGGGAGCATCGAGTCGAGCACCGCGTCAGGTCCGTCGGCGGGCATGCAGCTCGTCGGCGATAACTGGGGTACGGTTGACGGCAAGACCGGCTGGTAATCGAGCAGTAATCGGTTGAACCCATCGGGCGGCGAGGTGGCCGGCAGGCCATCCTTGCCGCCCGTGTTCATTCCGGGTCGAAGCGTTCACCCCGTCTTCGTGCGTTTTATGGCGGGTGAATCGATCAGAATTTCGAGATGTTCCGGTGGGCGAGGAGCGTCCGGCGCCACGATGCCGGCCCGACAGCGATGCACCGTATCTTCGCCGAACTCGGGAAACCCGAAGCATCGTCAGCCGTGCAATCCCGTCACGGTACGAATGAAACGGGCGAATACGCGGCGATACCGCCTCCCGGAGGCGCTGCACAGCATGGCCCGTGTCACCACTTGGGGGCAGCAACTCATCCGGCCGCCGTGGTGCAAGATCTTGTCAGGATGCCACCTGTCGTCGGCATCGAGGATGCGCGATGAAGCGGCGCGTCGCGAAACGCCAGCCGATATTGCGCGTTACGCCCGGATCACCGTGGCTGCTGTTCCTCTACGCGCCTTCCGTCCTGCACGCCATTTCTTCGGCTGCCGCAAACCCTCCCTTCTTCGCCAATCACTCTCCGCTCGTTGCGAATTGTTCGCCTCGACGCCCCCACATCGCGCGTCTTTCTAAAGACAAGTCCGACTCTGTCAATCGCCCATTCGGACGCGAATCCCACTGATTCGTACACGTACTAATCCATTTCCACGGCATTTAGTAGGCGTTCTATTTAAATCAGGCCCCTGCTTCCCGAAAATTGACCCTGTCGAGTCGGCCGCAACATTTCGCAAGCATTCGCCCTTCACGGTACGAGGCACGGAAAGCACCGTTGCAGCTGATCAGGTCGACCGGCACCCCAGGCAGCGTCTCCTTCCCCGATGGCATATCCCATGCAGTGGAAACAGCGGCCGCGCTCCGCTTCGGCCGAGCGTGCGGTTTCGCGTCGCGATCGGAACGACGGACGTCCCTTTGAATCAGAACGGCAGCAGAAGGGTATATGGATATTTCATTCGAACCACGGCACGCGCATGCCGCACGTGCCGCAGGCGGCCTGATCGCGCGCATTGCTGACGTCGCCCTGATCTCGCTCGGCGCGCTGGCCGCCGCACTCGTGTTGCCCGGCCCGAACGTCGAACGGTTGTCCGAACTGGCCGCCGTCGCCTGCGCGGCGACCTTCGCGCTGATGCTGTTTCCCGCATTCCACCTCTACCACGCACCGACCTGCATCCCCAGGCACCGCGCCGTGTTGCTGACCGCGTTCGCGTGGCTGGCCGCGCAGGCCGGCGCAGCGCTCGTGATGCGGGTGCTCGCGCCGACCCTCGCCATTCCGCTGCCCTGGTACCTGCTCTGGACGGCGGCGAGCGGCATCGCACTTGTCGCATCGCGCGTCGTCGCCGGCACGACGCTCGAACGGATCGGCCGCCCGCAGGAAAGCGCTCGCCTCGTCGCGATCGTCGGCACCGGCGCCCATCGCGACGCCGTGCTCGACCGCATTGCCAGTGTGCCGTCGGCCGGATTCCGCGCAGCGGCGATGTTCGATATCGCCAGCGCCAACACGACGAGCCCCGATGGCGTGCCACGCTTTTGCGATCTCGATACGTTCGCACGGCATGTCCGCACGCACGCGATTCCCGAAGTCTGGCTCGCGCTGCCGATCGGCGAGGCGCGCATCGTGATGGCCGTGCTCGACGCGTTCCGCGACGATCTCGTCAACATCCGCTTCATGCCCGACGTCAGCAAGCTCGCGATGTTCGACGGCGAGATGATCGACCTCGTCGGTGCACCCGCGATCAACCTGGTCGCGTCGCCACTGTCATCGCGCGCGCTGCTGCACAAGGCGATCTTCGATCGCGTGTTCGCGGCCACCGCGCTCGTCGGCCTGGCGCCGCTGCTGCTCGCGATTGCGGCGGCAGTCCGGCTGTCGTCGGACGGCCCCGTGCTGTTCCGCCAGCAGCGCAAGGGCGCGGACGGCCAGGCATTCATGATCTTCAAGTTCCGCACGATGCGGCTGCACGACGCGGGCAGCGAAGTGCACCAGGCGACGCGCGACGATCCGCGCATCACGCGGGTCGGTGCGTTCCTGCGCCGCACGAGCCTCGACGAGCTGCCGCAGTTCCTCAACGTGCTGCGCGGCGAGATGTCGGTCGTCGGCCCGCGCCCGCACGCGCTCGAACACGACGACCTCTACCGGAAGATCGTCGACGGCTATATCCACCGCTACCGCGTCAAGCCCGGCATCACCGGATGGGCGCAGATCAACGGCCTGCGCGGCGAAACCGACCGCGTCGAAAAAATGCAGCGCCGCGTCGAAGCCGATCTTCACTACCTGCGCAACTGGTCGTTCGCCCTCGACATGCGCATCGTCCTGGCCACCGCCCTGCGCGGCTGGTCCCACCGCAACGCGTACTGATACGCACGCGGCACCGCCAACGCGCGTCGCCGCATCACGATAAGGATGACTGATGACTTCCGCCACGATCGAGCGGGCCGGATCCGCACGTCCCTACCGCGTGCGCACGCTGCTCGCCGCAGCGGTCAGCGTCGCACTGTCGGCCTGTGCGTTCGCACCCGGCATGCAGATGAGCGCACCGCCCGCCACCACCGACGGCCAGCCGGCCGGACACGCGAACGCCAACGGAAGCGCCCTTCCGTTCCGGATCACGACGATCGACGCCAGCCTGATTCGCCAGCTCAACGCACAGGCCGCGCAGCAGCAGGACCTGCCATCCGACCGGCTGGCGGCCGCGCCCGGCGCTTACCGCCTCGGCCCCGGCGACGTGCTGCAGATCACCGTCTGGGATCACCCCGAACTCGCTGCCGCGCAAGGCGCCGCGCAGCAGAACGCACCGCGCACGGCCGACCCGGCCTCGGGCTTCGTCGTCGATCCGCACGGCAACCTGGCGTTCCCGTTTGCCGGCAGCGTGCCGGTCGCGGGGCTCACGGCCGACGCCGCGCAGGCACGCATCGCCGCCGCGCTGTCGCGCGTCTATCGCAATCCGCAAGTGACGCTGCGCGTCGCGTCGTTCCGCTCGCAGCAGGTCTATATCGACGGCGAAGTCCGCACGCCCGGTGCGCAACCCGTCAACGACGTGCCGATGACGCTCTACGAAGCGCTCGGCCGCGCGGGCGGGCTCGGCACGGCCGCCGACCAGAGCCGCATGACGCTCGTGCGCGACGGCGTGTCCTATCCGCTCGACCTGACGCGCATGCTGCGCGACGGTCGCAATCCGGCCGACGTCGTGCTGTCTGCCGGCGACCTGCTGCACGTACCGGCACGCAGCGACTACGGCGTGTACGTGATGGGCGAAGTGAACAAGCCGTCGCTCGCGGTGCCGCTGCGCGACGGCCGGCTGACGCTGTCCGACGCGCTGTCGCAGGCCGGCAGCGTGAACGCGAATACCGCCGACGCTGCCCAGATGTTCGTGATCCGCGGCTCGCAGACGGGCGACCCGCAGGTGTTCCATCTCGACGCGCGCTCGCCCGTGTCGATGGTGCTCGCCAACGAGTTCGCGCTGCAGCCGAAGGACATCGTCTACGTCGACGGCAACGGCCTGGTGCGCTTCAGCCGCGTGCTGAGCCTGCTGCTGCCCGGCGTGAACACCAGCGCCACCGCGGCGCTCGCCGTCAAATGAGCGCCATCGCCACGCTGCTCGTCGTGTGTGTCGGCAACGTCTGCCGCAGCCCGATGGCGCAGGCGCTGCTCGACGCGCGCCTGCCCGGCGTCGACGTGCAGTCGGCCGGCATCGGCGCGCTCGACGGCCAGCCGGCCGACCCGCATGCGATCGACCTGCTGCGCGAGCGCGGCCTCGACCTCGCCGCGCACCGCGCGCGCCAGGTGTCGTCACGGCATGTCACGCGCGCCGACCTGATCCTGACGATGGACCTCGAGCAGAAACGCTGGCTCGAGCGCCGCCACCCGTTCCTGTGCGGCCGCGTGTTCCGCCT
The DNA here is from genome assembly GCF_000012945.1 of Burkholderia lata. NCBI lineage: Bacteria > Pseudomonadati > Pseudomonadota > Betaproteobacteria > Burkholderiales > Burkholderiaceae > Burkholderia > Burkholderia lata. The sequence continues at coordinate 3,241,555 of NC_007511.1, forward strand.
CGGCGCCGCCATTCATGGCTTCGACGTGCCCGATCCGTATCTCGGCCCGCGCGCGTCGTTCGAACACAGCCTGCGGCTCATCGAGCGCGGCGTCGACGCGTGGTGCACGCGCATCGCGCCGGCCGCCTTCCCCTCCACCCCGCTTTCCGGATCGAATCGATGACCTCTCCCGTTTCCCGCGAGCGATCGCACGATCGCGGCGCCGAGCTCGACCTCGCCGGCGTCGTCGACGTGCTCGCCGCCCAACGCTGGCTGATCGCGCTGACCACCGCCGCCTGCGTCGGCGCCGGCACGCTGTACGCGTTCCTCGCTCCGCCGCAGTATCAGGCCGACATCCTGCTCCAGGTCGAGGACAGCGGCGACACGTCCGCCGCGAAAAGCATGCTCGGCGACGTGTCATCGCTGTTCGACATCAAGTCGAGCGCCGCGGCCGAAGCACAGATTCTCGCGTCGCGGCTCGTCGTCACGCGTGCCGTCGACGAGCTGCGCAGCTACATCGTCGTGCAGCCGAAGCGCTTTCCGCTGGTCGGCAATGTCGTGTCGCGCTTCAACACCGGCCTCGCGCACCCCGGCCTCCTCGGCTTCGGCGGCTATGCATGGGGCGAGGAAGCGATCGGCGTCACGCGCTTCGACGTGCCGAGGCCGCTCGAAGGCGAGCGCTTCGAACTGACGCGGCTCGATGACCAGCGCTACCGGCTGACCGGGCCGACGCTGCCGTCGGCCGTCACCGGCCGCATCGGGCGCCTGGAAATGTTCGCGACCGCGAGCGGCCCGATCGCCCTCGACGTCGCGTACATCGACGCGAATCCGGCCACCCGCTTCACGCTCGTGCGCGAATCGCGTGCCGAGACGATCGACGCGCTGCGTCGCGGCCTCGACGTCCAGGAAAAGATCAAGCAATCGGGCGTGATCGTCGCGACGCTGCGCGGTCCCGATCCGCAACGGATCCAGTCGCAGCTGCAGGCGGTCGCGAACCACTACGTGCGCCAGCACATCGAGCGCAAGTCCGCCGACGCAGCGCAATCGCTCGCGTTCCTCAACGCGCAGTTGCCGGTACTCAAGCGCCAGCTGCAGGACGCGGAACAGCGCTACACCGACATGCGCAACGCGAACGGCACGATCGACCTGACCGAGGAAGCGAAACTGATCCTGCAACAGACGGCCGACGCGACCACGCGCCGCCTCGAACTGCAGCAAAAGCGCGACGAAATGGCCGCGCGCTTCGCACCGGGCCACCCCGACATGGTCGCGCTCGACGCGCAGATCGCCACGCTCGGCCGCGAGCAACGCGGGTTCGAACATCAGGTGCGACGGCTGCCCGACCTGCAGCAGAACGCCGTGCGGCTGATGCTCGACGTGAAGGTCGACACCGATCTCTACACGGCGCTGCTCGCGAACACGCAGCAGCTCGAACTGGTCAAGGCCGGCAAGACCGGCAGCGTGCGGCTCGTCGATACGGCAATCGTGCCCGAGGATCCCGTGCGCCCGAGACGGCCCGTCGTGATCGCGGCGGCCGCGCTGATCGGGCTCGCGCTCGGCATCGCGCTCGCCTTTGTGCGCGATTTCCTGTTCGGCGGCGTCCGCCACGCGGACGAGATCGAGCGGCATCTCGACATCGACGTCTACGCGACGATTCCCGATTCGGCGGCGCAGCGGCAGATCGCGCGACGCGTCGCGCAGCACGCACCGGGGCCGAACCTGCTGAGCGCGCGGCACCCGCACGATCCGGCCGTGGAAAGCCTGCGGAGCCTGCGCACCGCGCTGCGCTTCGCGATGCAGGGCGCGCGCAACAACGTGCTGCTGCTGACCGGCCCCGCACCGGGCGCGGGCAAGTCGTTCGTCGCCGCCAACTTTGCGACGCTGCTCGCGGCCAACGGCGAGCGCGTGCTGCTCGTCGACGGCGATCTGCGCAAGGGGCATCTGCACGAATCACTCGGCGTCCCGCGCGAGCTCGGCTTCGCCGAGTTGCTGTCCGGCACGGCCGCGCCGGCCGACGTTACCCACCACGACGTGGTGCCGCGCCTCGATTTCATCCCGACCGGCGCGGTGCCCGCGCATCCGTCCGAGCTGCTGGCCGACGAACGCGCCGCCGCGCTGCTCGACGCGCTGTCGGCCCGCTACGACGTCGTCGTAATCGATGCGGCGCCGATTCTCGCCGTGACCGACGCGGTCACGCTCGGCCGTCACGCCGGTACCGTGCTGCTCACGGCGCGCGCCGCGTCGACACGTGTCGCCGAGCTGGACGAAGCCGTACGCCGCCTCGCGCACAACGGTGTCGCCGCGAGCGGCGTGCTGCTCAACGGCGTCGATCCGAACGTCGGCCGGTACGGGTCGCGCTACGGCGCCTATCGCTATACGCAGTACCGTTACGCGCCGTCGCGTTGCGGTCTGGCATCGTCGGTCGGCCGCAAGTTGCGCGCGCTCGTGTCCCGCCGTCGAGGAGAGCCGCGATGAACGATACCCGTCACCTCGAACGCGTCGCGATCCGCGATGCCGCGCCGGCGAGCGCTTCCGCCGCGATCGAATCGCGCGCCCGTCAAACACCGGCCCGTGCGGCGCGCCTGCGGATCGCGCTCGTCGTCGAAGCCGCGGGCGGCGGCGTGGCCGTCCATCTCGCCGACCTGATCGACGGACTGAGCGCAACCGACGGCATCGAACTGCACCTGATCGTGCCGCACGGCCCGCGTTTCGACGCAACGATCCTCGATGCACGCGTGCTGTCACGCTGCGCGAGCGTGCAGACGGTGCCGATGCAGCGCGCGGTCGGCTGGCGCGACGCGCTCGCGGTCGCCCATGTGTATCGCCACCTGCTGCGCATCCGTCCCGACATCGTGCACAGCCACAGCTCGAAAGCGGGCGCGATCGCGCGCCTGTGCCCCGGGCCGTGGCGGCAGGTGTACACGCCGCACGCGGTCTATACGCTGAATCCGACGCTGGGTAACCGCCAGCGCCGTATTTACGGAACGATCGAGCGGCTGCTCGGCCGCCTGTGCACGCACCGGATCGTCGCCGTGTCGTACGACGAGGCCCGACATCTGAACGAATCGCTCGGCATTCCGGCCGCGCGGATCAAGACGATCGTCAATGGCGTCCGATCGCCCGCGCAGATACCGCGCGAAGAGGCAAGGCGCGCGCTCGGCATCGCACGCGATACATGCGTCGTCGGCTTTGTCGGGCGCTTCGATCATCAGAAGGGCATCGACCGTCTCGTACGGATCGCGCGCGGCGTGTATCGCCAATGCGGCCGCACCGTGCAGATCGTCGCGATCGGTTCCGGCGATTTCATCACGGCGGCCGGCAACGAGGCCGACGATCTGCCGCCGAATCTCCACGTCGTCGGCCGCGTGAACCACGCGAGCCGCTATTTCTCCGCGTTCGACCTGTTTGCGTTGCCGAGCCGCTACGAAGGGTTTCCCTACGTGTGCCTCGAAGCGATGGCGGCCTGCGTGCCGATCGTCGCCACGCAAGTGTCCGGCGCGACCGAGCTGATCGCCACGCATGACATCGGTGTCGTGGTGCAGAACGAAGACGACACGACGCGCTTCGCCCGCGCGATCGTCGCGCTCGCCAACGATCCGGCCGCACGCGACGCGATGCGTGCGAATTGCGCGGCGGCCTTCGAGCACTTCTCGGCCGAAACGATGGTCACGCACACGCTCGACCTCTATCACACCCTTTCCCGACGAGGCCCGGCATGACTCCCCCTGTTCACGTCGCACTGCTGCATGCCTACAGCGCCCGCAATGCCGGCGACGGCCTGCTGGTCGACTTGTCCGTCGGCCTGCTCCGTGAAGCCTTCGGCGATGCCGTCCGGGTGTCGATCGTCGCGGCCGATCCCGCTTCGTTTCCGGCGTACGACGACGTATGCGGTGCGCCCGTGCTCGCGGAACGGGGCGCAGACAGGCTGCTCGGTGCCGCCGCTACCGCGCTGCCGGTTCGACTCAACGACCGGCTGAAAGCACTGCGCGGCCTGCTAGACGAAGTCGACCTGATCGTCGGCGTCGGTGGCGGCTATCTGCGCGCACGCACGGCGATCGAAGCGCTCAAGCTCGAAGCCGGCCACCTGTTGCAAATGCGCGCCGCGCTCGCTTCGGGCAAACCCGCCGTCTATCTGCCGCAAAGTATCGGCCCGGTGCTGTCCTCGCGCGCCGTCGGCACGCATCTTCGGTCGCTGCTCGGCACCTTCGATACGGTGTTCGTGCGCGACGACCGTTCCGCCGCCTTCCTCGCCGCGAATCCGAACACGCGGCGTGCGCCCGATCTCGCGGTGCTCGACTTCGGGCATCGCGGCGAGACCATCCTTCGGCACGCATCACCGAAAAGCGACACCGCCCGCCATGTCGCCTTCGTGCTGCGCCGCGCGCCCGCATGGAGCGCGAAACGGCGCGCGCGCTATGACGCGTCGATCTCGCAGCTGGTCAAGCAGGTACGTGCGACGTGCCGGGTCAGCTTTGCGGTGCAAAGCACGGGGCGCGGCAACGACGATCCCGCGTACTACCGCAGCCTCGGCATCGAGGAGCCGCTGACGCCGCTCAAGACGCTCCTCGAAACCGACCGGCCGGAAGTCACGGTATCGGTTCGCCTGCACGGCGCGATGGAATCGATCCTGCATGGCGTACCCGCGTTCCACGTCAGCTACGAGCGCAAGGGCTTCGGTGCATATGCGGACATGAAGCTCGGCGACTGGGTCGTCAACGGCGCGGATTTCGATCCGGCGCGCGTTTGCCGGACGATCCTCGCCCCCAGCGCGACCCAGGCATTCTGGGATGCCGCACAGGGCGGTTTTGCGCGTATCCGTTCCGCACGCGCACGCGTGATCGACGCGCTGCGTGCGGCCCATCGTGTCGATTCCGGCTCCGACGTCGAAACGAATGCCGAAGCCGACGTAAAAGCAACCGCAGCCATCGACGAGGTCGCGCCATGCTGACGCGCCTGCTCCTGCGCGGCCTGGCGCTCGGCCTGAAATTCGCGCTCGCGATCATCGTCGCGCGCACGCTCGGCTTCGACGCAGTCGCCGCGTACGGGTTCGCGGTCGCCGCTGCCGTGATCGCCTCGAAACTGCTCGGCCTCGGGCTCAGCCCCGAACTCAACCGGCGGCTCAGCGAACCCAGTCCGCTGCCCGCGTTCGGCGCCATGCGCACCCTCTGCATCGCGTACGGCGGGCTTTACTTGCTGTTAATTGCAACGCTCGCCATCGCAACGGCCAACGGCGACGCCAGCCTGCTCGCCCGCGTCGGCCTGTCGACGCAACTCGCGTGGTGCGTGCTGCTCGTCACGCTGTCCGAGCATGCGGCATTCGAGGCGAACGGCTGGCTGTTCTCGCTGCACCGACCACGCGCCGGCTCGCTGCTGCTGTTCGTCCGCACCGGTGCATGGGCCGGCCTCGCGGGCGCGGGGCTGCTCGTCGGTGCCCTACGTTCGATCGAGTCGGTGTTCGCCCTGTGGTTCACAGCCAATGCGTGCGTCGTCGTGTTGGCGTGGTGGCGCATCGGCGCGGTTGCAGGCCAGACGCGCGGCAGCCCACAGGCGGCACGCGCACCGGCCATGCGCGAACGCGGTGTACTGGCGGTCTGGCGACAAGGGTTGCCGTTCTACGTGGCCGGCATCGTCCTCGCTTCGTTGCAATATGCGGAGCGGTTCATCGGCGGCGGCCACCTGAGCGCCGATGCGCTTGGCCGGTACGTGTTCGCGTGGTCGATCGCCAACGCGATCCAGGCACTCGCGTTCGCCACCGTCGTCGTAACGGCCGGCCCGCGCTTCGTGCGCGTGCTCGCCGAAGCGCCGCACACCTTCTCCCGGCTCGCCATGCGCGCAACGGTGGCCAGCGTGGTCGTCGCATCGATCGCGGCGGCCACGGTCCTCGTGCTGCATCGCGAACTATTCGCGCTCGCGCACGAGCCTGCTGGCCCAGGCCAGTTCGCATTGCTCGCGACACTGCTCCTGTCGTTCGTGCTGCGCGGCGCGGCGGACGTGCTGTGGACGGCCGCGATCGCGCTGCGTGCCGGCTTCGCCGTGACGGTGTCGATGATCGCGCTCGCGCTGTCGTACCTGCCGCTTGCGTGGACCCTGATCGTTCACGCTGGCGCGACGGGGGCCGCCATCGCGCATCTGGTGGCCAGCGCCGGCATCGTCGCCACGCTGGCGCTGATCGTCGCGCGCACCGGCCGGTACGACGCGGCCGCACGTATGGAGGCTGCCCCGCATGCTGCGTAACCTGATTGCCGGTGGCCCGGCGCTGAGCCGCGGCGTGACGCGCGCGGTCGGCGCGATGATCGTGTTCGTCTACTGGATCGTCTACGCAAAGGCCGGCACGTTCCTGCCCGAGTTCGTGTTCCGCGACGCGGAGAAGATCCAGAGCCAGATCGGCGGCGGCAGCACCTACGAGGGCACGTCGTTCGATGCGGTCGCGAAATTCTATGCGCTGCTCGGCCCGGCCGGCACGTCGCTGTTCGTTGCCGCGATCGGCACGGTGTTCATCTGGCGGATCGTCGGCGAGGGCCGCCGCCTCGGGTCGCTGGCCGCGATCATCGTGCTGCTGGCGCCGTGCGTGTTCTTCAACCTGTTCGTCGCGAGTAAGGACACGCTCGTCGTGCTGATCGCGCTCGTGCTGGCCGGCACTGCCTGGCGTCGCTCGACCGCGTGGACCTTTATAGCCGTCGTTGCGCTCTACGCCGGTTACGCGGCCGTCGTGCGCAGCTACTTCGCGCTGATTCTCGCGATCGCGCTGGCCGCATTCCTGTTCCGGCACGTGTCGTGGCGCGGCAAGACGTTGCTGATCGGCTCCGCCGCGATCGTGCTGTTCCTGCTGCCGCCGGACGTGTACTACCTGCTCCAGCATCCCCGTGACATGGCAGCCGACTATCTCGCATACGGTTCGCCGTTCGGCGCGCGCACGAGCTTCTACAACCCGGTCGCGCCCGATTCGTTCTTCGCCTTTTGCGCGAACTATGCGTATGCGGTGCTGCGGCTGAATCTGCCGCTGCTGTTCGACGTGGGTCTCAAGGAACTCGCGATGCAGCTATTCGTGTGGATCGCGCTGGCCGCCGTGTGGCGTCGCGCGCGGCATGACACGCATCCGGTCCGTGACCTGCTCGCCTGCGTCGTCATCGGTCACGTCGCGGTGTCGATGCTGTTCGAACCCGACCTCGGCAGCTATACACGCCACCTGTCGAGCGTCGCGTTGCTGTGCGCGCTGCAATTCGCGGGATTCGATGCGCGTGTCGGTCGACGCTGGTCGAAACGCGATGCGGCGAAGAATGACACGCGGCAATCGAACGCGCTCGCCGGGCCGGCGCTCGCCAGCCTGCGGCACATGGACACCCTCAACTGAACACTGCATGCAGACTCTCCCCCTCCGTTCCGGAATCTTCCGAAACCTCCAATGCGCACGCGCGTTCGCGGCGCTCGCCGTCGTCGGCTATCACATGGGCGTGCTTCCGTTCGGGCAAGCCGGCGTCGATGTCTTCTTTGTCATCAGCGGCTTCATCATGTCCGTCGTCGCGCCACGCGAAGGGCGCTCTTTCCTGCGCAAACGCCTGATCCGGATCGTGCCGCTCTACTGGCTGACCACGCTGGGCGTGTTCGCGATCGCGGTCGTGAAGCCCCAGTGGCTGAATTCGACGACGGCCGGCGTCGACTATCTCGTCAAGTCGCTGCTGTTCGTGCCCTACGTGAAGGAGAACGGCCATTGGGGGCCGCTGAACCTCAATGGCTGGACGCTCGAATACGAGATGCTGTTCTATCTTGTCATCGCGGGCTTGATGCTGTTCGTCCGGGCGCGTCATGTGACGACGCTCGCGGCGCTCGCGCTTGCGCTGTTCTGCGCGTACGTAGCCGCCGGCGGCCCCGCGAGCGCGGTTGTCGCCCATCTCGGCCAGCCATTCGTACTCGAGTTCGGGCTCGGCGTGCTCGCCTGCCGCCTGCTGGAAACCGGCATCGCCGCGCGTCTTTCGCGCTTCGCCTGGCTCGCGTCGATCGCAGCAGCGCTCGTGGCGATCCCCCTCGTTGCCGCTCTGTCCGGCACGCCGGCCGGCTTTGAACGTGTTTTCTGGTGGGGCATGCCGGCCTGCATGCTGATCGTCGCTTTGGTCGCGCTCGACCTGCGGGGCTGGTCAATCGGGAACACGACACTCGCCCGGCTCGGCGATGCGAGCTATTCGATCTATTTGCTGCATCCGTATGTGATCGGTGCTGCGAACAAGATCGTCGGCGTGCGTCTCGATGCCGGCACGTGGTCAGGCAGCGCGACTGCACTCGCCACACTTGTCGCCGTGTGTGCGTGCGGCTATGCCTGTCATGTATGGATCGAACGGCCGATGCTTGCCGGCTTGAAGCCTTGGATGTCGCGGAAGCCCCGCGCATCGACGGGCTCGTCGGGATCAACAACGGTGTGACCGACCATTCGCTGCTTACGCTCAGCTTCATCGCCAACGCGCCATTTAGCGCGAATTCGTCGGAGTCAGCGAATCGCTCCCGAACGGCTATCGTCAGAATTACGGGGCGCTTGCACGTGTCGGCTCCCGGGCTCCGAATGCAATCGCGTGTGCGGAAGCTGAGGTGTGCGGGTCGGCAGCAACCTTGGGGGATTGAGTCGACGAAGGAATGCAAAAAGGCCGGCGTCGCGCATAACGACACCGGCCTCCGTATTTGAACTACTCGGGATATCGTGACGCTTCGATCACCGACGATAGGCTTCACTCGCGCCCGCACTCACCGTAGCCGCACCGCCCCGGCAAGTCTTCTGCTCCGGAACCTCGACGACACCACCTTGCAGCGTTTGCGGCACGCCCGGATACACATTGAAGGGTTCCGTGATCTCCCCATCCACCTTGGCGCCCTTCACCGGATAACGCACGGTACCCGTCGCAGTCAGCCGCGCCCCCTGCGCGTCGCACACAACGGACAACTTCGCACTCTCGCTCTCCGGCATCTGCCGGACCAGCGTGCTGAACCCGAAGTTGACGACGACCGTCCCTGCGGTCGTCTGATTCCCCTGCATCATTGCCTTGATCGAGGGCTTGACGTCCAGCCGGTACACCGTCTCGTTCTGAACCGCCTTCAGCGACTTCACGACGATGTTCTTGGTCTGCCCGGGTGCGAGACTCAGCTTGAACGGAAACGCAACCAGCGTCGGCTGTGCCTCTTCGCCGACCGGTTCGAGCTTCTCGTCCTTCAGCGGCACGCCGGGGTTGAGCAAGCGCGACAACGAAATGGTCACATATTCGGGACGATCTCCGTTGTTGATGATCTGTACGGTGGTCGTGCGCGAGTCGAGCACGGTTTCCTTCGGAAGCACATCGATCGTCGCAGCGGCAAGACCGGGAATGACTCCGACAGCCGCTACCGCAATCGAAAGGAAGAATGAATGCAATCTCATGTTCGGATCCTGGTGAGTCGGCCCTTTGGGAAAGCAAGCCGCGACCGCCGCCTGGCACGCGCAGTCATGCGCCTGCACGGCACGCACGAATGGACGTTGCCGACAATGGGAAACGGAAAAGACACCGCCCGCAACATGGCGGGCGGTCGGACACTGAATCGCCTCCTGCATCGGAGGCCGCCATCGCTACTTTTGCTTCGGCACGATCGGCTCGAAAACCAGCGACAGCTCGCCCGTATAGGTGCCCGCCGTGCTCTTGAAATCACCCTCCGGCGGAAACGCAGCGACCGCGAGACTGTAAAAGCCCTTGGAATCGATATCCTGTGACGGCGGCACCGGGTTCGTGAACTCGATCGGCTGCCCGACGACCATCGGCTTTGGCTCCCCACCTTCGGCACCGATGCTGACCGCCGTTTTACGGAACGCAAGCGTCGGCTTGGCCTGATTCCGGATGTCGAGCGGCTGATCCATGCGGACCTGGAACGAGCCGGTCGTCGCCGCCACGAGCAACCGCGCCTCGACCTCATAGGCAGTGTCCCAGCCGCCCAACTGCTGCATCGTCAGGCCCTGCGGAAACCAGGTGCCCTTTTCATCGGTGACGATCAGGTTGTTCATGCGCACGACCTTGGCCGTGACCTTGCTTGTAGTCTTGCCATTGACCAATAGGATGCCTTCTTTTTCTTTTGCCGACGCGAACATCGGCACGCACACCAGCGCCGCCAGCAATCCGTTCAGAATGATTTTCTGCATGTTGCCTCCTACGACTTCGTGACGATCGTGAACGACAGCACGTCGCTGTATTCTCCAGGTTCCGTGCCTATGCCTACCGAAGTCCTGAACGTCGGAGTGAAGCAGGTTCGATTGCCCTTATCCAGCCTCACGTCGTCTCCAGCCATATTCGGTAGCTGGAACTTCGCGCTGCCGCTGTCCAGCGTCAGGTCATACGGAATCGAGCGGGTCTTGCCGGCGCTCTTGAGCAGGTACCGGGTGCCTCCGACGCTGTTCTCGCTCGTCGCGTTGATCACGAAATTGCGATAGCTTTTGCCGTAGTCGTCGTCGCCGCTGTACGTGAAGCAAAGTTGATTTGCCAGGCCAACGAGCTCCTTCGTATCATCGCCGGGAGGCAATTCACCCAGATTCCAGTCCGGCACAGCCATGTTGATCTGGATAGCTGCCGGCGGCGGCGGCGGCGGAACCTCAGGATTGACCACCTCGCAGGTTGACACTGGCCCCATGCTGCTGAGATAGGCTCCACCAGTGCTCTCGCCAACGTCGGTGTGGCTAGTAAAATTGCCGGCACGGACGGCAACACCAGGATAGTCCGTGATGACGGAATTGTTGATCACAATCGTCACCTTGGCCGAATGCGCCTTCGTGTTGTGCCATTCAGGTATATAGCCGTCCGCCGGCGCTTTGAAATACATCACATAGTCCGATCCCGGCCACGTGGACGTGGCTTTGACGCCATTCATCTCGACAACCTTGGCCGCAGCTTCGCTTGGGTTCATTTTCCCGCCGGCGGAGTACGTATAGACCAAGATACCCCGGGAATAGAACTCCCCGGTCCCAAGGTTACCCCCCTTCCCACCCACAGCGGCTTTAAAATTGATGGTTAGATCGATCGTGCTGGTTCCGTCACCATTGTTTTTCCACGAGCACGAACCATAGCTGTCGATCACTTTGGCAGTGAGAAGGCCGGCAGCCGCATTGGAAGAAAGCACTGCCAGAAACGCGCCAAACACGCACCCTCGCCATTGCCGGAAAATTGCGAATTTCATTATCGATCTCTTCATTCCGATTAGGTCAATACGTCAAGTCCATCGCCTATGCTCATGGCGTCCGCGCCCGGCGCCTCACGTTCGGCAGCGTGACGAAACAGCCTCGCCGACTCCAACGCATCGATACGTTTCGCGTCGATGCAAGCACCGTTAGCGGGCCAGCGCCGCGCGCTGGTAGATCACCACGCCATACCCGACATTGACGAACAACGGGGCCGGTGCGCCTTCACCCTGAGCGGCATCGACAACGATCCGCTCCTTCGGCCGAAACGTAATGCGCCAGATCTGTGTTTCCAAGGGCACGGCCAGTTCTTTCAGCCCCATGCGATATTTCTGCCGCGGTGCTAGCGTCAATTGCCCGGGCAGCACCAGCATGGTCGGTTGCGCGACTTCGCCGACCGGTACCAGATGCTCCGGCGATTCGCCCGGATTGGTCAGCAGGTGCTGCTCGACATTCAGATAAAGCGGCGTATCGCCCACATTCTCGACATACAACTCACGCACCGCTGCTTGCCCCGGCTCCAGCGACAGCTCCACGCGCGACAGCTTCAGCACGCCGGCAGCCGAGCTGCACGTGCAGGCCACCGCTGCCAGCAACCCGAGCGCGACACGCGCGGTGCGCATCATCAGGGGCACTCCAGCGTTTGCGGCTTGTCGTCGACACTCAGCGTCATTCGCTTCGTCGCAAAGTGCTGGGGGGTACCCGGAAAGACGGCGATCGTTTGTGCCTGCGACGCCTTGTCAACCTTCACATCGGTAAAGACCTTGCGCACGTTGCCCGTGCTCTCGAGCGTCAGCCCGCCGCTCTCGCAACGATGCGCCCAGCCACCGCGCTGCTTGCCCGGCGGCGGCATGTGCCTGACCAGCACGCCGTAGCCGACCGCCACCGACATCGGCGCGCTGATCTTGTCCTGCGGCTCGTCGTCCACCTTGAGCGACCTGACCGGCACGATATAGAGCCGATACAACTCCTCGTTTGCCGGTTCCACGAGAGACTTGAGCGTGATCGAGCGCGTCTGGTTCGGCCCGAGCGTGAGCTTGTCGGGGCTGGCCAGCATGCCGGGATGCTGCAGTTCGCCCAGATCCTGCTTCTCTTCAGGCGTCTTGCCCGGATTCATCACTTTCTGCACCGAGATCGACAGGTAGAGCGGTGCATCGCCCATGTTCTTCACGGTGACGTTCTGGTCGTGGTTGCTGAATACTCTGGTCGAGGCGGGCATGACCATCAGCTCGCCTTCGGCCTGCGCCGGTTGAGCGACGGCAAACAGCAGACCGCATACGATCGGAAACACGGTTCGCAAGTTCAAATTCATGTCGTCAATCCCTGTAAATGGTTGAGTGGGCCGTCATTGGCAACGGAAGTCATTTCCGTCGGCATCCTTCAGGCTGCACGTGTACTGATGTCCGTTGTTGTCGAGCGTGATCTGCGACAGCATCGTCTTGCTGACGATCGAGAACAGACCGTTCGGGTGCACCGTGTCGCCGGTTTCGACCACCTTGCCGCTCACCGGCTTGCCGCTCGCATCTTTCAGGAAGCCGCTGTACACCATGTTGATGTCGACCTTCGCCGTTGCCGCGTAGACCTGGCCCGGGTGCGCCCGGACGATGTTCGCCGGCACTTCGACGTTCATGTCGACCTTTTCGCTGGTGCTCATCACGCGAGCGAACGACACGTCACGATAGGCATTGAGCGGTACTGCATAGGTGCTGTTGCCGGCTACCGGGCTGCCTTCGACGTTGAAGCCGTACTTCACGCCCGGGATGTTCGGCGTCTTCAACAGCATCGCGCTGCCGCCCGAGCTGTAGCGACCGAACGCCACGCCCTGGCGGCTGGCCGCAACCATGCCGCGGTAGTTGAAATCGACGTTGCTGCCCGCGCTGCTCGTACCCAGGTTCAGCGACGCGTCGCCACGCGTGCCGGAACGCGTGCCAAACACGTTCACACCGTAGTTGGTGCCGATCCGGTTCGCCGCGAGGCCAACGCTGGTCGTACCGAACCCGTCCTGGAAATCCTTGCGGACGTCACCACTGAGCTGCGTCTGCCCACCGGAATGCGCGGCGCTGAAGCTTGCCTGCACCTTTTCCAGCATCATGGTCATGTTGAAATACACGCCATAACCGCCGCTGCCCTGGTACCCGCCCTTCTGAACGCCCAGCGCGAACGTGCCCCACAGGCCGTTCGGCCGATAGTTCCAGCGCGCTTCGGCCTGCTGCGACTCGCTGTACCGCGAGCGCTGGTAGTTGTAGCCGAACGTCACGCCGCGAATGTTGCGGCTGTAGCTCAAGGCGGTGCTCGGCTGACCGTAGTAGAAGCGCGACACCTCCGTGTTCTGGTAACGGCTGACCGTCAGGCTGCCGAGCGCCTCGCTCGCCATCGAGATGTTCGCGTAGCCACCGGCGCTGCGTTCACCGCTCAACAGGCCCAGCGTGGGCGTGATGTCGACGCCGCCGAGCTGCATCGGGCGCGTGACGTTGACTTCCGCCGCCCAGCGCCCGCCCTTGCCCGCGAGCATCGACGCATTGAGATAGAACTGCTTGAAGTTCCGGCTCATCGCGGCTTCGAGCAAATAGCCGCCGGTGCCCATCTCCTTGCCGGCCGTCACGTGCCATGCATTGCCGCCGTTCGCGCCGAAGTTGAGGTTGTTGACCTCCCGGGTTTCCCGGTTGACGACGTTACCGTTGCGGTCGACCAGGCGGACTTCGACCGAGTAGTAACCGCCCGGCAGATCGGCAAAGCTGATTTCGTTACGGCCGATTGCCGCGGGCCGCTTGAGGATCAGGCGGCCATTGCGGTAGAACTCGTAGTTGCCGTCCGCCGATGCATAGAGCACCAGCGAACCTGCGTTGCTCTCGACCCGCAGGTGGGTCTGGCTGCCGACCGTCACGAACTGGTCGAAGCTCGGCGACAACAGCGTGCTGACGGCTCCGGCCGCGTAATCGATGTTGTTCTGCTTGCCTGCCCGCACATAAGTGCTGGAGAAATTCTTCTGCAGGTAATACGACGACAGCCCCTTCTGGCTGCTGCTGGAATTGTTCGATTCGGTACGGTTCGCGTACCAGCTCATATAGCCGAAGCTCTGGAACGGGAGCCCGACATAGGTGTTGCCGTTGACGTTGACCGCACGGTAGCCGTCCGACGACGCCCGCAAGTCGATCGACTGGTTGTTGACGAGGCCGAAACCCGTTTCAGGTGCGATGTAGTCCGCGCTCGAATTGCGGATCGAGATCGAGCGCTTCAGCTTGTCGACGGTAACGTAGTACCCCGCGATGACAACGTCGCAACCCTTGCTGCAACGCTTGTAATCGAGCTGGGAGATGACGTTCCGGATGGTGTCGACGTCGTCCGGCGAAATGCCGTTGGCCGCATACTTCGCCGCATCGAACTGCAGCGACGTGTCCTTCTGCGAATAACTGATGAACCCCGGCAGCGTGCGCCCGTTGAAGGTCGCAACATAATTCGCGCTATCGTCCAGTTCGGCCGCACTGAACCCTTCGGGTACGCCGTACGTAACCTTTAGCTCTGCAAATGAGTGCGACGAAACAAAAAGAAACGCACCCAGCCACAGCTTGTTGAATCGAAAGGGAGCTTGATAGGCGAACACGCTGTTTTCTTCTAAGGAGGAATGAGATGAACGGCCACGAGAGTTCGGCAGGATTTACATCGGAGGAAGAGCCCCGATCAGATCGGGGCTCGGTACAGAATAGTTACTTCGTCGTCTCCGTTTCGCCGCCGCCCGATGCCGGGACCGGCTCGAACACCATCACGAGATCGCCGCTGTAGCTGCCGTTCGTGCTGATGCCGCCCTCCGCCGCTTGCGGCGCCGTGGCGCTGATCTTCAGGTTGTGCACTTCGTCGAAGTTGCCGGGAACCCCGCTCACTTGCGTGATCTTCTGGCCGTCGCCGAATTTGACTTCCTTGTCACCCGCGCCGCTCGACAGCGCCACCTTCACCTCCTTCATTTCGTACGTGCCGTTCGTCAGCTTCAGCGGCTGCGCGAGCGAGACGTTGACGTCGGCGTTCGACGACCAGATGCGAACCGGCAGCGACTTCTCGAATTGCTTTTGCGTATAGTCGGTGGCTTGCAGTTCTTCCGTGCCGTACCAGGTCGAGCCGTCCGGCTTCGACACGAACAGAGCGTCGTTGATCTGCGCGGTCAGCGTGATCTTTTTCGACACCGTGTTCGACGTCGTTTCGGCTTGTGCCGTGTGTGCCATGCCGAACAGTGCCGTGGTGACGCCCATTGCCAGAACGAGTTTGCTGAGTTTCATCGATGGATCTCTATTGAAAAAATTGATTTACGGAGATCGAATACCGATTAATTAATCAATCAGTATTCAAACGCGTGGAAGATCAATTCCACTGACGCTATTTTCGATGAGCAGCAGCAAGCGAGCGATAGGACAACTTTTCGCCGTCGCGTCAAAACCGCTAGTACAAGTACGAAATTAGAAGATTGGCCGTTTTAAATCGTTGATTGTCAGATCGTTTTAACTTTCCGTCCGTACAGGTACGGCTGCGGCAGGCAGCAGGACGCATCGCCGGGGCCGGCCCGGCCGTTGGGTGCTCGGTCTCGGTCGTGCGCTGCGGGGGCGCGCGACTGCCCCCCACTCGCGGGCGATGTTTTAATTTTCTTTAATGAAACGGCCGCTGCCCGATTTCGCTTCAGACAATATCAATTCGAGATAGAGCCTGCTTCATGACGCCATGCCCGGCAAGAAATGCGACTCGCCTTGGCGATTGTCGCGCATCCTCAACGGTCGATCCGCTCCAGCGCATGCTCCATCTCCTGCCGGAACGCCGCCCAGTGCAATTCGAATGCCGCCGCGCCGCCCGTGTTCACGGCCGCTTCCATCTGCGCACATGCGTCGCGCGCGGCCCTGTCGCCGGCGAGCGCGAAGCCGCCACGCATCGAATGGAGTTCCACCCGGAGCACCTCTCCGTCATCACCGGACAACGCCGCTTCGATCGCAGCCAGCGAACGCAGCGTGGCCTCGCGTAAAGTCCGTCGCATTTCGCCGGTCATCACCGGCGCGACCTCGCGTACGCCGGAATCCACCGCGCCGGCCACCGCGCCATCGCGACTGCCATGCCGTCGCAGCGCCGCATCGAGACTGTCGATGGACAACGGTTTGAGCACCACCTCGGCCACGCCGACTTGCCGGCAGCGGCCACGATCTTCGTCGGTCGCGTGCGCGGTCATCGCGATCACCGGCACGTTCGCCCCTTGTTCGCGCAGGAAATTCGCCAGCGCGAAGCCGTCGAGCTGCGGCATGCTCAGATCGGTCAGCACGATGTCGAACGGGTGCGCGAAGTATGCGCGCATCGCTTCCATGCCGTTCTCGACGATCGTCGCATCGTGGCCGAGCGCATCGAGCTGATCGCGCAGCAGCGCACGGCTGGCCGGGTGATCCTCGGCCACGAGCACCCGCAGTGGCGGTACGTCGTCACGGCGGGGAGACGTTGATGCGACGGATGCCGCATCCGGTTCGGACGCCGCATCCAGACAGCCGGCCGGCGCGTCGGTCAACGGCAACGTTGCCACGAACGTCGAGCCCTCACCCAGCCGGCTCTCGACCGTCAGTTCGCCGTCCATCAACCGCGCGATGCGGCGGCACAGCGGCAAGCCGAGCCCGGTGCCGCCGAAGCGGCGATAGATCGATGCATCGGCCTGCATGTACACGTCGAACAGCGTCGGTAACGCCTCCCCGGGAATGCCCACGCCCGTATCGCGCACGGCAATCTCGACGCAACCGGCGCGCGCGTCACCACGCGCCAGCCGTGCGTCGATCGTGATGCCGCCATGCTCCGTAAACTTGATCGCGTTGCCGACGAGGTTCGACACCAGCTGACGCAACCGCGTCGGATCGCCGACGTATCCGTCGGCCAGTTCCGCCGCGACATGGCATTCGAGCGAAAGCCCCTTCGCATCGGCAAGCGGCCGGAAGATCGACGCGACGTCCTGCAGCACACGCCGCAGATCGAACGGAATGTGCTCCAGCGCCATCTGGTTCGATTCCGCCTTCGACAGGTCGAGCACGTCGTTGATGATGTTCAGCAGCGCATCCGACGACGACACGATCGTCTTCAGACGGCGCTGCTCCGTCGGCGGCAATTCGGCCCGCCCCATCAGCTCCAGGTTGCCGATGATCGCATTGAGCGGCGTGCGGATCTCGTGGCTCATCGTCGCGAGGAACGTCGATTTCGCCTTGTTGGCGTCGTCCGCAGCCACGCGCGCTTCGCGCAGCTTGTCCTCGGTCAGCTTGCGGGCCGTGACGTCGGTCAGCGTGCAGAGCAGCACGTCGACGCCCCGGAACTTGGTGCGCACGACGTGCGCCGCGAGATACGTCGTGTCGTGACCGGCGCGCTCGACGGCCAGCTCCTGCTGCATGACGAAGCGCCGCTCATCCGCGCCGGCCCGCTGTCGTTCGCGGCAAGCCTGCCAGATGCGCTTGCCGAGCGGCAGCCCCGATACGCCGTCGTCGTACGCGAGCACCGCATCGTTGCGCACCATCGTTTCACCATCGGCCGCCGACAGGAGCAACAAGCCGGCCGGCGCCGTGCGGATCAACGTACGGTTGAACGCTTCGCTTTCGATCAGGCGGATCGCACGCCGGTTCGCGGGACGCAGCGCACGGAGATCGAACGTGACGATCGCGATCCACAACATCGAAATTGCAAACAGTGCGGCGGCCAGCGTCACGCTCACGCCGACAGCGGTGGCGCTCGCCACGCTGCGCCACGAAAAAGTCGTGATCAGGGTCAGGCCGGATTCAGGCAACCGGTCGCTGATGACGAAGCGCGTGCCGACCCGCCGCACGACGACATGCCCGCCGGATGAAGCGCGCGTGCCGTTCATCGCGCGTTCGATCATCGCCGGATCGCGCTGCCGCCCGAACACGATCCTGCCGCGCGCGTCTACAACCGCCACGTCCTCATCGTCGGACCGCGGCATCATGATGTCGTCGAGATCGGATGTGCCGTTGAAGATGAGCCAAGCGAACGGGTGACCGGCTGCATCGTCGAGCCTGCGCGCGAAGCGCACGATCGTACGGCCGAGGATCGGGTCGTAACGGCGATCGAGCGTGAACGTGCCGCCCAGCATGTCCGACTTCTGCTTCGTCTCGCCGGTCGGCCTCAGGCGAGCAATCAGTGCCGGCACGTCAATATCGGGCGGCAGCGATCGTGCACGCGCGACGTTCCCGGAGCCCACGATACCGAGGAACGCGCCATCGAGCCCGATCAGGTAACCGCCGATCAGATCTGCGCTCGCGGGACTCGGCGGATAGTGCGAGCTTCGATCGATTTGCGCGAGCGTCGCGCCGAGATACCGTGCATAGGATTCGGCCGGCCGATCCGGCGTTACCTCGGCGATCGCGAGAAACGGCTCCCAGCCGCCGGCAGCGCGGACCAGCAACCTGCCGTGGTCCGCCGAGAAGGACTGAACGGCATCCTGCGGCGGTTGCACACCCTGGTCCCAGAGTTGCTCCGTGCGAATGCCGAAAGCGGACAGTGCCCGGTCCGCCGTCTGCAGGTTCGCGTGCAACTCGGCCCCGCGCTGCAGAAACGTCGCCCGCGCCTGACCCAGGCTGTCCTGCACGTCGAGCCGGATGACCAGCGCCGCGCAGACGACGATGAACGCCGTGACCGCGCTCCCGCCGCCGTACAGCAACATCTGCTGCTGCCGCCGGACGCGGCCCGGATCGAATGGCTTGCGGCCTACCGCCGCCGCGTGCGCGAGAAGTCGCTTCAGTTTTGCGGGCATGGATCGTTATCGGCGGCGGCGGACGAGGAGATCACGCGCGGGACGCGCACATGCGGCGAGCAGGACGGCTGCCCGGGCCGCCGGCGCGTGGTGAGATCGTCGATGCGGCCGGCATCGCCACGTTCGGCATGCCGGCTATTCGCTTGCGGCCGGCGCGTCGGGCGCCGCCGCGTCGACCAGGTTGCCGTCGCTCGCATAGCGGATCAGGTCGGCGTCGCGCACGATACCGAGCTTCTTCATCGCGCTCGTTTTCTGCGAGCTGATCGTCTGCTTGCTGCGGTGGAGCTGCGCGGCAATCTCGCCGACCGTGTAGCCGGCGCCGAACAGCCGCACCACCTCGATCTCGCGCGTCGTCAGCGGGCGAGCCGTATCGGTCGTGCCCGCCGATTCCAGCAGTTGCTTGATATGCGGCGACAGGTAATTGGCGCCGACGTACGCGGCGTGCACCGCGCCGACGAGATGGGAAATCGCATCCGACTTGCTCAGGATGCAGCCGACGCCCTGCTTGCGGATCGCATGCAGCACGCTGGGGTTGTCGATCATCGTGATCGTCACGAGCTTCAGCGCAGGATAGCGGCGCTGCAGGAACGACAGCAGCACGAGCCCGTCGCCGAACTTGCCGCCGGGCATCACGTAATCGACCACCAGCACGTCGCTCGGTTTTTCGTCGAGTGCCGCCACGAGATCGGTCGAATTGGACACGGAGCCGACGAGCCGGATCGTGCTGCTATCGGCAAGCGCCTGCGACATCCCGATCGCGGATGACGGGTGGTCGTCGGCCACCATCACACGCACAAAGAATTCATCCATCGTCCCATTTCTCCCCGAGGCTTTTGATCGCGCATCCGCCGACGGCCGCAGGATGCGGGCAACCGTTCCGGTTCCGTTCCATCCAGCCGACAGGCCGTCGATTCGACCCGTCGCATTCGACCCATCGGAGAATGCAAGCGCGACTCGATTTTAAGATAAAACGCGGGTAAGACCGTAAGCATTGGCCGACAGGCTGAGGCAAGCTCCCTGTCGCGTCGCCCTGCGACATGCCCGGCATGGGTGCGCCGGCCGAACGTGAGCGGGCGTGGCCGATCGGCAGGCCCTTCCGGGCCGGCCCCACGCATGGGCGCGAGACACGCGCCGACGCATGCTGTGGCTGCCCGGGCCGGAATGCCGCACCGCGCAACGCCACGCCCCACCCGAACCCTCGCCATCGCAATCACTCGCGCAGCAGCTAGCCTGCCGCGCATCAACTGCTTGCCGGCATCCGGATCGTCGTTATGGTCTGTGGACGCCTTCGCCCGATTCGCCCCGTTCCTCGATTGCCTGCTTCCATTCGGTGATCGCGCGCCGCTTCTGCAGGGGCGACATGATCAGGAATTCATTCATCCTGCCGAGGAAATCCCTTCTGGACTTCTCGGGAAGCGTGGCGAAATCGAGCAACATCACGAAGACTTTCACCATGTAGCGCACGGTCTTCCCCTCTTCTCACCTGATTGATCTGCGCCGCCGTTGCCGATGCGTCGCGCTGCCTTCCCTTCTTCGGACCTCGTCGTCACTCCCCACGACAGTCGACACGTGTTCATACCGTGCCGCCGTGTGCGAAGCGCGCGACGTCCTGTTCTTTTCCAACTCCCTGCTCCGGTGCACCACGCCGTCGAGCGATGTCTGCCAATGCGCCGCGCAGATGCGCGAGCGTTACCGGTTTCGTCAGCACGCAGTCGATTCCCGCGTCCGCATACCGCCGCCGGTCGACGGGCGCGACATGCGACGTCACGACGACCACGTCGCTGCCCATGCCGAGCGCGCGCACGGCGTTCGCCAGCGAGCAGACCGGCATGTCCGGCAGGCTGGCATCCACCAGCAGCACGTGCCACGCGCCGGTGGCCAGCAGGTCGAGCGCCGCTTCTGCCGAATGGGCCGCCTGCACCTCGCAGCCCAGCACGTGCAGTTGCTCCCGCAACAACGTGCTGCTGACGGAATCGATGCCGGCGAGTACCACGCGCCATGCGTCCGGACGAACGGCTTCCACGTGCGTACTCGCCGGCCGTTGCGTGGCAGGGACGCCGGTGTCGGTCATCGCTTTCGCCAGGGCAGCCTTGAAACCGCCCAGCGCATAACTCGACACACGTATCGTCCTGCCCGCCCGGTACGCTTGCGGCGGGCCGTCCGGCGTAGCGAGCACGACAGGGCAGTCGCCGCCCAGGCTGTCGAGCTCCGCGCGCGACCACGCATCCGAATCGCCGAACAGCACGATCGCGGCGGCCCGCGCACGACGGTCGGCCGGAATCCGCGCCGGGCGATCGTACACGTCGACGTCGAAGCCCCAGGCACGCAAATGTGGCAACGCGAAGCGCTGCCATTCGGTGCGCGCGACGACGATCACCGGCACACGCGCGCCGCGCGCGGGTTGCGCGCCGAGCGGCATGACCGCCACGCCGAGCGGCACCGTCAACGTGAAACGGCTGCCGGTGCCCGGCACGCTCGCCACGTCGATCCGTCCGCCCATCGCGGCCGCGAGGCGATCGCACAGCGCAAGCCCGAGCCCGGTGCCGCCATAGCGGCGCGTGATCGACGCATCAACTTGCGAGAACGCCTTGAACAGCTTGTGCCGATCGGCGCCCGCGATGCCGATGCCGGTGTCCTCGACCGCGATCGACAGCTCGGCGTCGCCGCATCCGGCCGACGCCACCGACACGCGCACCAGCACGTGCCCGCTGGCGGTGAACTTGATCGCGTTGCTCAGCAGGTTGCCGAGCACCTGCCCGAGCCGGGTCGGGTCGCCGCGCATCCGCTGCGCGTCGCTCGCATCGATTTCGCAGAACAGCGACAACCCCTTCGCCTTCGCGACCGGCGCGAACGCGCCGAGCGTGCGCTCGATCACGCCGATCACGTCGAACTCGATCGCCTCGACCGTCATCGCCCCCGCTTCGATCTTCGAGAAATCGAGGATGTCGCTGACGAGGCCGAGCAGCCCCGACGCGGCCGCTCGCAGCGTCTGCACGCGGCCGTGCTGCGACGCATCCAGCGCGGAACGGTCGAGCAGTTCGAGATTGCCGAGGATCACGTTCAGCGGCGTGCGGATTTCATGCGTGATCGCCGCCAGGAACGACGACTTGGCCGCGTTCGCCGAATCAGCCGCGCGCACCGCTTCCTCGAGCTGCTGAACGAGTTGCCGCCGTGCAGTGACGTCGGCGACCGCGACGATCAGCACATCGATCTCCTGGTAACGCGCGCCGCACGCGCTCACCTCGAGATGCAGCGGCGCGGCGCCGGCATCCGCCTCGGCCAGCACGAAATCGGTCTGCAGCGTGCCGCCGGCCGCGCCGCCCGCGATGAACGCGTCGTAGCGCGCCACCGCCTGCGCGGACAGCGCACGGTAGTCGCTGCCGAGCCGCGCGATCATCTCGGCCAGCGCGGGGCTGACGAGCATGAAATGGCCATCGGCGCGCGAGATCAGGCCGAGGCCGATCGGCGCCGTCTCGATCACGCTGCGGCACAGCGCTTCGCTGTCGAACACGCGCTGCGAGCGTGCATAGACGGACGCGAACACCCGGCGATGGAAGCGCACGAGCAGGATCCACATGATCGCGATGGTGAGCAGCGATGCGCCGAGCAGCAGGCTCGCACGCCACGCGACGTTCGCGACGACGTCCGTCCACGGCAATGCATATGCCAGCGTCCAGCCCGTTGCATCGAGTGTGCCGTGGAAGATCACGAAGCCGTCGCGGAACGCGGCCTGCTCGGGCTTCGTGCGGTCGCGCGACGGATCGAGCGCCAGCAGGCGGCCGGTGCGCGCTTCATCGCCGGCCACGCCGGGGCTCGCCGCGACGAGTTGGTTGTCGCCGGTCGTCACGAAGAACACGCCGTCGACCGGATGCTCGGGCTGCCACGACAGCAGATGCTCGGGCGCGTATTCGGTGACGATCACCGCGAACGGTTCGCCGTCGACCTGCGCTTGCGCGGCAAGCCGGATGCGCGCGGCGCCCGATATCGGATCGATGAACGGCGGCAACCAGTGCACGTGCGGGCGACCGGTGGTGCTGCGCCCCTGCACCGGGCTGGCGCCGAAATCGATCCGCAGCGCCTCCATCACCTGCACGCGGCCCTCCGGGGTCGCGAGCGCGCCGCCGCCGGCGCCCGAATCCGGCACGAGCCCGAGCAGGCTCGCGCGCGTGCTGTAGTGATAGCCGACGAGCGTCTGCCCGCGATTGATCGAACTCGCCGCGCAGATGCGCGCCAGCAGCACCGACAACGACAGGTAGCGGGCCACCTCGGTGCGGTCGGCGGGCTGCTTCGATACGCCGAACACGACGGACGGATAAGGCTTGATCGCGGTACGCTCGCCCGCGTCATAGAACGCATCGACGACGCTGTCGGGCACCGGCCCGGTTTCCCGCCAGATCAGCTGTGCATTGGTCACGCCGTTGCGGAACGACGTCTCGCTCACCTTGATCTCGTTGAGCGTCTGCACCATGCCCGTCAGGAAGTTGTGCCGCTCGCCATCGAGATAGCCATACACGATCGAACCCATCCCGAGCGCGCAGGCGATCAGGATCAGGATCGTGACGACGATCCCTCCGCCGAACACCGAGATGTTCTGATAGCGGCGAATGGATTGGAGCGGACTGTATGGCATGTCGCAATGCGACGACGCCGGGGCACCGGGACGCTTCTGCATCCGGCTCCGGTATCGCGGACGAAAGTGGCCCAGGGGATTGGAATGCCACGATCATGCCAAACGACTTTCCTAAAATCAGTCCGGAATGAACGGTTTAGTACAAGTCCAATATTCTTGGATTCGGATTTGGAACTTGAACGAAATCCGCGTCCCGATTCGATCGACGAGGGTCAGGACGACGTTCATGATTGCCGGATCTGCGCCGGATGCAAAAAAGCGGGGGAGCGCCGTTCTCCGACGCTCGCCCCGCTTCAAAACAATGCCCGGCCGGCGGCTGTCGCAGCCGCCTGGTTCGCTCAGTTCTGCGTGAGCGGATTCAGCGTCGTGCACAGGAAGCCCGTGCAGTTCTTTGGTGTGAAATAGAACGATGCCATCGCGAGCGGCGGCGTGGTGCCGAGCGCGATGTCGCTCAAGTACGCGCTGCCCTGCCCGCCGAACGTGTTCGACTGCTGGACGAAGCTCGCGCCGGTCGACTGGATCGCGGCCGACTGGTACGTGAAGGTCGGCGATTGCGTCTGGTCCTTCACGTAGACCCACGAGATCGCCATGCCGAACGCCATCGCGCCCTTCGCGCGATAGCCCTTCGCCCCTTCGCTGTTGGCCTGCGCGATGAAGTCGCTGACGGTCGACGTCGGTGCCAGCGCATCGTACGTATAGGTCGCGCTCGACGCGTTGTTCTTCATGTAGATGTTCGCCTGCACCGACGCCACCGCGATCGGCCCCAGGAACCAGTAGCCCGACTGGCCCTGGCCGTTCGCCTGCGTGAGGAACGCGTTGGCATCGGCCGGCAGGCCCGTCGTCGCGTACGTATAGGTGGCCGACGATCCACCGTCCTTGCGATAAAGATCGCCGTACGTGAGCGGGCCTTCGTAGCGGTAGCCGCTCGCCCCTTGCGCATTGGCCGTGTTGACGAAAGACGTCATGTCGGCCGGGGCGTTCTGCAACTGGTACGTATAGGTCTGCACGGTGCCGTCGTTCACGAAGATCGACTGCGTCCCGCCGTTGCTCGCGCTGTAGTAGTAGTCGCCCAGATAGCGGTAGCCCTTCGCGCCTTCGCTGTTGACCAGCGTCAGGAAGCTCGCCTTGTCGGCCGCGACAGGCTGCGCCTCGTAGCGCCACGTCAGCGTTCCGCCGCCCGAGCCACCGGAACCGCCCGAACCGCCGCTGCCGCCGCTTCCCGTGCCGCCCGACCCCGTGCCGCCGGTCCCACCCGTGCCGCCGTTGTTGCTCGAGCCCGATCCACCGGACGCCGCGGGCGAGGAATCGTCGCCGCCGCAAGCGGTCAGCGCCAGACAGGTCAATGCGATCAGAGCAACGGCTTTCATCGGGATCACCTCAATGCAAAAAGGACGAACGAAGCCGGTACGCGCGGATCACGCCGCGCGCACGGACAATCAGGAATCACGAACCGGCCGGCGGCGCACCGCCGGCCCGGGGGAACGTCAGTTGACCTGGAGCTGGCCACCGCGGCCGAGGCCGCCCTTGACGTCCTGCGCCTTGTAGCTTCGCAGTGCAACGACCATCTTGTTGTACGCGTCGATGAACGCGACGACCGTCGCCTTGCCTTCCGGCGTCGACGAGAAGCCGGCGAGCGCACCGCCCACGCCGCCGCCGAAGCCGCCCAGCGCCGCGCCGTAGTTGGTCGCTGTCGAGCTGCCTTCCGACGCCGCGATCTGCACGGCCGAGCGCACGTCGAACAGCGTCAGCGTGACGACCGATGCCTTCGTCTGCAGGTGGCCGGCCACCGCCGCGACCGCGCTGTTGCCGATCAGCCCGCCGATCATGCTGCCGATGCCGCCGATCGGCGAATCGTTGATGACGATCTGCGGTTCCATGTAATAGTCGGCCGCGACGCGCTGGCCCTTCTGCTGCTTCGAGCCCGCGCGGTATTCGCCCGAGTTGCGCTGCAGCTGCGTGATGCGCGACAGGCGCGCGTCGCTCTTCTGGTTGCCGATCGACGTGATCACGAAGCAGTTCGACTGCTGCACGGCCAGGCGCAGCAGCGGGTCGATCGTCGTCATCTTCGTCGCGCTGCCGAACGGGCCCCACCAGTCGGCGTTGCGGCCGTCATCGACGGCGATCGTGCCGAGCGGCGACGTGCAGCGCTGCAGCCCCGAATCGGCGCCGGCGCTCGTGCCGCCCGCGGCGGCACCGGTCACGCCCGCGTTCTGGCCGCCGGGCGTCACCACGCCGCCGCAGCCCGTGACGGACGCGCAAAGCGCTGCCACCAGCGCACCTTGAGTGAGACGTTGGGAAAGGATGGTCTTCATGTCGTTGTCGATCGATTAGAGTCGTTGTTCGGCTTATGTGTTCGTGCGAACTTCGATAAGCCCCCCGGCTGGCGCGCGATGGTGGTCTCCCCGCTGCTGCCCCCGTTGCTTCAGGCCCGGTCAGTAGTACCAGTACGTCTGCTGCCAGACGCCGTAGTACGGATAGCCCGAGTACCAGTAGCCGTAATAGCGGTCACGCCATTCCGTGCGCCATTTCCAGTCTTCTTCGTCTTCTTTCTTCGCCTTGCGCGCCAAGTCGAGCAGCTTCTTCGACTCCTTGTCGCCACGGCCGGCCGCGATCGACAGCCACTTCTCCGCTTCACGCGCGTCGGAGCCCATTTCCTCGAGGCCGAACAGGTAGAAACTGCCGAGCGCCTTCTGCGCCTGCAGGTCGCCACGCTCGGCGGCCTCGCGCATCCACTTGAGTGCCTGGTAGCTGTCCTGGCGCACGCCGTCGCCGCGGAAATAACGCAGGCCGAGGTCGTAGGCGGCCTTCGGCTGGGTCTTCGCGGTCTGCTTCAGCGCAGCGATGCGCGGGCTTTCCTGGTCTTCCGAATCGTCCCTTTTTTGATAGGACACCTGATCTTTAGGACGGTCGGAACAACCTGTGTCGTCGCAGATCCGCACCGTGTTGCTGGTGACGGACGGATCCTGCGCGCACGCGGCCAATAGCAACAGCAGCCCCGGTGCGAGTAAACGGCGGTACATTGTTACCTTCCTCAAGTTTTATTGGCGCCGCAATTCTTCGAGCTATCCCACCCCCGCGAGCTCGCACCCGGCGGCGCGCGGCGCAGCGGATACAATCCGCCGACGCCGACACGCACTCCAAGGCTCTCTCAGGTTCTCTCTTCGAATCGTTCAGTCACTGTTTCATTGTTGTCGCTTTTCGCTGTACCGACTGTTGTCGTCAATGATCTCCAAACATGACGCGACAAACAATAGTGACGTGGTGAGCAATAATAATGAAGAAAAATGGCATGTCAAGGTCATTCGCTTTTTCGAAGTTTGCGTGACACGTCAGTTTTGATATGCTCACCCTCGCCAAAAACCCCTGGAGACCCCATCGAGATGTCCACCACCGAGCAGGCCAACGTCGATCTGATCACCGCCAACAAGGTGCGCGACCTATTGAACCGGAACGGCATTCCGCCGCGAAGTCACAACACGACGATCGCGAACGTGCTCGGCCTGAGCTTCTCGGTCGTCACGCGCAAGATGAAAGGCCTGATCCCGTGGAACCTGTCGCAATTGCAGGACATCGCGACGCACTTCGGCGTGCCGCCCGCGATCCTGCTCGACGACAAGGGCACGCAGCCGGCCGCCGCCGAAATGATCGACGCGACGCTCGTGATCGAGTCGCGGCGCTTTCGCTGCCGCGCGGCGATCTCGACCAAGGCCAGTAGCCAGAGCGAGACGGATTTCGTCGCGCTGCAGTGGCAGGGCGAATGGCTCATCACCGAACGCGAGCACGCGCGCGAGGGCCGCACGTATCCGGTCGACGTCATCGAGCTGCGCTCGACCCAGCCGAACGTGTATGCGGCGCGAATCGCCGTGGTCGACGATTCGCAGGATGTCGCCGAAACGGTGTGTGAATATTTCATCGAGAAAGGCGTGAACGCGATCCCGTATTTCGACGGCGCGGCGTTCCGCAAGGCACTGGAGGTCGAGGATTTCGACGGCTACATCCTCGACTGGATGCTCGGCGACCAGACCGCCGCCGAACTCGTGCGCGGCATCCGCTCGAGCGAGAACAGCGGCGCGCCGATCTTCCTGCTGACCGGCAAGATCTCGACCGGCGAAGCCAGCGAGGACGAAATCGCGCACATCGTGTCGCACTACAACGCGCGCTGCGAGGAAAAGCCGGTGCGCCTGCCGATCCTGTTCGCCGAAGTGGCGCGCGAACTGAAGATCACGCTGCCGGCCACGGCCGCCGCGAACTGACACCACAACGACAAATCACCACCGCACGACCGAGGGCAAGACATGCGAATTTCGACCATCTGGACCAAAAGCCTGCTGACCGCCTGCCTGCTCGGCATGGCTGCCGCGACCTGGGCCGCTTCGTCGTTCACGTTCACCGTCGACGGCAAGATCGACAAGCACAACCAGCAGGGCAACACGGCATACGTGTTTTCCGAGCAGGCGCTGATGGCGCTGCCGCAGCACACGATCGTCACGTCGACGAGCTGGACGCCGAAGGCGACCTTCACCGGCCCGCGCCTGTCCGACATCCTGAAGACCGTCGGCGCGCACGGCACGCAGATCGAATTCCGCTGCATCGACGAGTACACGTTCACGATTCCCGTATCCGACGCCGATCGTTACGGCGTGATCCTCGCGCGGACGATGAACGGCAAGGTGCTCGGCAACGACAACTACGGCCCGCTGTGGATCATGTACCCGCGCGACCAGTATCCCGATGAACTGAAGACGCCGCTCGGCGAAGCCAAGTTCGCGTGGCAGATCATCGGCCTGACGGTGAAATGAAGCGCGGGCGATGGAAAAATAGAAAAATCATCCTGGTCCTCGGCTCGCTGTGGATCATGGGGTTCGCCGCGTGGGCCTTCCTGCTGTGGGACCTGCTCGCCACCTCGGTCAACGAGGGCGTGCTCGAAGGGCCGCGCGAAGGCGTGTTCTGGACCGCCGCGCAATACCGGAACGTCTATACGCGATTCGACCGGCAGTTGATCCTCTACGCGACGCACCAGGACGACGACTTCGATCACGTGCAAATGCAGCTCGACAGCCTGTCGGTGTCGTTCGGCTTTCTGCAGCGGCCGTCGGAAGTGTCCGAATACTGGCTGCGCATCCCGCGCGCGCGCAACGAGATCGACGCGCTCGGCGAATTCATGACGCGCCTGAAAAGCAACGTGCCGTTGCTGCGCGACTCGCCGAAAGGCGCACAGCAGGTCATCGACGAGGTCAATGCGTACTGGCCGAAGGTCAACGCCCTCGCGAACTATTTCCGCGCGATCGAGATGGCGCAGCGCGACTTCACGTTCCATCAGCTGAAGGAAAAGCAGCGCGCGATCCTGATCCTCGGCATCGTGCTCGGCGTGATCCTGTGTGCGCTGTTCCTGCTGCTGTTCTATACGATGCGCACGCGTGACGACCTGCTCGAACGGCAGGACGCGGCGCTCGACGCGGAACGCAAGGCGTCCGACCGCGCGTTCGAAATGATCGAGGCGAAGAACGCGTTCCTCGGGATGGTCAGCCACGAGTTGCGCACGCCGCTGCAGGCGATCTGCGGATCGGTCGAGATCCTGCTCGCGCGCCCGCAGTCGGACGCGAACCTGAAAACGATCCGGCGGCTGCAGAATTCCGCGTTGTCGCTCGAGGCGCTCGTCAAGGACCTGACCGACTACATCAAGCTGCGCTCGACGAAGCGCCTCGCCGAACGGGAAACCGTCGGCATGGCGTCGCTGCTCGCCGAAGTGCTCGACCCGCTGCGCGAGAAGATCGCCGCCAAGCGGATCGCGGTCGCGCAGCAGGTCGAGCCGCACGGCCTCCAGATCCGTTCCGATCGCAAGCTGCTGCGCCAGGTGCTGTCGAACCTGATCGAGAACTCGGTCAAATACACGCTCGGCGGATCGATCGACGTGTCGATCACACTCGTCGATGCACCCGCCGGCCAGCAAGTGAAGATCGCCGTGCGCGACACGGGCACCGGCATCGCGAAGCCGCACCTGTCGAAGATCTTCGAGCCGTTCTATCGCGCGAACGACGCGGTCGGGCTGCATGTGGACGGGATCGGCATGGGGCTCGCCGTCGTGCGCGAAATCGTGACGACGCTGCGCGGGCATGTGGACGTGCGCAGTGTGGTCGGCGAAGGCAGCGAGTTCGTCGTGACGCTGCCGGCCGAAGTGCCCGGCATCGACACCGCCGGCAACGCGGCCGGCGACGCGCTCGCACTGCCGCACGCGGCCGCGCACCGCGACCGGCGCGCGCTGGTGGTCGACGACGACGACAACGCGCGCGAAACGCTCGGCGCGATGCTGTCGGCGCTCGGCATCGAAGCCGATCTGTGCAGCACCGGGCAGGAAGGCGTCGCGCGCTTCGGCACGTGCCATTACGACATTGTCGTGATCGATCTCGAGCTGCCGGACTTGAGCGGCTTCGAGGTTGCGCGGCGGATTCGCACGGTCGCGGTGCCCGACGACGACGGCCGGCATCCGGCGATCCTCGGTGTCAGCGCCTATGAATCGGCCGCGCTGCGCGAGAACAAGCGGGTGTTCGACGAATTCCTGCCGAAGCCCGTCCACCTGCGCGAACTCGGCGCGCTCGTCGAGAAGCTGCTCGCCTGAGCCGGTGCGCCAGCGAAGTGCCGCTTGTGGCCGCTTGTGGCCGCTTGTTGCCGCTTGTTGCCGCGTGCGGCCGCTTACTCGCCGATCAGGTGCAGCACGATATCGCGGCGGTGCGCCGCGCGGCGATGCTCGAACAGATAGATGCCCTGCCACGTGCCGAGCACCATGCGCCCCTGCTCGACCGGGATCGACAATTGCACCTGAGTGAGCGCCGTGCGCAGGTGCGCCGGCATGTCGTCAGCACCTTCGGTGTCGTGCTCGTAGCGCGTGGCGTCCTCGGGCGCGAGCGTCGCGAAGTAGCGTTCGATGTCGCGCTGCACCGACGCATCCGCATTCTCCTGGATCAGCAGCGATGCCGACGTATGGCGGCAGAACACGGTGAGCAGGCCGGTGCGGATCGCCTGCTGGTCGACGAATGCGCGCACCTGCGGCGTGAATTCGACGAGGCCGCTGCCGCGCGTGTCGATGCCGATGTGCGTGATCGCCTGTTGCATCGCCTTGACCTCAGGCCAGCGCGGCGAAGCCGTCGGCTTCGATCTGCTTCGCGTCGGCCGGACGCACGACGCGCGCGACTTCGACCCCATCGCGCAGGAACACCAGGGTGGGCCACAGCTTCACGCCGAACGAGCGGCCGAGCGGACGGCCCGGGCCATCCTCGATCTTCAGGTGCCGCACGGCGGGATGCGCGGAAAACGATGCCACGATCGCCGGCTGCGCGCCCGCGCAGATCCCGCACCAGTTCGCGCCGAATTCGATGACGGTCGCGCCGCCCAGTGCGTCGACTTCCGCGCGCGTCGGCGCGTTGGCGGTGTAGCGTTGCTCGGTATCCATCAGGCCCTCGTGTGCGTTGGCGGAACAGGGCCGCGCGCCCGTGCGATGCGGCGGGTGCGGCCTGCGATCTCCCACTGTAGCGGAAAAGCGCACGCGATGCCGGGCGGTCCTGCCCGGCGCAAATGCCGTCGCGGCGCACCGCCGGGAATGACACGACAAGATTCGGAGCGCCGCGCCGTCGAGACAGGATCAGCATGCAGACTGATCCCTCAACGAAGGCTCCGACCATGAACGCTCCGCATTGCGTCACCGAACCGAACATCCTCTATTTCGGCACGCCCGTCGTGCTGGTCAGCACGCTGAACGAAGACGGCACGGCCAATCTCGCGCCGATCTCGTCCGCGTTCTGGCTCGGCTGGCGCGGCGTGATCGGCATCGCCGCCAGTTCGCAGACCACCCGCAACCTGCTGCGCACCGGCGAGTGCGTGCTGAACCTGCCGTCGTCGGCCCAGGCGCACGCGGTCGACCGGATCGCGCGCACGACGGGCACCTACCCGGTGCCGGACGGCAAGCGCGCGAAGGGCTATGTGTACGAGCCCGACAAGTTCGGCACGGCCGGGCTCACCGAAGCGGCGTCGCAAACGGTCGCGCCGCCGCGTGCGCTCGAATGCCCGGTGCACATGGAAGCGGTCGTCGCGGCCACGCATGGCATCGGAGAAGACGCGCCCGACGTGCGTGGCCACATCCGCTTGTTCGAGTTGCGCATCCAGCGTGTGCACGTGCATCCCGACCTGCTGATGGACGGCCATCCGGACCGCATCGATCCGGACAAATGGTCGCCGCTGATCATGAGTTTTCAGCGGTTCTACGGCCTCACGCCGCATCAGGTGCACGCGTCGCGACTCGCCGAGATTCCCGAGCGCGCGTATCGCAGCCCGGACATCGAGCGCTCGCGCGATGCGGGCGTGCCGGTTGGCGCGGGGCGGTAATGGAGCACAACGGTCGGCCCGATGGGCAAGGGCCACGCATCACCTGAACCTCATCGTTGCCGCCAGCCGCCGGCGCGACGCACGACCAGGAGAACACCGATGAACCCGACGATTCGTCATGCTTCCGCCGGCGCGGCCGAACCCGCCGCGCCAACCCGGCACCGCCTCGTGCTGCCGGCGCTGTGCATCGCGGTGCTGATCGCACAGATCGACACCGCGATCGTCAATCTCGCGACCGAACCGATCGGCACCGCGTTCGGCGCACGCGTCGGCGCGCTGCAATGGGTCATCGACGCGTACAACCTCGCGTATGCGGTGCTGCTGCTCACGGGCGGCCTCGTCGGCGACCTGTACGGCAGGCGCCGTGCGTTCGTGCTCGGCGCGGCCGTGCTGAGCGGCGCATCGATCGTGTGCGCGCTCGCGCCGACGCTCGGCGTGCTGATCGCGGGCCGCGCGCTTGCCGGTGCGGGCGCCGCGCTGCTGATTCCCGCTTCGCTCGCGATCGTCCGCGTGATCTGGCGCGACCCGGCCGAACGAGCGCGCGCGCTCGGCATCTGGGCCGCGTGCGGCGGCATCGCGATGATCGTCGGGCCGACGCTCGGTGGCGTGCTGATCCACGCGTTCGGCTGGCGCAGCATCTTCGCCGTCGTGATCCCGTTCGGCGCGGCCGCGATCGCGCTGGCCCGCGCCGTCGTGCCGGAATCGGCCGATCCGCAGGGCCGGCGCTTCGATCCGGCCGCGCAGGCGCTCGGCGCAATCGCGATCGGCTGCGTCGTATTCGCGACGATCGATGCGCGTCACGGCGCGCTGCGCGCGGCGCTGCTGGTCGCGACCGGCGTGGCTGCCATCGCGCTGTTCGTGCGGATCGAACGCCGCCTCGGTACAGCCGCGCTCGTGCCGCTCGACCTGTTCGCGAACCGCGCGTTCCGCGGAATGCTCGTCGGCAACGGCACGATGACGTTCGGCGGCTACGGGATGCTGTTCGTGCTGCCGCTCGCGTGGCAGAGCCACCACGTGCTCGACGCCACCGGCGCGGGCATCGCGCTGTTGCCGATGTCGGTGCCGTTCGCGCTCGTGTCGTTCGGCTCAGGCGCATTCGCGGCCCGCTTCGGCGGGCGCACGGCCGGCGCGGGCGGCGTCGCGCTGATGGGGCTCGGGCTCGCCGCGATCGGCATCGGCGCGGCAGGGTCGACCGATCCGCATGCGCCGATGCTCTGGTGGGCCGAAGCGGGGCTCGCGCTGACGGGCACCGGGCTCGGCCTCGCCGTCGGGTCGCTGGCCGCGACGGCGGTCGGCGCGGTCGAGGCCGCACGGGCGGGCACCGCTGCTTCGCTGATGAACGTCAC
Source organism: Burkholderia lata (assembly GCF_000012945.1). NCBI lineage: Bacteria > Pseudomonadati > Pseudomonadota > Betaproteobacteria > Burkholderiales > Burkholderiaceae > Burkholderia > Burkholderia lata. The sequence continues at coordinate 3,274,824 of NC_007511.1, forward strand.
ACGGATGATCGGCGCCGTGTTCGGCGTGGCGATGCTGGGCGCGCTGTACGACGCGTGCGGCGGCGGCACGGTCGGGCTGCGGGTCGCGATGCTGGCCGGCAGCGCCGTGCAGCTCGCGGGCGCGGCGCTGGCGTGGCGCACGGCCGGCACCCGCGTGCCGGCCGGTGCGCGGAGGCCGATCGGATAAGATACGGCCGGCCATGCTCATTGGCCCCTGACCGAACCGACGGAGTGTTTTCAGTGATTCAACCGACCCAAGTATTCAAGGACAACCTCGCGCAACTGCCGGCCATCGACGGCGTCGCGCGCATCGATCTCGTCGGCGCGAACGGCGACGTGGTCGCGACCATCGAGAACCAGCCGGGCAAGCAAGGCTCGCTCGCGGTGTACCACTACCTGAAGCAGGCATTCGGCACGCTCGACGCGAAAGCCGCCGAGCACGGCCTCGCGGTGTTCGCCGAACATACGGCCGACGCACGCAACCGCCCGGGCGCGCATCCGAACGTCGATCGTCTGCTGGCCATCGTCGACGGCGGCGAAGCGCTGCGGATCGACGTCGTCGCGAAGGGCTGAGTCGCCAACGTCACGCAAGCGTGCAGCCGGACGGCTCGCGGCCGTGACACGCGGGAGAAAACCCGCGATCATCGCGCCCGTCCCCCTTTCTCCGGAGACAGCCCAAGTGTCCCGTTTCGTTGCGTTGCCGTTTGCCCGCCGTCTTGCTTCGATCGTGTCGATCGCAGCCGTTGCGTATGCCGCGCTCGGCGGCACGGCATCGGCCGATCCACTGCGGACGGCCTCCGACATCGCCGGTGCGTCGCTGGTGCCGCTAAGCGTACTGCCGCACTCGCCGGAGAATGGCTCGCTCGACTCGTTCTGCACGCAATATCGCGCAAAGACGACCACCGCGGCCGGCCGTGAAGTCGCGAAGCGCGACTGGATCGTGACGTCAGAAGCACCGCTCGGCCGCTACACGGTCGTCACGTTCGCGAGCGGATTCAGCGCCGGCACGAGCGCGATCTGCTTCGCGCGCAACGGCAACATCGGCGTGTTCGACGGCACGACGCTCGTCGCACTCGGCTACACGGCACGCAAGGCGGGCTGGCAGCTCGGCACGGCCGACCGGCTGGAAAACGGCGCGCTGCTGATCTGGGGCGGCGATGGCCCGGCACCGCCCGTCGGCGAGTTGCACGAAGAGAACGGCGGCCTGCGACTGACGCGGGTCGCGGCTGAAAGCACTTACTGCGAAGGCCGCGCGGTCGTGCCCAACGTGTACGGCAAGCCGCTCGACGTCGCGCGCCGGATCCTGATCGCGAAAGGCTGGCAACCGCTGCGCCCGCGCGAGAAGCCGGATGCGATGGACGGTGCGGCGACGCTCGCGAAACACGGCGTCATCGAAGCCGAAGCGTGTTCGGGCACCGGCATGGGCTATTGCGCGCTGCGCTACCGGAGCGCGGCCGGGGTGCTCGGCGTGACGACGGTCGGCGGCGAGCCGGACGAGCCGTCGAAGAACACCGTGATCGATTACCAGGTGGCCTGCCGCAAGCGTTGAGCGGTGCGACGATCGTTCACGCAAGGCGCAGCATTGGTGTGCGCCGTTGATGCAGTGTCGGGGACTATCGGTGTGCCTTGGTCCGCGCACATGAGTTGACGACCGGCCTCGCTTTCCGGCCGGACCATCGTCCGTTCGTTCGATTGACCGACCTCGCGCGTGCTCCTAAACTGACCTCCCTTTTACGCTGCATCCACGAAAGGGACTCCCATGATCGACCTCTCCACGCTCGCGCTGTTCTCCGGCGCGTGTCTCGCGCTGACCGCCACGCCGGGCCCCGACATGCTGTTGATCGCGTCCCGCAGCGTGAGCCAGGGCCGCCGCGCCGGCTTCGCGACACTCGCGGGCATCCAGGCCGGCACCTACTGCCACGCGCTGGCGGCCGCGCTCGGGCTGTCGCAGCTGTTCGTCGCGGTGCCGCTCGCCTATGACGTCGTGCGCTTCGCGGGCGCGGCCTATCTGCTGTATCTCGCGTGGAAGACGTTTCGTTCGGATGCGACCGCGCTGTCGCCCGTCGCGTCGCAGCGTCGCCACTCGACCGCGGCGATCTTCCGCCAGGGGCTGACGACGAACCTGCTGAACCCGAAGATGGCGCTGTTCGTGCTCGCCCTGTTTCCGCAATTCGTGCGGCCCGAACACGGTTCGATCGCCGTGCAGATTCTCGTGCTCGCGACGGTGCTGAACCTGATCGGCCTCATCGTGAACGGCGCGGTCATCCTGTCCGCGAGCCGGTTGAGCCAGCGGATCGGCGCGCGCCGCCGCCCGTCGAAGCTGCCGCAGTATCTGCTCGGGTCGGTGTTCGTGGGGCTGGCGGCGCGGTTGGCGGTGGCGGGGCGGCAATAGTCGTGAGCCTGTCGGTGAATCAAACGGGCGCAATCAAATTAATGAGGTTGGGTATGGGAACGTACGAGGATCTGCGCAAACGCGCACTGTCTGACCCCGAGTTGCGCGCTGAATACGAACGACTGAACAGCGAGGAATTTGCAGCGCTCGACGCAATGCTTGCTGCACGGCAAGCGGCCAGCGGCCAGCGTAGCGTCGACCGATATCGCGAAAGGCATGGAAACGAGCGAGCCCATTGTGGAGTAGTGCTGGCTCGCGTTCGTGGCGAGCCAGCGTGCGCGATCACCCGATGCGCCGCCCAAGCAGGCGTCCGCCGGTGACAAAAGATTCGTGACCGCGCTCGCTTGAGTCAGACGCTGTCCGGGTCGTCACCTTCGGACACGTTTTCAACGTGCTCTCGCGTGTCCGCCACCACTCGCAACGCCCCGCTCCCTAGCAAGCTCGCCGGCGTCACTGTGCGGCGGTGCCACGGAATCCGGCCGAAGTACCAGATCTTCCAGAAGCCGAGCGGATGGTCGGGATTCCGGCGCAGCAGCATGTCGAAGGTCTCGACGTCGCCGAGCACGATCCGCGTCGCATCGCGCACCACTTCGCGCACGAACCGCGAACAGAACTGCCGGCGCGACGCGAGATTGAACCCCGTGTCGTAGACCACGCCGATCCGGCGCATCGCCGCCTCCACGAGCCGGCGCCGCTGCACGGCATCGAGCGGTTGCTTCAGCCGCGCGATCACGCACGCGCCGCGATCGGAGCGCGCAAGAAACCGCGACATCGTCGTGACGCGCGACAGCGGAAACGTGCTCTCCGCGATCAGCGGTTCACCGCCGCGCTCGCCGACGACGATCCCGACGTGATTCGTCCATGAGCGCGTCGCGCTCGCCACTTCGAGAAATGGCCGCACGGTCACGCGGATGAAGACGATGTCGCCGACCTCCGGCTCGATCGGCAACGGCACGTCATGCGGATGAGAAGAACCAATGGAGAAGAGACGCCGCCTGCCCGCTTCGGGCGGGCGGATCATAAGCGGCCGGCAGCCGGTATCGACAACCATACGGACCTCGCGCGAGTGGAGATGGCGCGAGCATGTCAGCAGCAGCCTGGCTCCGCATCCGCTTCATGTGCGGGAGCGGGTATTCGCGCCGCCCGGTGACGGATTTCGATACCGGCGTGAAGCGGTGCGCAGGTGCCGACGCCTTCAGCGCGTCGCGCCCAGCGCCACGCGCAGCCGCTCCATCAACTCCGTGTAGTGCCGCAGCACGTCGTCCTTCGGCACGACATTCGCGGTCGCGAAGCGGTCCGACCACACCGGTTTCCATTCATACGAGCCGTGCACGCTGCGGTCGCCGTCTGGCGCCTGGATCAGCGAGCGGATCCGCGCATCGCGGCCCGGGCCCGTATGCATGTCGAACAGCGCATGGATGTACGTGTGATACGCGTCGTACACGTCGTCGTCGAACAGGTAACGGTAGATGTGGAACGTGCGGTCGAGGTCGCGCTTCGCGCGGATCACGTCGTCCGGCGAGATGTCCTTCCAGTAGCCGATCCACGTGTAGAAGCACAGCAACGCATTGAGCTGCGGCGCGACCGCGTCGTACAGCGCGAGCCGCTTTTCGATCAATCGCTGGTTGGTCCACTGCACGAGTTCGAGCCGCTTCAGGCGGCGCGCGACGAGCCAGCCAAGACACGCGACCGACAACGGCGTCAGCACGCCCAGCACAAGCTTGACGATTTCCAGCGAATTCCACGGCGTGTTGATTGGCTGCATGAATGGCCCGACAAGAAGAAACGCATCTGCATCAGCACACGACCCGGCGCGCAGCGCCGCCTGCCCGATCGCGTCGACATTGACCGTTAGTTGCTTGCGCATCGAACGTCGCGCAACCACTCAGGCAACCGGTTCGACGCGGCGTGATTCGTCAGTCTATCGAGCGATTGTCACCGAGCCGTGACCGTTCGTCGACCCGTCGTCGCGTAGCCATGCCCCGCGCGTCGCGCTAGGTCGGTAGCGCCGACGTGAGCTTGACCTTCTGCATCGGAATGTCGGTCTTCACGCTCAGCACGCCCGGAATGCGCGTGAGGTATTCCATCTGGAAGCGCCGGTAGTCGTCGATATCGGCCGCGACGACGCGCAGCAGGAAATCGCAATCGCCGGCCATCAGGTGGCACTCGACGACTTCCGGCATCTGCTGGACGGCCTCGGCGAAGCGGTTGACCGATTCCGCGTCCTGCCCCTTCAGCCACACGCGCGTGAAGATCGTCAGCCCCTTGCCGACTTTCGCGGGATTCAGCACGGCCACGTATTTCTCGATCACGCCGGCTTCCTCGAGGAGCCGCACGCGCCGCAGGCACGGCGACGGCGACAGGCCGACCTCGTGTGCGAGCTCCACGTTCTGCATGCGGCCGTCGCGCTGGAGCGCGCTCAGGATCCGGCGGTCGATGGCATCAAGTTTCATTGGCATTCGATTCCAAAAAATTCGCGTATCACGCGTTCAATGCCAAATTCTGAGAAAAATCTGGCCACAACGCAACCCGATTCGAGTCAAAAAAGCAGACAATTCCTTCCCCGAAGGAGGAGTAATGAGCAGTAGCGTTTCAACGTCGTCAGGGCTTCGCGACAAGCCCGCTTATGTCGCCGAGATGGGTCGCGGTTTGCGCGCGGCGCTGCCCGTCATGCTGGGTTTCGTGCCGTTCGCGCTCGTGCTGGGCGCGCAGGCCGCGCAAAAAGGGCTGAGCCTGTTCGAAGTGCCGATGATGACCGGCATGAACTTCGGCGGCGGCTCCGAATTCGCGGCGATCCATCTGTGGAGTTCGCCACCGCACATCGCGCTGATCGTCGCGATGTCGTTCCTCGTGAATTCGCGCCACATCCTGATGGGCGCTGCATTCGAGCCGTATATCCGCCGCCTGCCGCGCCGCCGCGCGTTCTTCGCACTGTTCTTCATGTGCGACGAAAGCTGGGCGATGTCGCTCGCCGACGCAAGGGCCCGCTCGGCCACGCACATCAGCGTGCCCTATTACGCGGGCATCTGCGTGGGGCTCTACCTGACGTGGATCTCGATGACCACGCTCGGCGCGGCGGTCGGCCCGACGATCGGCAACGTCGAGCAGTACGGCTTCGACATGGCGTTCACGGCCGTGTTTCTGGTGCTGCTGCGCGGGATGTGGAAAGGGATGCGCGCGAGCCGCCCGTGGTTCGTGAGCCTCGTCGTCGCGGCAGCCACGCACCTGGCCGTGCCCGGCGCGTGGTACGTCGCGGCCGGCGCCTGCGCGGGGCTGATCGCCGCGCTGCTGTGGGAGCCGCGCGATGCCTGATTTCCCGGATTTCAGCACGGTCGCGACGATCGTGCTGATGGCGTCGACCACGTATCTGTCGCGCATCCTCGGCTACGTGCTGTTGCGCAACCGCACGCTGAGCCCGCGGATGGCGTCGGTGATGGAGAACGTGCCCGGCTGCGTGCTGATCTCGGTGATCGCGCCGGCCTTCGTGTCGACGCGCCCGGCCGACCTGCTCGCGCTGGCCATTACGCTGATCGCGGCGACGCGCCTGTCGATCCTGCCGACCGTCATCGTCGGCGTCGTGTCGGCCGGCCTGCTGCGGCACCTGCTCGGCTGAGCGGTTCCGACCCGCCGCGCACGTCGCGGCACGAACACCGACCAACGGGCGCGCGATGCGCCCGTTTTCACATCCGCGCCCACCGCGCGACACGACGATTCTCACGCGGGAATGCTAGCCTTGTGGCTTGCGCCACGCTGCACTTCCCTCTCAATCCCCATCTCCGCGAGGATCGTCCCGATGCAAGAAACCCGCCCGCTGTTCGATCGTGTCCTGCTCACCAACGACGACGGAATCGACGCCCCCGGCCTTGACGTGCTCGAACAGGTCGCCACGCAACTGGCGCGCGAAGTGTGGATCGTCGCGCCGGCGGAAGACCAGAGCGGCACGTCGCATTCGCTGAGCCTGCACGAACCGCTGCGCGTGCATCGCAAGGGCGACCGCCGTTTCGCGGTGCGCGGCACGCCCGGCGATTGCGTCGCGATCGCGATCAGCCACCTGATGAAGGATGCACGGCCCGACATCGTGCTGTCCGGCGTGAATCGCGGCGGGAACCTCGGTACCGAAACGGTGTTTTCCGGCACGGTCGGTGCCGCGATGACGAGCATGCTGGTCGGCGTGCCGGCCATCGCGCTGAGCCAGGCGTTCACCGATCGCAACGCGGTGCCGTGGGACACGGCGCTCGCGCTCGCGCCGGACGTGATTCGCCGGCTCGTTGCGGCCGGCTGGGACAGCGACGCGTGCCTGAACGTGAATTTCCCGCCGCGGCCCGCGCAGGACGTGCGTGGCCTCAAGGTAACGAACCAGGGCGCCGGTACGCTGCAGGGTGTCGAGATCGTGTCGGGGCGCGACCCGCGCGACATCGAGTATCACTGGCTGAAGCTCGCCCGCGCGCCGCGCGACGACGATGCGGATTCGGAAACGGTTGCGTTGGGTGAAGGGTATGTCGCCGTCACGCCGCTGAAGTTCGAGCGCACGCACGATCAGGCGCTTGCACGGTTGCGGACGAGCCTCGGCTGATCCGCGCGGGTCGGCGAGGCAGCGGTCGCGGCGATTGCGCGTGGTACCTGCGCGCGGTTGCCCGGCTGCATCACGGCCTTACCGCATCACTGCCTTACCGTCTTACCGTCTTACCGTCTTACCGTCTTACCGTCTTACCGCTTTACCGCTTTACCGCTTTACCGCTTTACCGCTTTACCGCTTTACCGCTTTACCGCTTTACCGCTTTACCGCTTTACCGCCTTACCGCCTTACCGCCTTACCGCCTTACCGCCTTACCGCTTCACCACTTCACCACTTCACCACTTCACCACTTCACCGAACGACCGAGCCACCGCGTCACGTCAGGTTCATTCCCCCGTCGAGCATCACGATCTCGCCCGTCACGTAGTCGGACGCGACGAGCATCGCGACCGTCTGCGCGATGTCGTCCGGCGTCGCCGCGCGGCGCATCGGCGCGCGCTCGCGCCAGAGCTGCTGCGCGTCCGTCCAGTCGGCAGTCAGCGGCGTATCGACGAGCCCCGGCGCGACCGCATTGACGCGAATCGCCGGTGCAAGCGTGCGCGCGAGCAGCCGCGTCGTGTGATTGAGCGCGGCCTTCGCCGCCGCATACGGAATCGACGCGCCTTTCGGCCGCACGCCCGCATGCGAACTGACGTTCACCACGCACCCGGCCCGCCCATGCGACGCCGCCTCGCGCAATGCGGCTTCCGCCTCGGCGACGAGCCGGAACGGTGCGATCACGTTGATCTCATGCATCTCGCGCCACACCTCGGGCGTCGCCGCAGCAAGATCGTCGTGCGGAATCACGCGACTGACGCCCGCATTGTTGACGAGCACGTCGAGCCGCCCGTGCACGGCAACGGCTTCGCGGATCAGCCGCACGCGTTCGGCATCGTCGGCGAGGTCGGCCTGCACGTAGGCCGCACCGAGTTCGCGCGCCATCGCTCGCCCCACGTCGGCCGAGCTGCGCGAATGCAGGATGACCGCATAGCCGTCCGCCGCCAGGCGGCGCGCGATCGCCGCGCCGATCCCCGACGTCGAACCGGTGACGAGCGCAACCGGCCGATGCAGGCGCGACGCGCGCGGCTCGGCGACGGTTTCGGTTTCAGGTTCCGTTTCGGGAATCGGAGCGGAGATCGGCGGAAGCGGCGCGTCCATATCGGGGAACCCTGTCAGTGGCGTTCCCGCATCATAATCGCGACGACGCCCCCTGACGCGAACGTCACCGCCGCCACCACGAGGATCGCGGCGGCGAAGCCGAAGCGGTCGGCCATCAGGCCGGCCGACAGCGCGCCGATCGCATAGCCGAGATCGCGCCAGAACCGGTACACGCTCAGCGAGCGCGCCCGCCAGCCGGGCTCGGACGCATCGGACACGGCCGCGATCAGGCTCGGATAGACCATCGCGGTGCCGAGGCCGAGCAGCACGCTCGCGACGAGCCACCAGCGGAACTGCCCCGTCAGGGCGGTCAGCGCGAGCCCGCCCGCCTGCACCCACATCCCGGCGACGATCAGCCCCTTGCGCCCCCACCGGTCGCTCAGCGGCCCGGTGACGATCTGGCAACTGCCCCACACGACCGGATAGACGGCCTTCAGGATGCCGATCCGCTCGATGCCGAGCCCGAGCGTCGTGAAGAACAGCGGGAAGATGCCCCAGCTCATCCCGTCGTTGAGGTTGTTGATCATGCCGGCCTGCGACGCCGCGAACAGGTTGCGGTTGCGGAACGACGTCAGCATGAAGACTTCGCGGAACGACAGCGCTGGCGCGCCGGCCGGCTGGCCGCTTTCCAGCCGCACATGGTCACGCGTGTCGCGCACGACGAGGATCGACAGCAGCAGGCCCGCGATCGCATAGAACACGCCGAGATAGATCGGCGTCGGCCGCAGCCCGTAGCGGCTCGCGAGATAGCCGGTCGCGAACGCAGTCGCGCCCACCGCGAAATAGCCGGCGAATTCGTTCAGGCCGACCGCGAGGCCACGGCTCTTCGGGCCGACGAGGTCGACCTTCATGATCACCGTCATCGACCACGCGAACCCTTGGCTCAGCCCGAGCAGCACGTTCGCGGCGATCACCCATTCCCAGTTCGGCGCCGCGATGATCATGAACGGCACCGGCAGCCCGAGCAGCCAGCCGGCGATCAGCACGCGCTTGCGCCCCCACGTATCGGCGAGCTGGCCCGACACCAGGTTCGCGAACGCCTTGACCAGCCCGAAGCTGACGATGAACGACGTGATCAGCGCAGTCGACTCGAGATGAAACTGCTCGGCGCCGATCAGCGGCACGACGGTGCGCTCGATGCCGACCATCCCGCCGACGAACGCGTTGACCAGCACGAGCAACGCGAATTGCCGCCAGTTCTCGCGCAGGCCGAGCGCCACTGCGCGTCCGCCGCGCGTCATCGCTACGTTTGCCATCGCGCTAGCCCGCCGCGACGCGCGGGCAAGCCGCCCGATCGGCGACCGGACCGACCACCGCGCCGGTCGCCTTGCCGCCGCAACCGAACAGGGATGAAATGCCTCCCGTATCGGGATGCAGGAAGAGTCTGAGAATCATCGGATTGCCTCCATCCCGCGAACGCGGTAACATTCAATCAATTTGATGAATGATTAATCGAGGGGAGGCCACGTGTCAAGCACGGGACCCAAGCAAGCGATTTATGCAAGCCTCGCCGAGGTCGCGCAGGCAATCGGCCATCCGAACCGGCTCGAACTGCTGGAGCACCTCGCGCAGCGCGAGCGGTCGGTCGAGGCACTGACGGCGCTGTCGGGGATGACGTTCGCGAACACATCCCGGCACCTGCAGATCCTGCGGCGCGCGCGCCTCGTCGATACCGAGCGGCGCGGCAAGCACATCGTGTATCGCCTCGCCGGCGACAGCGAGGTTGTCGTGCTGATGAAGGCGCTCGGCCGCGTGGGCGAGCGCAATGTCGCCGAGGTCAACAAGGTGATGGGCGACTACTTCCACGCGCGCGATGCGCTGGAGCCCGTGTCGCGCGACGAACTGACCGCACGGCTCGCGGACGGCCTCGTCACGCTGCTGGACGTACGTCCGCGCGACGAATTCACGGAGGGCCACCTGCCGGGCGCGTTGAACATTCCGCTGTCCGAGCTCGATGCACGCGTGAGCGAATTGCCGGCCGGGACGGAGATCGTCGCCTACTGCCGCGGCCCGTACTGTGTGTTTGCGGTCGAAGCCGTCGCCGCATTGCGCGCGCGCGGCTTCAAGGCCGCACGGCTGGAAGACGGTTTTCCGGAGTGGAAGGCGGCCGGCTTCGCGGTCGAGACCGGCGCCGCTGGATGAAGGAACACAGCCCGCGTCGAAGCGGGCCGTTTGCCGATCGCTTACTTGCCGGCCAGTGCCAGCGACGGCGCGAGCGCGCTGTTCGGATCCTGCCCGTTCCAGGTGCTGACCCAGGCGTCGTTCGGCGTCGAACCCATCACGAAGTCGAGCGTGCCGCCGGCCTTCATCTCGTCGTACGTGATGTACGGCCGATGCAGCGGCGTGCCGTTCAGGCGCACCGACTGGACGTAGCGATTCACCGATGACGGTGCGCCGCCGCCGGCCGTATGCGCGGTCACCTTGAAGCGCCGCGTCGCGCCGAACTTCAGGCCCTTGCCGTCCCCGCCTCCCGATGCAACCGGAATGTCGATCGTCGCTTCCTCGAACAGCGGCGTGCCGAGGTAGAACACGCCGCCCACCGGATTCAGCGAATAGATGCCGAGCGCGGACAGCACGTACCACGCGGACAGCTGCCCGCAATCGTCGTTGCCGGGAATCGCCGAATCGCGCACGCGGCGCGGATCGGCCAGCGCGGCCTTCAGGCTGTCGCCGCTCAACAGCGCGCGATCGCCGGCCGTCAGCGTCAGCGAGTACATGTCGTCCATCACCGTGCGCACGCGATCCTGCGTCTTCGACGGCACGCCCGCGACGTCGTACAGGTACGGCAGGTGGTTCGCCGGCTCGTTGCCCGCGAAGAACTGGCCGCTGCGGCCGGTCAGGTCCGGAAAGCCCTGGTTGTAGAGGAAGGTCAGCGGGTTGGCCGGATCGAACGTACGATCGAGCTGCGCGATGAACTGGCTCTTGCCGCCGAGCAGCGCAACAAGGCCCGGGAAGTCGTGGAAGATGTTCCACGTATCGACCCACGAATTCGATTCGGAGAAGTCCGTCTTCTCCGCCGCCGTCGGGTCGAAGCCCGCCACCCAGTTGCCTTGCGAATCCTTCGGCTGCGAGAACTTCCAGCCGTTGTTCAGCACCGGGTTGAACACGTTCCGGTAGTTCTGGCTGCGTTGCAGATAGGGCCGGTAGTCGGCCGTGCTCTTGCCCGCCGCCTTGCCGACCGCGGCCGTCGCCCAGTCGTCGAACGAGTAATCCTGCGTCGTCGACACCGACGCGTTGTCGCCCGCGTACACGTAACCGCTCTGGCGGTACTGGTCGAAGCCGTGCGCGCTTGCGCTCTGCGTGGTCGTCAGCGCGGTCCAGATGTCGTCGATGCCCGCGCTCGTCAGGTGCTTCAGGTACGCATCCGCGATCAGCGGGATCGACGGGTGGCCGGCCATCGTGAAGGTTTCCGTCTGCGCGAGCGGCCACACCGGCAATTCGCCCTTGCCGTTCTGCTTGAATTGCGTGAGCAGCGACTTCACCCAGCCGTCGACGCGTTCGGGCTGCACCAGCGTCATCAGCGGCGACTCGGCGCGGAAGGTGTCCCACAGCGAGAACGTCGACGAATAGTCGAATCCCGGATTCGCATGCTTGCTCGTGGTCGGCGGTGTCGTCGTGCCGTCGTTGGTCGAATCGGTGCCGACGTAGCTGCCGTCCGCGTTGTTGTAGACGGTCGGCGCAAGCATCGTGCGGTACAGCGACGTGTAGAACATCGTGCGCTGGTCGGCGCTGCCGCCCTTGATCCGGATCCGGTCGAGCGCGGCGCTCCACACGCGTTCGGCCGCGCCGCGCACCTGATCGAACGACTTCGCGCCGACTTCCGCTGCGAGATTGGCCTGCGCATCCGCGATGCTCGACGGCGAGATGCCCACCTTCACCGTGACCGCGCCGCTGCTGTCGTTGCCGTCGGCGAACGTCAGGTAGGCCTTGAAGCCGTCGGCGCTGAACGCGACGTTCTTCGTATCGAACGGCTTCGAGAAACGCGCGACGAAGTACGTCGGCTTGTTGTTCGCCCAGTTGTTCGTGATCTCCCAGCCGGCGATCGTCTGCGCGTCGATGACCTGGATCTTGCCGCTCGCGGTCGAGCCGCCGATCGGGTTGTCGATGCTGACGATCATGCTGCGCTTCTGCGCGGCCGCGCTCGGGAAATACGTGTAGCGATGCACGCCCGCATGCGAGGTGGCCGTCATCTCCGCGAGGATCTTCGCGCCCTGCACGTTCCACGGCGTGTTGCCGCTGCCGACCGGCGCCATCTTCACGCGGTAGTAGCCGGGGCTCGCGGTTTCGTCGTCGTGGCTGAACGACGCGTTGTAGGTGATCGATGAATCGGCAGCGACTTTCGCCAGCGTCGCGGTGTCGACCGGCGCCAGCGTCGGCAGGAACCGCACTTCGCCGCCCGAGCCGATGCCGGTACCCGACAGGTGCGTATGCGTGAAGCCGGTGATGAGCGGATCGTCGTACTGGTAGCCCGACGTGCGATCCCAGTTCCACGGCAACGTGTGTGCGCCGCCGGTCGTGTCCGGCCCGAGCTGCACCATCCCGAACGGCACAGTCGCGCCCGGGTACACGTGGCCGTGACCGCGCACGCCGCTGCTCCAGTCCGCGTTGATGTCGAGATTCGCGGTGCCGATCATCGGGTCGACGCTGTGCAGCACCGATCGCTTGGCCGCGCCACTGTTTTCGCCTTGATCGTTCTGATCGCCCTGGTCGTTCTGGTTGCCTTGATCGTTCTGATTGCCCTGCGCGTTCGACATCTGCGCGAGCACGCTCGCATCCGTCGGCGACTGATCGCCCCCGCACCCCGACAGTACGGCAAGGCACCCGATACCCACCACATGACGTAGCTTCATCCGTTCGTCCCTCCCTCTCTCTGCGTCGATCCTGTTGGCCAGAACCGCTCGTTGATCTCCACGACCGTTACGGCGCGCTCGCCGCCTGCGGGAACGACGGCATCGCCGATGCGTCGGTGCCCCAGGTCGTGGCGCTCGCATCGGCCGTCATCGAATACGACAGCTTCCCGCCCTTCGCGATCTGCTCGAACGGCAGCCACGCGGTCGAGTAAGGCGCACCGTTCAGCTTCAGCGACTTCACATAGAACGACGCGCTATCGCTGGAGCCCGCTCCCGGCGCGACGATGTGCAGCAGGCGGTAGCTGCCGTCCTTCTGCCCGACGCGCACCGTGATCTTCTCGAACTGCGGGCTCGACACGGCGACGCCGCTCACGCCCGGCACGACCGGGTAGAGACCGAGCGCGGCCCACACGTACCAGCCCGAGATCGCGCCGAGATCGTCGTTGCCCGGCAGCCCGGCCGCACCGGTGCCGAACTCGTTCGCGAGCGACGCGTGCAGCACGCGCTGCGTATGCGACGGCGCACCGGCCCACGCGTAGACCCACGGCACGGCCATCGTCACTTCGTTGCCGACGTAGAAATACGGCTGCACGGTGCCGATGTTCAGGTGCGTGAAGAACGTGTCGAGCCGCTTGACGACCGGTGCGGCACCGCCAGCCCGCGCGACCACGCCGGCGAGATCGTGCGGCACGTACCACGTGTACTGCTCGGAATTGCCTTCCATGAAGCCCGTGCCGTCGGTGACCCACGCGCCGGCCGACGTCTTCGGCTGGATCGCACCCTGATCGACCAGGTTTTGCCAGTTGCCGCTCGACTTCAGCAGCGTGCCGGCCGTCGCCGTATCGCCAAGCGCCGTCGCGAAGCGCGACACCGCGAAATCGCGCACCGCATATTCGAGCGTGTTCGATGCGGTCTGGTTGTCGCCCGAGCCCGACGACGGCACGTAGCCGAGCCGGTCGTAGTCCGCGCGGCTGCCCATCACCGGCGTACCGGCGCACGCGGCGCCCGGCGCGGTGCTGCTCTTCATGATCGACAGCGCGGCCTGCGTGTCGAAGTTCGTCGCGCCGAACGCATGCGCGTTCGCGACGATGATCGAACCCGCGTCGCCCGGCATCACGGCCGTCTCGGTATTGAAGTACGCCCAGCGCGGGAACGCGCCGCACGCCTTCGCATCGAGCACGAGCGACTGCACGATGTCGCTGGTCCGCACCGGGTCAAGCAGCGCCTGCAACTGGATGAACGAGCGGTCGATGTCCCAGCCGGAGAAGTTCGCGTACATCGTGCGGCCTTTCTCCACCTGACGCGTCGGTGCGGTCGACGCACTGTTCGACGCGTAGAAATCCGGATACTGGCCGTTCACGTCGTTGAACACGTTCGGGTGCAGCGACGCGTGATACAGCGCGGTGTAGAACTTCGTCTTGTCGGCGTCGCTGCCGCCCGTGACCTGGATCGCGTTCAGGCGCGCATTCCAAGCGGCGCTTGCCGCGCTGCGCACTTTGTCGAAGCGCCAGTTCCGGCTGCCTTGCGCATCCGTTTCCGGATTCTCCGCGCGCAGGTTCGCCTTCGCGTTCGCTTCGCTGACGAACGAGACGCCGAGCTTCATCATCACGTCGGGATGCTTGCGGTCGACATTGAAGGTGACGGTCACGGGGCTGTTGTTCGACAGCGCCGGCTTCGCCGCGAACGGCTGGCTGAATTCCGCGTAGTAGTAGACAGGCACCGCATGTCCGGCCCAGCAGAATCCGCCGCCCGCGATCGTGCCCGACAGCGCGCGGTCGCCGACCTGGCTGATCGTGTCGCGCGTCGTGCCTTGCGCGCGATTGTTCAGCACTGTCGGATCGATCGCGATCGTCGCTTGCTGGCCCTGCGCGAGCGCTGGATACGTGAAGCGCGCGAAGCCGGTGCGCACCGTCGTCGTCAGCTCGGCCTTGATGCGGTTGCCGAGCGTGACGCCGTAGTAGCCGGCCTGCGCGGTTTCGTTCGCGTGAGTGAAGCTGGCCGGCGTGCCGGCGTCGCCGGGCGCGAGTTGCGGCATCACGTTCAGGTAGCCGCCGTTGGCCCAGCAGCCGGTGCCGCTCAGATGCAGGATGCTGAACGCATTGATCGACGTATCGCCGTACCAGTAGCCACCGGAAAAGCCGGAGCCGTCGCCCTTGCTGCTGTCGTATTGGGCAGTCGGCGTCATCGGGCTCCATTGCATCATCCCGAACGGGACGGTGGGCCCGGGGAACGTGCCGCCGCCGAGGCCCGAGCCAACCGGGTCGGCCGGCTGGTCGGTTGCGTAGTCGGTGCCGATCAGCGGATTGACGTACTGCGCGACGCGGAGGTCGGCGTTTTTCTCCGACGCTTCGTTGCCGTTGCTGTTGTCGTTTTCGTTGCTGTTGTCGTTGCCGCCGTTGCCGTTTTCATTGCCTTGCGATTGCGCGGCAGCCGACATGTTTGCAGCCGCCACCGACGGCGAATCGCCATCGCCGCCGCAAGAAGCCAACGCAACACACAGCGCCAACAGCGCCGTTCCCCACCCCCAGTTCCTCGACATCGCCTGTCTCCGTATCGTTCTTGAATCAGGATGTTGATTCGAACTACTGAGCTTTGAATCAGGATGCTTTTGATGAATTCCGCTTGCCCGGCCGATCGGTCGAAAATCCCGGGTGCGTGTCGTTATTTCCGAATTCGCACACCTGGAAAACAATGCGCCGGCATGTCGAAATGCCGGCGCCCAGGAACGGACAATGGGCACAAGCGTGCCCAAATAAACGTGTTTTCTCTACCCCGTGTTTTTACGAATTTTTATTTTGTTTATCTAAACGAGCGGCAATTGATTCAGTTTTTATGCGGAATGGGGGTTTGAATGCACGATTGGCGATCAAGGCTGCTTCGGCAGATCGACATAGTCTTCGAGTTCGCCCGCGATATAAAGCCGCTTGCCGACTCGCGGGTATTCGCAGACATCGTGTTCGAGCCGTTGCCCGCCGACGAGCAACTCCAGCGGCGTATCGCCGGTGTTCTGCACCGTATGCGCTTCACCGCCGCGCGGAAAGCCCAGAAAATCGCCGGGCCCGATTGCCTCGGTGCGCTCGCCGATCGTGACCGCGCCCGTACCGGACAGCACGTACACGAACTCTTCTTCGTACAGGTGACGGTGATACTCGGCCGATTCGTGACCGGGCATCAGCGTGAGCAGGTGAATACCGAATTGCGTCAGGCCGGTCAGGTCGCTGAGTTGTCGTTTGAGACGAACGGCATTGGGATTCAGCGAATGCACCGCACGCGCCGGTTCCATCTTCGCGATATCGGCGGCCTTCAGCAGTTCCCGGGGAAAGGGAGTCGACATGGGGATCTCACAAGCGTGAATGGTTCGGTTGAACGCTGCGCCCGCGTGGCGCGCTCAGCGGCCATTGTCCGACATTTTCACGCTTGCAGAGATGTCGCGAACCGCGCCATCGCGCGTGGCTAGCGCGCGCAATCGGCCAGCAGGTTCGCCAGTACCGACGCGCCTTGCGCGAGGTGCACCGGATCGGCATCTTCCGCTTCGTTGTGGCTCAAGCCGGCCTTGCACGGCACGAACACCATCGCGGAAGGCGCGACGTACGACAGGTTCACCGCGTCGTGTCCCGCGCCGCTGCACATCTCCTTGTACGGATAGCCGGCGGCAGCCGTTGCCTGCCGCACGCGCTCGACGCATTCCGCATCGAACACCACCGGCTCGTATTCGGCGATCGTCTGCACCTGCACGCTGGTGCCGCGCAGCGCGGTGCGCTCAACGCAGATCGCTTCGATGTCGGCGACCAGTTGCTGCAACGCCGGCCGCGACGGGTGGCGCACGTCGACGCTGAAGCGAACCTTGCCCGGAATCGTGCTCGGTGAGTTCGGCTGGCACGCGACATGGCCGACCGTCACGCGCGCATCGTCGTCGAACGCGTGGCCGTGCTCGACGATCGCCGCGATCATCGCGGCCGCCACGCCCATCGCGTCGCGGCGCACGCTCATCGGCGTCGTGCCCGCATGCGACTCGAAGCCGGTCACCGTGACGTCGAGTTCGTAGATACCCTGCACGCCCGTCACGACGCCGATCGGCAAACCGGCCTGCTCCAGCACCGGCCCTTGCTCGATATGCGCTTCGAAATACGCTTTCGGCATCTGCCGCTCGCGCGCGGGACCGGCGAAGCCCGTGCGTTCGAGTTCGTCGCGCAGCAGCGCGCCTGTCTGCATGCACGGGCGATCCAGTGCGTAGTCGAGATCCAGCGCGCCGGCATAGACGGCCGAGCCCATCATGCCGGGCGTGAAGCGCGAACCCTCTTCATTGGTCCACGCGACGACGTCGATCGGATGCCGCGTCGCGATGCCGTGCTCGTTCAGCGTACGAATCGCTTCGAGGCCCGCGAGCACGCCATAGACGCCGTCGAAACGCCCGCCGAGCGGCTGCGTGTCGAGATGGCTGCCGCACGTCACGGCCGGCAAGCCGGGTTCCGTGCCCGGCCGGCGCGCGAACACGTTGCCGATCGGATCGATGCGGATCTTGCAACCGGCTGCTTCGCACCACGCGATGAAGCGGCGCCGGCCGAGCGCTTCGTCGTCGCTCAGTGCGAGCCGGCAACTGCCGCCGTGCGCGGTCGCGCCGATCGTCGCCATCTCCATCAGCGAATCCCACAGCCGTTGCTGGTTAACGAGAATCATCGTGACCGCTCCTGAAAAGCACCGAGCATATACACTCGACCCAATAAGAAAAATCCAAGATTTCGTTGTGGACGATAACTTTTTCTTGTCACCCGGCGTTCCGCCCGGAACCCCGCGCATGCTTCGCATTCGGACCGATCATTCATGAAGCTCAAGCAGCTCGATGCGTTTCTCGCGGTCGCCGAGCATCGCACTATCCGCGGCGCGGCACGCGCGCTCGGCGTCACGCAACCGGCGATCAGCAGCATCGTGCGCGAGCTCGAACAGGAACTCGGCGTACCGCTCGTCGTGCGCAGCGTGAAGGGGATTGCGCTGACCGACTATGGCAGCGCGTTTGCGATTCGCGCGCGGCTGATCGTCGAGGAGATCCAGCGCACGCGCGACGAAATCGAGCAGTTGCGGCTGGGCACGACCGGCTCGGTATCGATCGCGGTCAGCCCAACGGTCGCGCTGACGCTCCTGCCGCGCGCGTTCGCCGCGTTCTCTCGCGACCTGCCCGGCGCAACGCTGAACGTCGACGATGCGCTGACCGCGACGGATCTCGCGCGGCTGCGCGACGGCTCGCTCGACTTCATCGTCACGCATCAGTTGTCGAACGCGATGCCGGACCCCGACGAATTCGCGAGCATTCCGTTGTTCCGGACGGCGTTCGCGGTCGTCGCGCGAAACCGGCATCGGCTCGCGCGCGCCCGCTCGCTGCGCGAGCTCGTCGATGCGCAATGGTGCGTGCCGCGCTACGGCGACGGGGGAGACGATCTGGTGCGCTCGATCTTCATGCCGTTCGGCATCGATGTGCCGAAGCGGGTGGTCCATTGCCCGTCGTTTGCCGCGACGCTCGGGCTCGTGTCGCAAACGGACGCGCTCGGTGTGTTCGCGCGGCCGCTCGCCGACGTCGAACGCAAGTCACGCGGCATCGTCGTGCTGGATCTCGCCGAGCCGATGCCCGCGTTGACGGTCGCGATCGTGATGCGGCGGCATGCGTTGCTGACGCCGGCCGCGCTGCATTTCATCGAGTGCCTGAAGGTTGCGGCCGAGGCGGTTGCGGGGAACGCGTTTCCCGACTCGGTGGGCTGACGATTCGGGGTATGCGGTGCGCGTGATTGTGTGAACCTCCGCGCGCGCTGCCGCCACTCAACGCACGTGCACGCCGCGCAGTTTCGTCAGCAAGGCCACGAGACGATCGATGTGCGCGTCTTCGGTGCGCCACGACGACACGCTGATCCGGAACGCCGGCCGCCCTTGCCACACCGTCGCGCCGAACCACACGTCGCCCGACGCCTGCGCGGCCGCGAGGATCGCCGCCGTTTCATCGTCGGTGCCGGCGCGCACGAGCACCTGGTTCAGCACGACGCGGTTCAGCACGTCGTAGCCGGCGGCACGCAGCCCGTCCGCGACTCGCGCCGCCTGCGCGCAATGCTGCTCGACCATCGTGGCGACGCCGGCGCGGCCGAGCGAACGCAGCGCGGCCCACACGGGGATGCCGCGCGCGCGCCGCGAGAACTCGAGGTTCAGGTTCTTCTGCGCGTCCTGTGCGCCGCTCAGGTAGACGGCATCGCTGTTCATCGCGGTCGCGAGCGCGGCCGCGTCGCGGCAGATCACCATCGCGCCGTCGTACGGCGTGTTGAGCCACTTGTGGCCGTCGGTCGTCCAGCTGTCTGCGCCGTCGATGCCGTCCGTCAGCACGCGCTTCGACGACGCGCGGGCCCACAGGCCGAACGCGCCGTCGACGTGCACCCACGCACCGGCCGCCTTCGCGGGCGGAATCAGCGCCGCGAACGGATCGAACTCGCCGGTGTTCACTTCGCCCGCCTGCACGCAAAGGATCGTCATGTCGTCGAGCGGCGGCAATTGCGCCGGGTCGATGCGGCCGTGCGTGTCGACCGGCGCGATGATGAGGCGCTTCATCCCGAAACCGAGCACGCGCAGCGCCTTCTTCACCGTGATGTGCGCAAGCTCGGAGATCACGACCTTCACTTCAGGTGCGCCGATCAGGCCGTCCGCGTCGACGTCCCAGCCCTTGCGGGCGAGCAGCGCGCGCCGCGCGGCCACCAGCGCGACGAGCGTGCAGGCCGTCGCGCTCGTGCCGAAACCGACCGCGCTGCCTTCAGGCAACCCGAGCACGTCGACGACCCAGCGCGCGGCCTGGCGCTCGATCGTCGCGGCCACCGGTGAATTCGCATACGACGACGCGCACTGGTCCCACGCGAGCATCAGCCGCTCGGCCGCCGCCGCCGCCGGCAACGCGGCGCCGATCACGAAGCCGAAGTAGTTCGGTCCGTTCGACGCGACGGTCGCGGGCGTGCCGTGCTCGTCGAGCAGGCGCAGCACGTCGTCGGCCGGGCGGCCCGTGTCGGGCAGCGGCTCGTCGAACGCCGCAAGGCCGGCCAGTGCGGCCGCGTCGGGAAACGCACGCCGCTCGTTCGTCGCGGCCAGATACGCGTGCGCGCGCCGGTCGGCGTCGGCCAGCAATGCAAGTTCGTCCATGTCGGTTGCCTCAGTGGGAGTCAGAGTTGCAAAAGATCGCGGCCGAGCTGCTCAAGCGCGCCATCGATCCGCTTGTAGTACGTGAACTTGCCGGCGCGGGTCGCCTGCACGAGCCCGGCATCCGCGAGGATGCGCATGTGGCGCGTGGTCGTGGCCGGCGCGATGCCGAGCTTCTCGGTGATGTACGTGCAGCACACGCCGAGTTCGTCGAAATCGCCGTGCGGCTGCGGCGGGAAATGCTTGCGCGGCTGCTTGAGCCAGCGCATCACGGCCAGGCGGCTTTCGTTGGCCAGTGCGCTGATGCGGGTGACGTCGTCCATGGGAATGCGGAGTTCGATTAACGTTTCGAATATTAGCTAAATGACGAAATGTGTGCAATCGATCGAGCGCCGGTTTCAGCCTGCGACTGTCGTACTCGCAATCGTCACGCCTGCCTTCGATGCGATCACGTCCGGACAGACGCTGCAACGCTCGACGGACCGACTGAACCCTGCCCGTTACCCCGCGCCCAGCGCCTGCGCCAACCTGTCGATCAGCGCGCGCACGCGCCGTGGTTGCACGGCGTTGCCCGGATAGACGATCTGCAAGTCGACGTCGCCCGGCGAGAACGCGCGCAAAACTTCGACGAGCGCGCCGGACGCCAGATCCTGTTCGACGTCGACCAGCGACTTCAGCGCAACGCCATGCCCCGCGACGCACCACGCGCGCACGAGCGAGCCATCGTTGGCCACCCGCCGGCCGCGCACCGTCACGCGCCTGAGTTCGCCATCGATGCTGAACGGCCATTCGGCATACAGGTCCGGCCCGAAGCGCATCACGATGCAGTCGTGCGCGGCGAGATCGTCCGGATGCTGCGGCGTGCCGTGCGCCGCGAGATACGCGGGCGACGCGCACACCACGCGCCGCGCGCGGCCGAGCGAACGGCTGCGCAGCGAACTGTCGGCAAGCACCCCACGGCGGATCGCGAAATCGAGCCCCTGCCCGACGACATCGACGTAACCGTCGCCGAGATGCAGGTCGACCGTGACGCCCGGATGCTCGGCGAGGAACGCGTCGACCACCGGCACTACCCGCTCGCGGCCGAGATCGGCCGGCGCGCTCAGGCGCACGGGGCCCGACAGCGTCTGCACGCCGAGCCGCACACGGCTTTCGAGTTCGTCGGCTTCGGCGAGCAGGCGCCGCGCGCCGTCGACGAGCGTGCGGCCTTCGTCGGTCAGGCTGATCGCTCGCGTCGTGCGCGTGAGCAGCGCCGCGCCGTAGTGGCGCTCGAGCGCGGTCAGCCGCTCGGACACGGTGGCCGGCGACAGCCCGAATTCACGGCCCGCCGCGGCCAGTCCGCCCTTCTCCACGATGCGCAGGAACAGCGCGAGATTGTCGAGCAGCATTATTCGCCTCGTCCGAACGATATTTTCGAAGTCTGCCCAATTATCCGAAATATCCGCAAGCGATACAGTGTGGCAACACCTGGCCACGCGGCCGCCCCTCGACACTTCGATCACCCCAAGGAAACCCGCCATGGAATACCGCACCCTCGGCCGCTCCGGCCTCAAGGTTCCCGTCCTGAGCTTCGGCGCCGGCACGTTCGGCGGCACCGGCCCGCTGTTCAGCGCATGGGGCAACACGGGCGTCGACGAAGCGCGCCGCCTGATCGACATCTGCCTCGAAGCCGGCGTGAACCTGTTCGACACGGCCGACGTGTATTCGGACGGCGAATCGGAGCGCGTGCTCGGCGCCGCGATCAAGGGACGCCGCGACCAGGTGCTGATCTCGACGAAGACGGGCCTGCCGACCGGCAGCGGCCCGAACGACGCAGGCACGTCGCGCGCGCGGCTGGTCCGCGCCGTCGACCACGCACTGCGCCGCCTCGACACCGACTACATCGACCTGCTGCAACTCCATGCGTTCGATGCCAGCACGCCGGTCGAGGAAGTGATGTCGACGCTCGACGATCTCGTGCGCGCGGGCAAGCTGCGCTACATCGGCGTGTCGAACTTCGCGGGGTGGCAGATCATGAAGTCGCTGGCAGTGGCGGATCAGCACGGCTGGTCGCGTTACGTGGCGAACCAGGTCTACTACTCGCTCGTCGGCCGCGACTACGAGTGGGACCTGATGCCGCTCGGCGCCGACCAGGGGCTCGGCGCGCTCGTCTGGAGCCCGCTCGGCTGGGGCCGGCTCACCGGCAAGATCCGGCGCAATACGCCACTGCCCGAAGGCAGCCGCCTGCATGAAACGGCCAGCTTCGGGCCGCCGGTCGACGACGCGCGCCTGTACGACGTGGTCGATGCGCTCGACGCGATCGCCGAGGAAACCGGCAAGACCGTGCCGCAAATCGCGCTGAACTGGCTGCTGCAGCGCCCGACGGTATCGTCGGTGATCATCGGCGCGCGCAACGAGGAACAGCTGCGGCAGAACCTCGGCGCGGTCGGCTGGGCACTGACCGATGCGCAGGTCGCGACGCTCGACGCGGCGAGCGCGGTGGAAGCGCCTTATCCGTACTTCCCGTATCGCCGCCAGCAGGCGTTCGCGCAACTCAATCCGCCGCTGCGCGGGTAAGCGTGACGGCCTCCCTTTTCACGGGAGGCTTGCAAATTCGAGCGTTGCCCCGGAACCATCCAGACTCGACAAAACGGCGGCCAGCGTTCACATTGACATATCGGTAAATCTCGATATACTCGCTGCCCATGGAATTGCTCGACATCTTCAAAGCCCTCTCGAACCGGACACGCCTTGAAATCCTGCAGGGTTTGAAGGATCCCGTGAAGAACTTCCCGCCGCAGGATGAAGGGGACGTTCATACGGTGGGCGTCTGCGTCAGCAGTATTCAGGAAGGCGTCGGGCTGTCGCAGTCGACGGTGTCCGATTACCTTGCGACGCTGCAACGAGCAGGCCTGGTGGAAGTCAGGCGCATCGGCCAGTGGACCTACTACAAGCGCAACGAAGCAGCCATCAGCGCGCTGGCCAGGACCATCGGGAAAGACCTGTAATTTTTTGCCCCATGATATCGATAATTCCCGATATCCCTTTTTATCGAAACGAGGATATGCAATGAAAGCGCTGTTGCTCAAGTCATTTGGCGGCCCGGAATCATTCGAACTGGGCGACGTGCCCAAGCCGGTGCCGCACGCGGGACAAGTCCTGGTCCGGGTCCATGCCACCTCCATCAACCCATTGGATTACCAGGTCCGACGGGGTGATTATCCGGACCTGGTGCCACTTCCGGCCATTACCGGACACGACGTATCGGGTGTGGTCGAAGCCGTCGGGCCGGGTGTGACGGCCTTCTCGCCGGGAGACGAGGTCTGGTGCACCCCGCAAATCTTCGACGGGCCTGGCAGCTATGCCGAGTACCACGTGGCTGCCGAAAGCATCGTCGGGAAGAAGCCGCCGTCGCTGAGCCATCTCGAGGCGGCAAGCCTGACGCTGGTTGGCGGGACCGTTTGGGAAGCACTGGTCGTGCGTGCGGCGCTGCGCGTGGGGGAAAGCATTCTGGTACACGGCGGCGCGGGAGGCGTCGGCCATGTGGCGATCCAGCTCGCCAAAGCCATCGGCGCAAGGGTGTTCACGACCGTGCGCGAAGCAAACGTCGAGTTCGCCCGAAGCCTGGGTGCGGATGTGGTCATCGACTACGAAAAGGACGATTACGTCGACGCCGTCATGCGAGACACCGGTGGCCGCGGCGTCGACGTCGTGTTCGACACCATCGGCGGCAACACCCTGTCGCGCAGCCCCGATGCGCTCGCCCAGCTTGGCCGCGTCGTCACGATCGTGGACATCGCCCAGCCGCAAAACGTCATTCAGGCCTGGGGCAAGAACGCGAGCTATCACTTCGTGTTCACGCGACAAAACCGCGGCAAGCTGGATGAGTTGAGCGCGTTGATCGAGCGTGGACAGCTGCGGCCACACGTGGGTGCGGTCTATTCCCTTGCCGACGTTCCGCTCGCGCACGCGCTGCTCGAACGCCCCAACAACGGGGTTCGAGGAAAGATCGCGATTGCAGTCGAGCCGTCGGCTCATTCCGAACATGGTGGCGGCACCCAAGGGGCGTGATCTTTTTCTTGCATGTTGACCGTAGCGAGTGGCGCGGGATTCGCGGTGAGTCGCGAGCATCAGGGTTGCACGGGGGCTGAACCCGACAGACCCAAGCGCAGCCGACGCGATCACCGCAGGTTCTGACGGACGGC
Source organism: Burkholderia lata (assembly GCF_000012945.1). Classification (NCBI taxonomy): domain Bacteria; kingdom Pseudomonadati; phylum Pseudomonadota; class Betaproteobacteria; order Burkholderiales; family Burkholderiaceae; genus Burkholderia; species Burkholderia lata. Next base: position 3,299,121 of record NC_007511.1, read on the forward strand.
CAACAGCGCGAGAATCGTGCGGATCGTGGCACCATGAAATGCCGACGTCATGGGCCTACCCATGGGGCCTCGAACTTCCTATCGTAGAGACCTGCGACGCGCCTGCCGGATCGGCGGCGCGCCCTCTTCTCATCGACAGGTCCGCCAACATGAACGCCAACGACACCGGACTGACCGTACGCGCGGTCACGGAAAACGACTACGACCAGTGGCTGCCGCTGTGGGACGGCTATAACCGCTTCTACGGCCGCTTCGACGACACGGCGCTGCCGCTGCGGGTCACACAACTCACGTGGTCGCGCTTCTTCGACGGTTACGAACCCGTGCACGCGTTCGTCGCGGAGCGCGACGACAGGCTCGTCGGACTCGTGCATTTCCTGTATCACCGCAGCACGACGCACATCGGGCCGACCTGCTACCTGCAGGACCTGTTCACGCTCGACAGCGAGCGCGGCAAGGGCGTCGGCCGCGCGCTGATCGAAGCCGTGTACGAGGCCGCGCGTGCGCATCGCGCCGAACGCGTGTACTGGCAGACACACGAGACGAATCACACGGCGATGCGGCTCTACGACACCGTCGCGGCAAAGCCGGGGGCTGTGCTCTACCGGAAGGAGTTGTCGCGCTGAGCGGAACGGCGAAACGTGGGCAAGCGCCATGTCACGGATTACCCGGCCCGATTGAAGGCCACGATCGCTTCCGGGAACAGCCGCTTCGGCAAACCCGGTAGCCCCGGGGATACAGGATCATCCTTTCGGTCGGTTGTTGTGTCCCCGGGGCTACCAAATCAATCCATCGGCCGCGCCTTGACCCACAAAAACAGCGGCACGCGCGCCCACTGCTTCAACTGGTCCGTATCCGCCTGATCGGGCGGCGGCTCGCG